>JANSXW010000149.1 GCA_024742755.1 bacterium | reverse complement strand
TTTTGGGCGCAGCCTGAAAATGGTCGATGTGAGCGACCCGCTGGAAATGGAGGTCGTTGACCTTTTCAAATCAGAATTGCTGGCACCACAGGCGACCGGCTCTATCGCGCACAACCCTTTTATCCGGGGAGATTATGCCATCATTTCCTACTACCACGAAGGCGTGCAGATTTTTGACATAAGCGACCCGCTTAACGTGGCCTCCTTTGCCTACTACGACACCCATCCACAGAACACCAACTATCAGGGTTACGATGGCTGCTGGGGCGTGTATCCGTTTTTTCCTTCCGGCACGATTATCGCTTCTGATACTGAGAATGGGCTATTCGTCCTTCAACCGGAGGGCTGGAGCTTTGAAAGCGAACCGGTTTTCTCAGCCAGTCTGAGCCAAAGCGGAAGCGTGCAGCTTTGTGAAGAGGAAACCCTCACCCTCTCTGCCACCATCGCCGGAGAGGGATGGATGTGGGAAAACAGTGGTACTCCCCTACCCGATGACCCAACGGCAAGCCTGACCATTCAGGAGCCCGGGCAGTACTACCTCGTCAACAATACCGGGACCTTCCCCGCTTATTCCGATACCCTGACGGTCAGTATCACTGAACTGCCTGCTTTTTCCGGGCTGGAAGCAGCCTATGCTTTTTGTCCGGGCGTGCCAATGGAAATTGCCTTTGACGCGGATCCGGATTTTGATTCGGTCCTTCTGCTGCAGCAGCCGGGCAGCGTATTGATTGAGAATACCGATATGGAGTCCTTTCTTCTTCCCGCACCTGGCCACTACAGTTTTCTGGGCATTCTGAATGATTGTACAACCGAGTCTGCTGTCCTGGAAGCGGTGCAACTGCCCGCCGCGCCCGCACCGGAGTTTCAGCCTTTCATCCCGCCACTTTGCGAGGGCGACAGCCTGGTCCTTAGTGTGGAGCAAAGCCCGGGTTACATCTACACCATTACAGACCTGGGGCTCACTTTTACGGATACGAGCCTGCTATTGATACCGGCTGATGTGTACGGAATTACTGCCAGCAACGGACAGTGCGACACGGCATTCATCCTGGGTGAGGTGCCAGCGCCCTTGCCTGTCCCCGGTATTCAGCAGGTGGAGGACACGCTGTTTTGCGACCTGACGAGCAGTGGTTTGTTTATCTGGCTGTACGAAGGCGTGCCTGTGGACACTACTACGGTGCCTTATTTTGTGCCGGATGAGGAGGGTATTTATCAGGTGGGGGCTCAAAATGAGGCATTCTGCTGGGGGTATTCTGACCCGATTGAGGTGATGCTTAGCCATACGGGGCTGGTACAGATAGAGCGACTCCGGGTTTTTCCTAATCCGGCGTACGGTCAGCTCTTTCTGGATAGTGCGGTGAGGATTGAAGGGATTATGGTTTTTAATGCGCAGGGGCAGCGGGTTTTCCAGGCTTCGGTGTATGCCGGGCCGCTTTCGATAGACCAATGGGCGGCTGGTCCTTATTTTATTAGTATTAAGCGGGAAGGGTTGCCTTGGGTGCATTTGAAGTTCATCAAACGCTAGATGCCCGGAAAATTGAATTAAAAAGCCCGCCCTTCGCAACAGTGCGAAGGGCGGGCTTTGCTTTAGTCATGAACAGGATGCTACCTTAGGATTGTCACATCGCCTTTGATGATCTCTCCACCACCAATATCCAGTCGAAGGATAAAGTAGTAGGTACCGTCAGGCAGGTTTGTGCCGTCCATATTCTCGCCCTGCCAGTCGTTGCCGTATGGCTGAGCCTGGAATACGATGTCGCCCCAGCGGTTGAAGACGATCAGTTCGTTATTCGGATATTCATCCGGGTTCAAAATCAACTGGTCAAAGATCAGTGCATCATTCAAACCGTCACCGTTTGGTGTGATACCATTTGGTGTTTCAATCTCCATGCTGTCGCGCTGAATGGTCACCTCCACGGAAGCACTATCGCAAAGCGTTGGACAATCCGCGTTGCAAATTACATAGCCGAAGGCATCTTGTGCAGGACCAAAGAGATTGGTCGTGAGGGTGTAGGTTACATCCCCGTCTCCCTGATCTGTCACATCGCCCAGTGTTGGCTCGCTAGTGAATTCAAAGGTAACACCCGGAACGCCGGTCAGGATATCGTTGGCCAGCAGGATGGCCTGTGCCTGATTTGAACCCTGATCGACCGTCATGATATCATTGGCAGCGTCCGGAGCTAATTGCGGTTCAACCGTGATGGTGCTTGAGCTAAAGTCAGGGCAGCCATCCTGTGAAAGGCTCCAGGTCAGCTCCACCAGTTCCTTGCCCAGCCCGGTAACCACCGTAGCACTGAGAGAGTCTGATTGCAGGGTGCCGATACCGCTGTTGATGGTCCATTGCCCGGTCACGCCATCCGGCAGGTTAGCGCTGATGAAGGCATTGCCATCACAGGACACGCTATCGACTTGTGCCAGTGCGTCCGGCAGGCTGTCGTCCGGCAGGATGGAAACCACCTCAGAAGTATCAGCGCAACCGGTATTCGTATTTGTAACGATGAACAGGTAATCGCCTACCGCATCGACCGTAGCCGTCAGGTTGGTAATGGGCACCGGAGGCATACCCATGCCGCCCGCTGCTACCCATTCGTAATCGTAGATCATGCCTTCAGAAGAACCGGTACCATCCAGGGTGAGGGTATCGCCACAGCCCAGGATGTTGTCGGGGGCCGTACCCACAGCCATGGGCGCTTCAGGATCGAGCTCCACTGTTACCGTATCCATGGCTTCGCAACCATTGGCAGGGTCGGTAACGGACAGGAAGTAAGTACCCGCATCATCCACATCGACGAGGAAGGAACCGGTAGCCGGGGAAATATTGCCCCCTGTACTGGTCCATTCGATGTCAAACTCACCGTTGTTGCCGTATAGAGAGGCATCCAATGTAACCGTTTGACCGGGACAGCCCAGGAAGTCAGGCATGGCAATCTCGCCTTGCGGTGCAGTAGTATCAGCAGCGACTTCGAAGATCACGGTGGAATCGCAACCATTGAGGTTGGAAGTCAGCGTCAACTGATAGGTCCCCGGCGCGTCTACGTTGGCAGTCAGGGTGCCGTCATTGGGCACAACCGTGCCGCCATCTTCAACACTCCATGCGGTTGTAAAGTCATTCGCATCACCCGTTGGTGCCGCGCTCAGCAGCACATTTTCTGTGATACAGGTAAAGTCTTCCGGTACTTCCAGCTGTACAGCCGGCGGATTCGTGTCTTCACTAACGGTAAGCGTATCAACCGTTGAGCATCCGGTTATCGTGTTCGTCACCATAAACTGATACTGGCCGGGGGTTGTGACCTCAAGCGTGGGATCCGTACCCAGTTCCATGCCATCAATATCCATCCAGCTGTAAACGGTGGTATCCGGTTGGAAAGTAGAACCGGAGGCATCAAGGGCGATGGTGGACGCTGTACAAGTCAGTGAAGGGGATTCATCGGTAAAGACTACCTCCGGGAATTCGCGGATGTCTTCTACCACGATTTCATTTTCACCTACACAGCCGGAAACCGTATCTGTAACCATCAGGGTGTAAACACCTGGCTGCAAAATTCCAACTGTGCTAAAGTCTCCGTCAAAGATGACACCGGGAGACCACTCGTAGACCAGGTTGGTTTCCTCAAGTAAAGAATCGTTGGCCAAGCTTACTTCCACATTGACGGTATCAGGCGTATTGCAATCGTAGTCCAATACCCCAATATCTGTAGGTGCGCCAAAGACGATTTGCGGTACCGTACCTAAAGCCTCTACCTGCACAGGAGCTGAGGCAGCCGAACAGCCAGAAGCCGTATTTAATATTCTAAGGCGATAAATGCCCTCGTTGAAGACTGATGTTGTTATTTCATTGGGTCCGATAGCGAGGGTGTCTACTACCGTTCCTCCTTCAATAATCTGCCAAATGTAAATCAGATTATCTCCGGTGGAAGAGCCGGTACCATCCAGCGTACCGACCGGTTCCGGACAGGTTAGGTTTACTTCGTTTTCAACCACCATTGCCGTTGGCGTATCCTGATTGTCTTCCACCACCACGGTATCCGTTACCACACAGTTGGAGACTACATTTGTCAGCGTCAGTACATAAATACCAGGCTCATCTGTTTGTACCGTTTGCCCGTTCAATGGAGAAATCAGGCTGCCTTCGATTGCAGACCACTGATACTGCACCGTCACGGTGCTATCACTTACCGTGGAGCCGGTGGCATCCAACATAACCTGCAGGTTATTACAATCAAGGGATAACATATCTGTGGCTAGCACGATTTCGGGCGTGTCATCAAGGTCATCAACTTCCCGGGTAAGTACGGTTTCACAACCTGTAATATCATTCGTGACCGTAATGGTATAAATCCCGGCTTCTGTTACCCGGCCGATGGTATCACCTTCAATAATGGAGATATTGTTCCCCCAGTCTATGGTAAAGGTACCCGGGTCAAGGTCTACACTTGCCGCAAAGGTTACCGTATCCCGGTTACAGTTCAGGTTCTGAGCCGGGGTGAGGGTCACCAGCGGAGGCATCGTATCCTGTACAACGAGGACCGTATCGGTGGCCACACAGCCGGACAAGGTATCGCGTACGGTCAGTACATAAAGCCCCGGTGCGCCAACCGGCTCTGTGATATTATCGCTCACATCACCCAGGGACAGGCTTCTCCAGTTGTAGGTTACATTGGGGCCCTGACCGGAAGCAGAGCCATCCAGCAATGCCGTTTCGCTATCGCAGCTAATCAGGCCATCCACTGCGGCCACTGCGGCAGGAGGGATGGTGTCGTAAACCACCGTAACCATATCCGTAGCGGTACAGCCCGTCGCCTCATCGGTAATGGTGAGGTTAAAAGTACCCGGTACGGTAACCGTTGGCGTAAGCAGGTCTTCCGTTCCCGGCTCCAGCTGACCGCCATCAGGAGAACTCCAGTCAGCCAGTACAGCGTTGGGGTTGGCGTTGGTGACAACCGCATTCAGTTGCACATCGTCTCCATTACAATTAATGGCTGCGTCCTGGTCAATCATAACCATGGGCAATTCCGCTTCCGCTGAAACCACAGTGGAATCCAGCGCAGAGCAGCCGTTTTGGTTATTGATGACCTCGAAGAAATAAGTGCCTGGCGTAGTGGTAGAGAAGGTCTCTCCACTGGCTACTTCTGTGCCCGTATCATCCAGCCAGCGGGCTGTATAATCAGCGATATCCTCTGCTACAAAACCGTTCAGGTTCGCCGCGTCATTACAGCCGATAAACACAGAGTCTGTACCTGGGCTGGCCAAAATGAACGGAGGCGCGGTATCAATATCTATCGTAACAGAATCCGTAGCGCTACACCCGCTATCAATAAATGAGGTGGTGATCACGTAAGTACCGGAATCCGAGGCCATAATTTCCCTGGTATCCGCAGTGAAACCATTTGGCCCGGTCCAGCTATAATCCACGTTGTCCTCCTCTACTACAGAGAGCATGATGGAGGGGTTGTTACAATCAATTTGTCCTGGGTCTGCCTGCTCAAACTCTACCAAAGGCAAGGCTGGTGCCAGCAGCTCCAAAGTATCCGTAATCACACAGCCGCTGCTGTCGTCCCGGACCTCAAAGGTGAACACACCTGGCCCGATGGCCAGCAGGAAGCGGCTATCTGTGGCGCCGCATATCTGACCGCCCTGAGAAGCCGTCCATTCGTACACCACATTTGGGTTTTCAGACACCTGTGTAGCCATCGCACTGATGAAGTTGGCGGTACTGCAATCCCCGCAGTTTGCTATACGGTCGGGGCCAACATCCGCAAAAAGGTCAGCTCCTCCCACCGGAACCGTGATGGTATCGGTGAGCGAGAGCCCGGAGTTATCGAGGATGGTCACGACCACATCGCCTTCACACAGGAAGCGAGCAGTATTGCCAAATTGAGGTGGCGCAGTCTGCCAGCTAAAGGTATAGGGCGGTACACCCCCGGAAACGACCAGCTGAACTTCCCCGTCACAAACGCCAGGGCAGCTTACCGCTGTAATGATGGTGGTATCCAGGAAAAGTTTATCATTGATGCAAAGCGCTGCGGGCAAATCCAGCAGGCTGCCCGGGCCATTGGCGGTTGTTACGGTTGGGTTTGGCGTTTCGTTGACCGATATGGCATAGCAGGTATCAGCTGGCCCCAGTAGCTCGAAGCACATTTCAAATATCACAGCGGAATCGACAGCAGACAAAGGCTCGGCGCTTGTGAAATCGATACAGGCAGCACCCACGGGTTCTGCATCCAGGTCAAAGTTCAGGTTCGGGATAAGCCCCGGGTCAATAAACTCGGTGAAATTGAGGGAGCCCGGCGCCCAGTTGACGCAGAAGTCAGCCCCTGTAATGTCTTCAAACTGCCCGACCTGGAAAGGCACACAAATGGTGTCCCGCAGGTCGCCTTCTACCTGTCCTCCCACCAGCCAGAAACCATCGGGGCTGAGAATACAAAAGTCGCCGCCGATGCCAGTCAGTCCGACATCTTCGTTGTTGGAACTGGAAGTGATGACCTCGGCTACAATCGGATCATTCGCAATCTGTACCAGGTCACAGGTGCCTGCGAGGTTCTCATCATCTGGAATTTGGAAGCAGAGGGTAAAAATGGAAGTGCCATCCGCCAGGGTTACAGGCGAAGGAGGGTTCCAGTTGTCAAACAGGATCTGGCCATTGGCAAAGCCCAGGGCATTCAGTGCCGGGGCACCATTGGGTAGGTTGATGTTCTGTGGGCCCACTCCAATCAGGTATTCCAGGTTTTCCGGTTCCCACACGATGCTGAAGCGCATGTCCTCCACCTCTGTAAAATTGGTTACGGTGAAGTCAAAGCAAAGCGTATCGCCCGGCTGCCCTTCCAGCCCGCCGGTCAGTTCCATCACCACGCCCGGAGGCTGATTGACGGTCACTTCGCAGTTGGTAGGGTTGATACCGATATTGGGGCCGTTGTTGATTTGGCCCACATCTGCATTATTATTGATAAACTGGAAAGGGCTGTTGCCTCCCAGTCCAATCACATTAAAGCATACTTCGAAGATCACATCTCCCTCGTTCCGGGTCTGAGCAGAGCCATCCCACTCGAAGCCCAGAATGCCGTTTTGGGTATTCAGTTCGTTGAAGCCGGTAGCGTTAAGGCCGGGCAGGTCAAAGCCCTGAACACCCGTATATTGCAGGATGCTGGTATTCCACTGCATGAGGAAGCCCAGGTCTGTTACGTTTTGGAAATTGCCGCCGGCTTCCACCGCTACACAAATCTGATCATTGACCGTTACCGGAGCACCACAGTTGGCAACCACCTGCACCCCTGCAGGGTTACAGGTCCCCACTTCAATTAAGCCAGGGTTTTGCCCAACCTGAATATTGGAGAAGCCGTTCATGAAATCATTGGTCGCTTCCGGGCGGAAAAATGGCTGCCCGGGCTGCACATCGGCGATGGACACATCAATATCTCTGGAGCAGGACCCCGGTTTAAGCCGGAGGCACAGCTGGAATATGAGGGTAGAGTCTGCCAGCGAAAGCAGGTTTGCAGGAGGTGGAGCCCCCCAGGAAACGGTAATGCTTCCTTCCTGTACGCCCATGGCGGTTTGCGGGTTACCAATATTGCCCGGCCCGAAGTTGGGCAGGTTTTGTGGAATGATCACACTTTCGAAGGAGGCTAGCGTAGAGTCCCAAACGACGGGAAACTGAAAGGAAGACAAGCTGTCAAGCCCGGTAACAGAAAAGTCAATGCAAACGAGGTCGCCCTCATTGCCCTGCCCGCTGCCGATATCGACAATAAACGGGCGCACACAAGTGGATACGAAAGCGGGTTCCACGAAAGTTTGTGTGTTGACACAGTTACTGTTGTCCTTGGTGGTGTAGCGGTTGGGGCCAACCGTTACGGTTGTAGAGCTTCCGTAAGTGCCAATCGCCCGGAGGCAGAGTTGAAAGATAACCGGACGGCAGGTATTGTCGCAATCGTCGAGGGTCACTCCCTCACCATCGTTAATGGTACTGCAATCCTCCACTTCCCACATCATATTGAGGGAGCCGGCGCTGGTTTCTGTGAAGTTGGCCGCCGTCAGCCCGGGCAGGTTGAACCCTGTGACCTGAACAAATTCAAAAGCGGTGGAGTCCCACAGAATGTTGAAATCCGTTGTAGCGATGTTGGAGAAGTTTTGCACCGTCACATCAATGCATATCTCTTCATCAAGACAAGGCGGATTTTCCGGCTGCTCAAAGTACATCGTGTAGGCCACGTTTTGAGCCTGCATCGAAAGTACGCCCCCGAAAAATAAGAACAAGGCAAGGGAAAGAAGTCGTTTTTTCATGAGGGTATCGAAATTGGGAAGTATGATCTGAAAATTCATGGGACTTTCACAATTTTTTAGTGGGCCACCATACCTGGTGTTGGTCCGTTAGAGTATAGCAGTATAAGTGTTTGTCGTTGTTCGGCCATTACTAGCGATAAAGCGACATCGTCAGGTTGATCTCATGGGTTGCACCTGCGGAGGGGCCGAAGGAACTGAAGGAATAATCAAAACCATATCCGATTCTGAAGGTATTCTCGTAACCAGCAAGGTCGCCCAGCATTACACCTGTTTCGAGGTGCGCATTACCGGCGGTGGAGGCACCTGCGCCCACCCAAAAGTTGACCGGCGTGAAATACCGCAGGTTGAAGTCAACGTTTGTTGGTGCGCCCTCTGTGTATTTGATCCATACCGAGGGTTCCAGGAAGCTATTGTCATTAAGGAAGGCATAAAAACCAAACATACCATAGTAGTGCTGCACGCGCTTGGTGCTGTACTCCCCTTCTTCGTTCTGGAAGGTCAGGTCAAGCCCGAACACCTGAGGGACAGACAATCCACCGTAGATCATGTTGTCGTTGCGGCCCACCATCCGGTAGTAATACAGGCCAACGCCCACATCCGGAAAGAACTGAGACTGATCGGTGGTACCGACGATATCCCCCTGCTCGCGCAAGCGGATCTGAGAAGCATCAACGCGGAAATTGACGGCACCGGCGCTAAGCCCGACGACAAAACCACCCGTCTCCGGATCACCGGATACGATACCGGCTATACGGCCATAAGCCCCGGTAAACCCGGTTGGCCCGGTTTGGTCATTGATCACATGACCACCAGCCATGAACGTAACGCCTGATCCGCGTGTATGTATATAGGAACCTCGCAGGGTCTGCGTCGTAGGCGCATTTTCCAAACCCACCCACTGGGCACGGTAGGAAGCTCCGAAGGAGATATTCTGACCAAAGGCGAGGAAATCGCTCTCAACAGCAGCAGGGTTGATCACCGTGGCATTCTCACGGTACTGCGTAAATAAGGAAAGCTGCTGAGCATTAAGGCTGGCAGCCGCTGCGAGAACCAGGAACAATAGCTTGTACTTAAGTCGCGTCATGGGATGAGTTTTTGAGATGCGCAAATTTAGAAAATTTATACGCTCGAAAAACGAATGATCTGTCATTAATTATAAAAAATAACATATAATAATGTCCAAGATGCGTAAGAAAGTGCAGTACAAACAATTGAACAGGTGAGGATAGCGTGCCATTCACCAACAACAGTGAATAAGCGGTGCACATAAAGGTCATTAGGAAATGACGGGCGGCCCGGCATTCCAACCTCAATCCAACAATATGTAGTTCTGTACCTCTAAAGCTCTTGGTGGCTGAACATCAACAGCAGGCCATAATCCACAAACGTAAAGCTCGCTTCGTTATTTCCCGCAGTTCTGTGCAACCACTCACGCCTGAAAGAAAAAGCCTCCAAAGAGGAGATTTTTTATCCCCGGGCTTTCACCTTTGCGCACAGCAAACAGCCGGGTTTTCCAAGCGAGACCAAATTTAGGCGTTTGGTTTTAGATTAATGTATTTTATCTATGATAATTTTAGCCGATATTGTGGTGCTTTTTATCACCCTGCCCGAAATACTATAACACAACAACCTGATATCCAAACAGATAAACAACATTGAAAGTTAGTCACACCTGGATAAGCTGAGCACCTCCGCAAAGTGCTCCATAGCGGAGCAAGCGCAAAAAAAGCATCAGGCAGCATCAGGTTGTACCTAAACAGTCCAATCAAAAGAATAGGAACTATGTTTACCTGGATAAGTAAAAGGAGCTTTGGGCAATTTTTGGTTCAGGACTGGTGGAGATCGCATAAGTAAAGCCCTTATGCAAGGCATAGCCTCCGTAGGTGCCGTCCTTGCGCAAGGCCAGAAAACACACCTGGAACTCCTCATGGCCTTTCTGTTTTTTCACGACCCGTTCCACCGCCGCTTTGCAGGCTTCTTCGGCGGTACGGCCCTGCCGCATCAGCTCCACTACCAGAAAGGAGCCACACACCTTTACGATGGCCTCGCCCATACCGGTAGCCACGGCACCACCAATTTCGTTATCAACGAACAAGCCTGCGCCGATAATCGGAGAGTCTCCTACCCTGCCATGCATCTTGAAGGCGAGCCCGGAGGTGGTACAGGCACCGGAGAGGTCTCCTTGCTGATCCATAGCCAGCATTCCAATGGTATCGTGGTTCTCAATATTGATAATGGGCTTGTACTTAGCTTCTTTTTGCCAGGCTTTCCAGGCTTTCTCTGCTTCCGGTGTGAGCAAATTTTCTTCCTGAAACCCATTTTCCAGCGCAAACTGACGGGCTCCTGCACCTGCCAGCATGACGTGGGGCGTTTCTTCCATGACCTTCCGCGCTACTGAAATGGGATGCTTAATGTCTTGTAAAAAGCAAACCGAACCGCAGTCTCCCGCAGCGTTCATAATGCTCGCATCAAGGGTGACGTTGCCGTCCCGGTCCGGCCGCCCGCCGTACCCCACAGACATATCCTTTGGGTCGGCTTCAACCGTCTTTACGCCTTCCTCCACCGCATCCAAAGCGGATTTTCCGGAAGCTAAAGCTGCCCAGGCTGCCCGGTTGGCATTGACATTATTCCAGGTAGAGAGCACAACAGGGCCTTCAGCCTTTTCTCCGCTTTTGGCCCGAAGCAGGGATGGCGCAACAGTCAGCCCGATGGCACCACCAAGCGCTTTTTCTATAAATTTCCTTCTGGAAGACATATCTGTTTTGGTTGATATTTGGTCAATAAAATCTGCCCCGGGCAGGTTTCTGTCTTGGGAAAGGTACAAATTCTTTTGAAAAATTATTCAAAAGTTGAATACCCCGGTAGCCTGCGAAGGCAGGACAGCGGGCAGGGGCAGATCTTCAGGCAGCGGCTTTTTGGCGGGAACGCGGAGTTGTTTCAGCCATTCAAACAGGGGCGTGTAGGTCTCTTCCAGGCTTTTAAGCTGTGCAGCTGCTGCACTGCCCTGACAGACCACTGCTTCATCGGCGAGCAAGCCATCGGCATCGGTATCCAGGACCGGGCAACCGAAGCGCCCCAAAGGGCCGGATAACTTTGGGCAGTGGTCGTCCAAATCTGCCAGCCCGTCACCATCGGAATCCGGGCAGCCTTGGGTTTGTTTGCTGCCCTGGGTGTCGGGGCACCGGTCCTCCCGGTCTGCAATGCCATCGAGGTCCGTATCCGGGCAACCATTGAGGCTGCGCGGCCCAGGCTCGCCCAGGCAGAGGTCTTCCAGATCCTCCACCCCATCGCCATCTTCATCCGGGCAGCCAAAAGCCGACCAGTTGCCTTTGATCTTTGGGCAATGGTCTTCTTCATCTGCAATTCCGTCCTTGTCCTGATCTTTCGGCAACAGCCGGAACGTAACCGTAAGCGCCCCCGAAGGCAGCCAGTCCGGCGTGGCAGGGTTCCCGGCTTCGCTGATGCCGTCCAGATGGTCAGAAAAGGCCGTTGCTGTGCTAAATTCAAAGCCCACCACCATACTGCGGGTAACATCGGCTTTGAGCCCTACGCCCACAGGCAGCAGAAAACTATGCTTTGGGTAGGACTGAGCCTGATCTTTGGCAATCCCCTCTGAATTGAATTCCGTGTTGGCTCTGTCGAATTTTGCGTCTGCGGTATACCCTACCCAGCCGCCGCCGATGTACAGATAAGGAGAAAAGACCCGTTTGAACTGCCGTGGCCCCGGATACCGGCGTTGCCCGAAGGGCTCCCACTCAACCGCCAGGGCAGCGGTGCCAATGGAGGATTGAAAGCTAAAATTTCTTTTCGTGAAGCGGGGCAGGTCTACGCCGCTCAGTTCCGTGTAGGTAAGATGGGTGCGAATGGCCCACTCGGGATGCAGGTGGTAGCGGGCCAGGAAGCCGTACAGCCCACCGGTTTCGTCCAGCTCCGGGAACAACGTTTCAGTGAGCTCCCCCTGATAGCCCGAAAGGCCGGCCAGGAAACCGCCTTCCCATTTTGCAGGTTGCGCCTGCATCTGCCCCAGCAACAGAACCGCCAGGGCAGTGAAGTAAATAATGTGTAGCCTCATTGTTTATCGAATTCAATATGCCGGAAAGCTCCCTCCGGCTTATACCACGTTTTCCCGTCACTTTTTGTAACGGCCTTAATGCTGTTTATGCTGGTCGAATGGATGAATGTGCCCCCGAATTGGGGTAGCTGGGCGTTTTCTCTTGTGAAGGGGGGATGAATATACTATGCAAGGTACAGCTTAAGTGTCACATACCAAAAAAACGAATAACAATTAACAAGATTCGGACTGTTCCTAAAACAGACGTTTACGTTGAAAGTACCAGGTGACGAGCAGGCTAAGGCTTATCGACACCGCAACGATGACCGGCAGGGCGTAGGGTTTCCCTTCTAATGGCAGGGGGATATTCATCCCATAAAAGGAGGCAACCAGCGTAGGCACCATCAGGATAATGGTAATCAGCGTGAGCCGACGGATGGTGATATTGAGGTTGTTGGAGATGATCGAGCCATAGGCATCCATCGTCCCGTTCAGGATATTGGTGTAGATGTTCGCCATTTCAAGGGCCTGACTGTTGTCGATGATGATATCTTCGAAGAGGTCAGATTTGTCTTCGTCATCCCGGATTTTAAGGAAATCCGTGCGCTTCATCTTCATTTTCAACAGCTCATTGGCACTGAGGGAGTTCACGAAGTAGACCAGGCTCTTTTCGATGCTGAGGAGCTGCTTGAGTTCTTTGTTGCGGCTGGAGTCGTAGAGCTCTTTCTCAATGAGGTTCCGCTTGAGGTTCAGCTTTTTCAGGCAAGTCAGAAAGCGGTAGACGTTCTGCTCCATGATTTGAAGCACAAACGCACTTTCGTCCTTAGTGTTAAAACCGCGGACCTTGCCGTCCAGGAACAACTGCAGGACCGGGTTTTCGTAAGCCGTAATCGTGATAAACTGGTCTGGCGTCAGAATGATGCCGATCGGCACGGTGATGTAAATGGCGTCATTTTCCTCCTCTATTTCATTGAGAATAGGGGTGTTCACCACAATGAGGCGGATGTCGTCCTCCCGCTCGTAGCGCGATCGTTCATCAATATCAAGGGAGTCGGTCAGGAAGTCAAGTGGAATGTCAAATTGCTGAGAAAGCTCTTCCAGTTCCTCGTGGCTGAAAGGTGGGGAGATGTTTACCCAGCAGCCATACTGCGGCTCTTCAAGCTCCCGTAGCGTTCTGTCCTCTTTGGTGTAGTACCGGATCATGGCTGCTCTTGGTCAATTTGAGGAATCGGACTTCGTCCACAAACATACAATTTCTCATCACTTAAACCTAATGGCTTTGACCGGGCTTATGCTGCTCACCAGGTAGGAAGGCAGTAACAGAAAGACCAGCGTAATGACAAGGGTACCCAGATTGATCATCAAAATAGGCAAAGCCTGCAGTGCAATCGGCGCCGTACTCAGATAATAGTTTTCTTCTGACAAACGGATGAGCTCAAACTGATCCTGCAGCACGCACAGCCCAATGCCGAAGAGGTTGCCCCAAAACAGCCCCACTACAATGATATAGCCCGCGTAGTAAAGGAAAACCTTTCGAATGCCCCAGTTGGAAGTCCCCAGCGCCTTCAGGGTGCCAATCATATTGGTGCGCTCCAAAATAAGGATCATCAGCGCTGTGACCATATTGATGATCGCTACAATGACCATCAGCGACAGGATGACGACCTCATTAATGTCTTGCAGGTCCAGCCAGTCGAATATCTCCGGCAATTTCCGGCGGATGCTTTCTGCGTACAGGTCAGCAGGCAGCTCCTCGTAGTAAATGTAATCCGTGAAGGCATCCAGGTCGTCAATATCATCAATAAAGACTTCAAAACCACTAACCTGATCTTCCGTCCAGCCCAGCAGGCGCTGTATTTGCCGAATGTCCACCAGGGCAAATTTCTGATCGTATTCTTCCAGCCCGGTCCGGTAAACTCCGCTGACGTAAAAACGGCGCTGCAACTGTTCGCCCTTCTCCACAAAGTGGACAATAAAGGTATCCCCGGTATCGACCTGCAGGCGTTTGGCCGTTTGGGCAGAGATCAGGATATCCCGCGACATTTCCTCCTCAGGCAGCGACAACCGTTTGCCCCGCTTAATGTACTGATCCATAAAGGCCCAGTCGAAGTCCTCCCCCACGCCTTTTAGAATGATGCCTTCGATGTCCTGATCTTCGCCCTTGCCCGCCTCAATGATTCCAGGCTTGATCGCAAACACCTGAATGTGCCGGATGCCTCCCTTTGTGGTGTACGTCCGTTCCAACCGCTTGCCCATGAAGGGTTCCTGCATGCGGTAGGAGATGCCCCTGATCGTATCCAGGTGCGGATAAAAATCCTGGTCTTTTTTGATGGGAAAGGCTTCGAGCATGGACTGATTGATGTCCGTATCTGTGATATGGATATGCCCCCAGAAACCGAAAATTTTAGCCCGGATTTCCTGCTTAAACCCGGCAATCAGCGCATTGGAGCAAATCATGACCGTCACGCTTAGCGCAATGGCCACGACTGCGATCCGAATGATCAGGCGCGAAAAGGATGCCTGCCCGGAGCCGGCAACCCGCTTTGCTATGAAATACGGGAAATTCATATGCGGTCAAAGATAACGGATTCTTTGACAAATACGGTACGAAATACAGTTGTCTCAGCAGCAGCCCGGGGATAGCACTAAGCGTACCCCCCTGGCTCTGACCGGTTATCGGTAAGTCTGCAGTCGCTCCTCGTCCTCCGCTGTGGCGGGTTCTAATGTAACGGCTGTGCCGCCTCCCGGCGCCAGGTCCAACTTCAGAGTGGTGCTTTGGTCCACCAGGAAAGACTCGATGAGGAAGGCAGAAGGGTTCTCGTCCCAGTGGGCGCCCTCTCCATCCCGGTAGAGGGTCGCTTTGTAATTGGACCCCGCAGGCAGAAATTCCAGTGAAGCTTCAAGGGAACGCTCCTGCTCATCGGTAATGCTGCCCAGGAACCAGCGATCAGTACCGCGCTCCTGACGGGCGATGGTCACGTAGTCGCCAACCTCACCGTTGAGCACCTTGCTCTGTTCCCAATCAACGCCCACCTCCCGGATGAACTCAAAGGCCGGATGGTCCTCGTAGTGCTCCGGCAGGTCAGCCGCCATCTGCACCGGGCTGTAAATGACCACATAAAGCGCCAGCTGATGAGCCAGGGTAGTATTGATTTGGCTTTCTTCCTTGTAAGGCGCCAGCTTCATCTTGAAAATGCCCGGCGTGAAGTCGATTGGGCCAGCCAGCATGCGGGTGAAGGCTACGGTAGGCAGATGGTTGGGCGGGTTGCCCCTTTCCACAGACCAGGCATTGAACTCCTGCCCGCGCAAGCCTTCCCGGGCAACCGCATTGGGGAATGTCCGCCGTATGCCGGTAGCCTTGATGGGCTCATGAGCATTGACAGCCACTTCGTATTCGGCGGCCGTTTCCAGCACCTTGCGGTAATGGTTGACCATCCATTGCCCGTGGTGGTATTCGCCAGCGGGTATGATTTTGCCTACGTAGCCTGTTTTTACGTTGTGAATGCCCAGGCGCTGCATAAGGGCGTAAGCGGTATCCAGCTGCTGCTCGTAGGTACGTGGGGCGGCTGAGGTTTCGTGGTGCATGATCATTTCCACGCCTTTTTCTTTAGCGTAGCGGACCACCTCCTCAAGGTCATAGTCTTCATAAGGGGTTACAAAGTCAAAGACGCCTTCACGGTCTTCAAAGCCGATCCAGTGTTCCCAGCCGGTATTCCAGCCTTCCACCAGGACGGCTCCGATGTTGTTTTCAGCAGCAAAGTCGATGTAGCGCTTTGCATTTTCGGTGGTGGCGCCGTGTTTGCCACTTGCCATGTCC
>JANSXW010000080.1 GCA_024742755.1 bacterium | reverse complement strand
TTTGGTGCCTTTCGGCAAAGCCTTTACGACAATCTTGTGGCCTTTGACTTTCGCCAGGTCGAAGGCGTGGAGGGGCTGCCCAAGCTCATGCAGCACGAAGTTGGTCACGTCCACCACATTATTGATGGGCCGCAGCCCGATAGAAAGCAGGCGGTTTTTGAGCCAGTTGGGGGACTCTTTGACGGTAATGCCCTTCAGCGTCAGGCCGGCGTAGCGCGGGCAGGCTTCGGCATCTTCCACCTCGATGCTGACCGGCAGGCTATGGTCATCTGCTTTGAAGCCGTCGACAGAAGGCAGGTGCACGCCATCGTTGTGGCTGTGGTTGACTTTGAGGTAGGCCGCCAGGTCCTTGGCTACGCCCAGGTGGTTGGTGGCATCCGAGCGGTTGGGCGTCAGCCCGATCTCGTAAACGTGGTCGATTTCGATATTGAAGTACGCCCGTGCGGTGGTCCCCACAGCGGTATCTTCCGGCAGCACCAGGATGCCATCGTGGCTCGTGCCGGTGCCCAGCTCGTCCTCTGCGCAGATCATGCCCTCGGAGACCTGCCCGCGGATCTTACCTTTCTTAAGGGTGAGCGGCTCCTCGCTGCCAACGGGGTACAAAGTCGTCCCCACCGTAGCCACCATCACTTTCTGTCCCTGTGCTACATTTGGCGCGCCGCAGACGATCTGCAGGGGCGCTTCCCCACCTACATCCACTTTGGTCAGGGACAGGCGGTCGGCATCAGGGTGTGGGCCACATTCGAGGACATGCCCCACGACCACGCCTTCCAGCCCGCCGCGGATGCTTTCCACCCGCTCCATGCCTTCTTCTTCCAGTCCAATGCCTGTGAGCATAGCCGAGACTTCCCTGGGGCTATGGTCTATATCGATATACTCTTTCAGCCAGTTCAGAGATACTTTCATTGCTGTAGTTTTGTAAGGGCACAAATATACTGACGAATGGGGGATTTACAACCTATATGGGTGGGGAGTCCGCACAAATCTGGTTCTTTGAGCTGATTTTGGCGATGGTCTGCCTCTTCACAACGTTAAAAAAGGGTTAACCCGTTCCGGGAAGCAAGCGGGAAGCCCTTTCCCAACGTTTTCGAGGAGATTTCGGCCCGTTTTTCGCAAGGAAGTGCGGGGAAAGTCGGAAGTTTGCACCTCATGGAAGAAGCTATGCCATTATTGAACCCGAAAATATACTGGATTGCACTGCTGCTGCTACTGGCCCTCCCGGCATTTGGGCAACAGCCCGCTGCTCCGGCACAGGATACAGCCAAACAGGAAGTAGAGGTGGACCACGCCGACTTGTTTGAGTACATTCAGTCGGGAGATACGGTCATTCAGAAGCTCAACGGCAATGTCGAGCTGCGGCAGGATAGCGTGTACATGTACTGCGATACCGCCCGTATCGAGAACCAAACCCGCGTGTATGCCAATGGCGATGTGATTATTCAGCAGGGGGATTCCCTCAATGTTTTCTCAGACTCTGCCGTTTACGACGGGGCGACCCGCATAGCCGAACTCTATGGGGATGTCATCCTGGAAAAGGGCGATCAGCGCCTCTTCACCGACCGCCTGACCTACGACCTCAACCTCAAGCTGGCGACCTACAATAATGGAGCGACCCTTACCCTCGACAGTACGCAGCTGACCAGCAAAAAAGGCTACTACTACGTGGACGAGCGGCAAATCTACTTCAAAGACAGCGTCGTTGTGATTGATTCGGCCTTCACGCTGCTTTCGGACACGCTGGGCTTCAATACGGAAACCAAAGTGGTGGACTTCCTGGGGCCCACCCTGATCGACAGCGATACGACCAAGCTGTACTGCGAAGACGGGTTTTACGATACCGAGAACAACGTAGCGGAATTCACCAAAAATGCGCAGTACCAAAAGGGCGACCAACTGGCCCTGGCCGATACCATCCGCTACGATGGCAGCCGGGAGGTGTACATCCTGCGCGGCAATGCCATTTTCAAAGAAAACGAACGGGAAGCCACCGCCGATGTGATCGAGTACAGTCAGGAAGCCGACCGCACAGTACTCGTGGGCAATGCCCGCTACAAAGATGATAAACAGGATATTGCTGCTGATGAGATCGTCTATGATGCCAAACAGGAGACCTATTCCACCCGTGGCCGCTCCCGCATCAGTGATCCGCCGCAGCTGCTGGAAGCCGATCAGGTGGACTACAGCGAGGAACGGGGCATTGGCATCGCCACTGGCTCGGTGATTTGGCGGGATACCTCCGAAGACCTGACCATTATGTGCGATACGGCCGACTATGACCGGAAAGCGGACTACCTCAAAGCCTTTGGGGGGCGCAATGGCCGGCCGCTGCTCATCACGATTGTGGATGGGGACTCCTTATTTATGGCATCCGATACCCTGCTGGCGCTGCAGGATGTTTTCGATACCCTGATTGTGGAGACCGTTATCACGGTCGATACGCTGTTTGCTGATTCCCTGGCTACGGATACGTTGGCCATGGACTCCCTCATTGCCGACACCCTCATCACGGAAACCCTTGTCACCGACAGTGCCCGCCTGCTGCGGGCCTATCCAGATGTGCGCATTTTCAAAACGGACATGCAGGCCATCTGTGATTCCCTGTCGTACAGTACGCGGGATTCCACCTTCCGGCTGTTCCGGGAGCCCATCGTTTGGGCCGACACCTCACAGTTTAATGCCGATACAGTCAATATTTTGCTCAACAAGGGCAGTATTGACCGCATTTTCCTCCGCAATAATGCCCTGATTGTCAACTCTCCCGATGAGCTCATGTTCAATCAGGTCAAAGGCAAGCACGTGACCGCCTTTTTCAAAAAAGAAGAACTCCGGCGGATGGCAGTGAACGGCAACGCGGAATCCGTGTACTACGCTTTGGATGACGATGGCGGCTATGTGGGCGTCAATAAGACCATCTGCAGCGAAATGATGCTGTACTTTGGGAATAATGAGGTGGAAAAGATCACATTTTTCAATCAGCCCAAGGCCGAGATGCTGCCGATGGGGCAAACGAATCACAGTACGCTCAAGCTGGACGGCTTCTTTTGGGAAACGCAATACCGGCCCGACAGCCTGCCGGATTTGTTCAGCCCGGAGAAAAAACGGGTGCTGAAGCCGCTGCCCAAACCCGCTGCCCCTGCTGTTGATTCTTTGGCGCAGGACAGTCTGGAAGTACCCCCTTCCGCCATGGGGCTGGATGAGGAAGCAGAAGATGCTCTGGAAAGACCGGCTGAAGCCCCTGCCATACCCCCTGTACAGGGCTTGCCCGTTCCCCCCGATCCAGCCAAACGACAGGGCCTGCCCGTTCCCCCTGATCCTGCCAAAGCACAGGGCCTGCCCGTTCCCCCCGATCCTGCCAAAGGACAGGGCCTGCCCGTATCCCCAGCCAATTCTCCGGAACAGGGCCTGCCCGTTTCCCCTGATCCTGCCAAAGGACAGGGCCTGCCCGTATCCCCAGCTACACCCTCTAGTCAGGGCCTGCCCGGCACTCCCCCTGCAGCCACCACGGAGCAACCACCAACACCAGAAAAACAAAACGACGAGCAATAATGATGAAAAAGTGGATGGTATTCATTGCATGGTTTGGAATAGGCATTGGGCTGCTGGCCGCACCGTCTTCACCACAACAGCTGCTGCAAGCCGGTCATAATGCCTACCACGAAAAAGATTACGAAACCGCTATCAGCCGGTACGAAGCCCTACGTGCCGATGGGCTCGAAAGTGTGGCGCTCTACTACAACCTCGGCAACGCCTACTACCGAAACGGCAACCTGCCCATGTCGGTCCTCAACTACGAGCGTGCCCTCCGGCTCGATCCCGCCAACGAGCAGGTACAGACCAATCTGGCGTTGGTACAGGAAAAACTCGAAGCTTCGAATATTCAAATCCGTCAATCGGGCGTCGTCCGCACCTGGCTTTCTGTGCAGCAGCTGATGCGCACCCGGGGCTGGGCTGTGCTCGGCCTCCTGCTGTTTTGGCTGGGCGTAGGCGGACTGGCCGCCTGGCAATTTGCGCCACAGCGCCGGCAGCGCAAAGCCGGTTTCCTGGCGGGTATCACCGCCCTGTTTCTCTGCCTGTTGCCCTTCGGCTTCGCCTACGGTCGGGCGCAGCAGGAGTTTTACCACCACAAAGCCGTCCTAATGGCAGAAGAAACGCCCCTGCACGTGGCCCCCGATGCCCAAAGCGAGCCCGTCCTGACCCTCTACGGCGGCGAGACCGTGACTATACTGGATGAAATTAGTGGTTGGTATAAGGTGGAGCTGAGTGATACGACGGTGGGATGGGTGCCTAAGGATTTGGTGGCGGAGGTTTAGGGGGGAGCTGCCATTGCTAAGCTGAATCTTTGTTTGATATGCTTAGAAAGGGTCGATCAACATCAATGGCATTTTTTAGACCGTAATTGAACAGTCTAATTCTTAATCTTTATTACTTGAGAGTATTAAAAGAGATATCAGGTGCTGAAAAAGGTACTTAGTGGTGCACATATTAAGCTACGATTTTTTTCAAAAAAAGCTTTTAATTTTTTTGGAATCTCACTAAAGAAATATAAATTTACAATATTGAATAGTTGCAAGAATACTCATAGGATTACTGATAAGATCAGGTTCTATTTTTTGATTTTCGCGCAAACGCTCAATATTGCACACTCGTTTACTGGGGAATCAATGCTGGAAAGAGTACTACCTCTTACTGGTTTCATTTGTTGTTACTTCTTCCTGAAATCAAATTTCCACTTAATTTAATTTCAGTACTCAGTAGTCAGCAAAGAGCCTTGTAAAAGGAAACGATAGCGTCCAGTACAGGTTAAGTTGCTCCAATAAATTTAATGTCCTGACTTTCAAAAGTTAGAGCATAGGGCTTTGGTTGGTTCAAGACATTGTATATAATGTCTGTTCTGTGGTGCTCTATTCTGTACCCTAGTCTTGATTTTGAATTTTATATCAACTTTTTCAACTTGATGGATGGTATTCATAGTTAGAAGCCCTAACTAAATGGCTAGGGTATTTCCTGCATAGTTGTAGTATGGTGGATAGAAACTTGAGTAGATTCTCAAGGGGCTAATGTTTTGTCTATGCCTGTAGAGTTCCTCAGGGATTTATTCTTTGAGCAAGGATAGGATAGAGAAATAATCCGATTTAGAGGATTGTCCCGATCTAAAATACCTGCGTTCTGAATAGTTGCTGTAGCGAATGAGTTTTTTATTTGAAAAATGGGTAGAAATGAAAAAATCATATTTTTTGCTTACGATTACAATAGGGTTCTTTTATCATATCTTGACAGGTCAAGGTGTTCGTGATAATCTTTCCGACATTCAGTTCCCAGAGTGTGAAGCCCCTTTTTCATTTAAAGTGGAGGAAGAAGGTCCAACGTGGGCTACTTTTTCATGGAATGAGCCAATTGACCCATTTGGCAAGTATACTTATGAAATAAGGTTCAGACAGAACGAAGATGGAATATTTCACGTTTGGGAATATTTAAATGTAAACCGTAGGATGGGCGTCACCATAGAAGGCCTGATGCCCGGCAGTAAATACGATTTTGAATTAAGGAGAGTCTGCGACGAGAGACTAAAGTTGTTTAGTGATTGGCTACCGGTTAAAGTCCGCACACAAATACCAAGACGTGACCCCAGTGGACAATCCGAACTGTGTAATAATTTGATAAATGTTAGCTTTGACGGCATAGTAGGGGAGTCACAATTCAATGAGCCCACCATTTTTTGGGACGGTCCTGAGGCAAGCATGGCATTAGGAATTGCTTATCATATTCGTTGGCGAACACTAACTGATAGCTTACCTTCTCCTTGGATGATGTCAGAAGTTACGTCAGGTAATTCCTTCGGAATTGATTCTTTATTATTGCCTAATAAAGTACTTGAGTTTCAAATAAGGCTGGTCGTAGGAAGTGTGTTAAATATTAGTTATTGTAATTGGGTAGATGTAGGGGAAATAGCGATCAGTGGAGCTGTGATACCTGAACAAATTGATACCCTCCCTGTGTCGTTGCCAAACTATAATTGTGGTGATTCTTTTTCCCCTCCCAACTATGGAACTGGCAGTTTGGACAGTGCAGAGATTGGAGATATTTTCTTTGTATATGGCTTTCCTGTATTTTTAACTGATGTGTTTGGTTCCAGCGGCAATTTTTCAGGAGAGGGAATATTGCCATTGCCCTTTATGGAAAAGGGCCTTGCTGTGGAGTTTAGCAATGTATCGGTTAATCCATCTTATCAGATATTCTCGGGTACAGTATATGGGATTTCAGATGATCCTGCTAACTATCCCAATTTCAGTCTAGATACTGTTAATATTGGAGGCGAAGAAATTTGTCAGCCAGTACAGTCTACAGATGGATTTGACGAGAACGGCATTCATTCTTCTACTGGACAGCCATGGGACCCGAGAGGGTTTGGAGCAGATAGTACGTATACGCAGGTTCCCCCATATCCTGGATATAGTGACGGTGATCCATTTGACCCAAATTACGATCCAAACGGGTTTGATGCAGCAGGAAACCACCATGAAACAGGCACACAATTCAATCCTCAGGGGTGTAATCAAGTAGGATTAGATGAAAATGGGCAACCTTGTGACCCTTCCGGTGGTTACCCGCCTTATTGTTGGATAAACAACGAATGTGAAGGCCCGCTGGCTCCAACTCAGAGTGGAATGGATTTTGCAGACCAAATAGAAGGAACTCTGGATTCATTAATTGAGTTGGTCATCAGTTCGAAAATATCTATTGTAAATGATTCGCTCTCTGTTTACAATACAAAATGTACTGGGATCCGTTCGGACATGGAAAGCCTGATGACTACTTTAGGCTACGAGCGGGAGTTTATTTTTGGAGAAAACGATAAATACTTCGCAGAAGGGATGTCATCTGAGTTTGTAGAAGAGCCCAGGAAGTTAGGCATACACTTAGCAAGGAACCCGGATCATGTTGAGTTAGAAGAAAAGCATGTTGATTTATACAAATGCGACAAAATTTACACAGAATTTTCTTGCGCAAAAAATTATCTACAATCCATTTCATCTCCAACAGAGATATCTACGATAGAAGAGGAGCTCCTGGAAAAGATAGAATCCTTTTCTGAAAGTCAGGTTGAATTATATTCTAATGTCGACTCTTTGTTGAAATGGATAGCTTCAGAAATATCCCCAGATGTAAGGGATGCTTGCAATATCAGCTCTAATGGTTATAGTTCAGTGTCGATTCCAAAAAGGAGCTCAGGAATCTCACCAAGAAGATTAGACCCTTATTCATTGCCAATGCTTGTCGCAAACGCAAGTTCCTTTGGGTTGGTGCCAGAAGAGAACCTTACGCTTCAGGAACATATCTCCTTCCTCTATGAGCAAGGGTTTGAACAAATAAATGGAATCGATAGGGCTTACTTTCTGGAGGCTATCGTAAACGAACGCGGCATAGAACAGACTAATGAGTTAGATATCTCAAGTTATATGCAGCCAGTTCCGTTAAGCAAGGAAGTTGAGGGCTCAGATTACGTCATCTATCTGGATCAGTTTGAGTTTAATCCTAACGGGGCTTTCTTCAATGCCTATTTCATCTTGACCATACCGACAACTGGAGACCGGTTGGTATTCAAAGCAGAAAATATTTCATTAGGGCCAACCGGAATGCAGTTCCCAACTGACCTAGTACTAGGTTCAGATATTGAAATTAGGATCAATAATACAGCTAAGTTGAGGATAAAAGGCAGTAGCGGCGATACCTTTGTAGGTTGGGATTGTAATGGGTTTGCAGGGATGGGCATAGACGCAGAAATCGAGTTTTGCAGAGAATATTTAATCCCCCTTGATGAGCAAACCCTTGAGCCAAAGCCAGATCCGGAACGTGTGACTGCCCAATTTACAACTCTTATGCCAGCCTGGGGGGAATTCATAGTGGGTTTATCAATTGACCCCTTTGCTGTAACAAAGGCTGAAGATATCAAATGGGAAGTCCAAAATGCAGTCTTAGATTTTTCCTCTTCTGCATCGCCAACAGGTATTGCTTTCCCCGCCAATTATGATTCTCCTTTTGTCAGTAACGCTGGAGTTCCAAGCCCGTTATGGAAAGGGTTTTATTTAGAAGAACTAACCACTGTCATTCCTAGAAAGATCACTGGGCAAAGCCTTTCTGGTAGTGGCTCAGGCTCGACGGAAGACCTCTCTATTTCTGTCAACAACGTTATTATCGATGGACGTGGTTTCACTGGTCAAGCTGAAGTGGGCGGCATTATGCCCCTTTCTGAAGGTAAGCATCTGGAAGGCTGGGCATTTTCACTAGATACTTTTAGGGTTGACATTATTGCCAATAATCTCGCAGGGTTAGGTTTCAATGGGTTTATTAATGTTCCTATTCTAAAAAGTCTTAGTGCAGCTGACAATGCTCCTTTAACACAAGATGACTGTTTAGAGTACTATGCCCAAATAATGCCCGATAACATTTATAACTTCAGCATCAAGTCACCTAGCAATGGGTTCAAAGTCCCGTTATGGGCTGCTGAAGCCGAGATATATGGAAACAGTAGCGTTTCTATCACCATTGTGGGAGAGGAAGTCGAGGCAGAGGCCGTTTTAAACGGAAAGGTTTTAATTGATGGAGCCGGTGATGGCAATGGGGCATTGTCTATGGACGTTCCTGAAATTGCTTTTTCAGGATTGGTCATACAAAATAAAGCACCCTATTTCTCACCTGGGAACTGGAGTTTTCCAGATGAAATTGGTGCAAACCTAGGAGGTTTCGAACTAGGGATTGAGAACCTAAGTGTTAATACGGCAGCAGGTAACCTAGGAGTGTTGTCCTTTACTGCAAAAATTAAACTGACCAAAGATAACGGAAATGAAACTGCTTTAAATGTTTCGGCAGAAGGCGGAATAGATATTATAGGAGAGTTAGTGGAAGAGAATGGTATTCATCGCTGGAAATATAAAGAGCTAAATGTAAGGCGTGTTTATCTAAATGGTAGTTTTCCTGGTGTTAAGGAGATAAAGGGCGAACTCATCTTTTTTGATGATACTTCTACCGCTGAAGATAGTTATGGTACAGGCTTTCAGGGAATGGTTTCGGCCAAATTTGAAGGAGTTGAATTTGCAGGAGAAACAGGTATTACTGTACTTGGGATATTTGGGAAAAGAGACAACTTCCGTTACTTTCTTGTTGATGCTTTAGTTAATATTTCTCCCAGTATTCCTTTGGCACCCGGCTTGGATTTAAACGCATTTGGAGGAGGAGTCGCTTATCATATGGATAGAGAGGAAACAACAGGTGGCCTTCCTGCCTCGTTCCCATCTAGTACTTTACCCCCTCAACTAGGAGAATCTTTGTCAGGTGTTGTATACAGGCCAAATCCCAATGTATCAATCGGGCTAAGGGCAATGGTTGGGCTTTCCTTACAATCAAATCCAACGGCTTTTAACGCGAATGCGACCTTCGAGATTGTTTTTAATGATGAGTTTGGACTAAGCGCGGTCAGATTTATAGGAAATGCCCGAATATTAGAAGGGATGGACCTACAAGGTCTCCCTACCTTTAACGAAAACTCAGACCTGCCACCTAACAATGGGGCTCCTATTCAAGCCTTTGTAGATATTGATTTTAACTTTGAAAATAAAGTCCTGGATGCTAATTTCAAGGTTTTTGTTAATGCAGCAGGGGGCGCAATTACTGGATCCGGAAACAATGGAAAGTTTGGTGGCGGGGTACTGCACTTTGGTCCAGATGGGTGGTACGTAAATATGGGGACACCTGATTCGCCGAACGGATTAAGCCTAAGTATGCCAAGCCTTGGTGACCTTTTGACATTGCGAACTTATATCTGTATTGGTAATAAAGTTCCGGCGATGCCCGATTTGCCAGCATATGCAGCCGAATTAACAGGCGCAGGTAATTTTATGGCTAATGAAAATCTCAGGGGGACAGGAAGAGGGTTTGCCTTTGGTGCATCTGCAGAATTGAGTACTGGAGATTTACACTTTCTGGCTTTCAGAGCAAGATTAGATGCAGGGTTGGGCTTTGATATCATGCTACAAGATTACGGGGACGCCTATTGTGAGAATACAGGTGATCAAATTGGGATTAATGGATGGTATGCGTCTGGTCAGGCTTGGGCTTATGTTGATGGTGTTATTGGCATAAAAACAAGGCTTTTTGGAAAGGATATTGAGAAAGATATCCTTGAAATCGGTGCGGCAGCAGCTCTGCAAATGAAACTACCTAACCCATTTTGGGCACAGGGGAGCGTTGGAGGGCGGTATAGTATACTTGGTGGGCTTGTGAAGGGCAACTGCAATTTCAAAATGACTATTGGTGAAAACTGTACCATTCTTGGAGGTGAGGACCCCGGAGAGAATTTGAAGGTCATTCTTGATTTAACACCAGGGGACAATAGCCAAAATACCTCAACCAATGTGCAGCCGTCAGCTTCCTTGAATATCCCATTTGGGGAATCCTTTAATTTGCCAAGTTTACAAGGAGGCGAGGATGAGTACGCTGTTGAGATTGTATCAGCTAAATTGTTCCGCTATATTGGCTCCGATTCTATTGCAATTCAAGGGAGAGTGGTAAAGGATACGCTAAGTAAGCTAAATATCCGTTTCGAGCCATTTAATATGCTACCACCCGATGATACTTTCCGGTTTGAAGTGAAGGTCAAGGTATTGAAAAATGGGATAACTCATAAGACAGAAGTTCGATCCCATGAATTCTCTACTGGAGAAGGGTTAGATTTTATTCCGAAAGGAAATATCGCATATAGTTATCCTTTGGATGGTCAATATAATTACTACCGATATGAATGGGTTGGGGATATCGAAGACGATTACAATGCGTACATAGTATTAGATGTAGGTCAACCCGATCTATTATCAGAAGGTAGTTTGCCTGAAGGATGGAGCCAATTCATTAGGTTGAAGAAAAGCGGGAGTTCATCCGGTGTGCTATCAAGAATTAATTTCAACTATTTTGAGCAGGGCAAAAAGCTGCAATTCAAATTACCTTCTTTTCTTTTAGACCTTGGAGCAAAATACAGGCTACAAATCGTACGCAAGCCACCTGGATCTCCTTCCCAGGGGGTAAATGTAGAAGAGCAATATGCACAAGCTGCACAGTCTGCTAATCCTGTGGGAGAAACATTTAATGATGAAGCGCCTAGTACTGAAAATAGTACTACCCCAGCTGAAGCTTCTATTGGGAGAGATGGAGCGCAGACAACAAGCCCTGATAATGAAGAGCCGCCAGGTGGAGCTACAGAGTCTGAGAAGGTTTTATTGACAATGTATTTTAGGGTTAGCAATTATGAAACATTCGCAGACAAGGTAAATGCTATCGCAAATAATCATTATCAGGTAACTGGTCAAGACGGCTATACCTTGAAATATGCTACAGGCCTTAATGAACCATTCGGGTACTATGAGCTTGGAAGTGCTGTGTCTGAACCGCTTGTAAGCATAGAAGCTCCAGTCGGTCAGAATAATTGGCTTCAAAACACCTCAACTTCCCAGGTATATCAGTATTATGATGATGGTTTTCAGTTTGTTGATCTTGGTAACCCTATTCCATCATATTCTCCAAAATATCAAAGAAATGTAGAATTGGGTAGTCCACCTACAAAAGGTGTATACATTGAAAGAGCATATGATGGTGCTGTCCTTCCTAGGGTCACTCCAATTTTGTACACAATTAATTATCCATTTGGTGAAAACTACAACGGAGGTGGGACTGGTGATTTTATAGTGAATGACAATTTGGATATAGTCCGGAAAGATTACCGTGCTCTGCAGCAACAAGTTTATGAAGCGTATCAGATTGAATACATGGAGTTTTCAAACTTGATTATGAATCATCCTCCTGCATCAGACCACTATCCAGCACCTTATTTTTCTTCTCCATGGCAATTTTTTCATGAATGGGCTGCCCCAGCAGAAATAGCTGCCATAAGAAATGATGGAGATTTAAACCTATTACCATCACCTCCAAATGGAGTTTATCCAGTTGTGTTCAAATATTTTCTGCCGGGCCCGGAGGAGTATCCGATTCCTACAACCATACTGTCTGTCCCATTTATGAAGGGGAGCGGACAAAATTGAGCGGAGCATTGATTGAATTGAATTAAAATTTATCAGAATGAACTTGAGAATTTCGCAAACACTGTTTTATATCATCTTTGGTCTAAGCACTGTTATGGCGCAGCCCCAGCTGCTTGCAGATTTTAACCCCGGCACCGCAGATGGGATGACAGACTCTCTGGGCTATGAAGGCGTCTACCTTGATGACAACCGGATGATCCTCGCTGTGATTGACCCCGATTTTGGCACGGAATTAGGGATTCTTGAAAACGGGGAGCTATCCCTGCTTAAAGACATAAACCCTGGTGATGAAAGTTCTGACCCCCAGTATTTCGTACGGTATAATGGGAAAGTTTACTTTTCAGTGGCGGATGATGGGCAGGTCTCTGCTTCGCTCTGGTCTACAGACGGTACAGAAGAAGGGACGGTTAAGGAATATTCTTTGTCAGGTAATGCAGAGCCGATTTCTAATCTTGTAGTAACGGATGGGGGAGCGTTGCTTTTCAAGCGAGCTAGCGCACTTTATGCGACTTCCGATGGAGAAAATTTTGAAGAATTACTGACCAACGTCCCGTTTTTTGATGTTGATGGCGGTGGCGTAGGCAATGCACAATACACTAAGTACCAAAATGGATTTGCTTTTTTTGATAACCCTACAGGTTCTCCTCATGAGGTTCGTCTTTGGTATTATGAATCTGGGAATTTAGAGGTTTTGCACACATTCGAAGAGTCGTTTATAGATGTGTTTTCAACGGCCTACGGGCTTGGAGTGATAGATGGAGGTTTAGTCTTTTCTATCGATGGAGATAACAGAGGTACTTACGTTTATGAAGAAGGCTCAGGAGAAATAACCCAGGTTTTATCTTTTCCCTGTGACCGTTTTTTAAGAGCCGATGGTGTAAATATGGTTGGTTTCCGTGAAGGCATTGCATTCTACCGCTTTTCCGCCAGCCCGGCCGAGGCCACGGTATTATTTGATGAACAGCCCCTTCTTCCTTTTCTGCTTGATGGAAATCCATACCCTCACATTGGCGCAAATGGAAAGCTTGTTTTTTTAGGGCAGTCTACATTTTTTACCGAAAAAGCCCTTCACATGACGGATGGAACAGTGTCAGGGACCGTTAAGCTGGGTGATCTTCCCTTGAATGGTATGAATTTGCAAATGCTGGCCAGAGACCGCTACGTTTTTGTGGTGGTTTATAATAACGATAATAGCCCCGTATCCATCTACGTAGCAGATACCGAAGCTGCCACCGTCACAGAGCTCTATCAGTTTCCCGAAAGTACCGGGCCTGAAGGGTCGATTTTATTGACTGGTTTTCAGGATGGTAAGCTGTATTTTAACCTGAGTACTGATGAGACAGTCGGGCGGGAGCTTTACTTCCTGGAGACGGATCTTACAGTTTCAGTTGAGCAAGTTGATTCATCTATTGCCGAAGATTTCAGTCTTGAGTTTTCCAATCATCAATTTTCTATAAAAACAGAAGGTATTAAGGCTGCTCAAGTTCAAGTTTACGATGTACAGGGAAGGCTGTTACGTAGTTACGATACACAATCAGGAGTTTGGCTTCAAGTGCCTGAAGTTCGACAGAATAGCCTGCTGTTTTTTGAGGTGCGAGTTAATGGTTCTAGCAGAACCTGGAAGCACGTGAAAATTGAATAATGATTTTACAGAGAAAATTAGAGCAGCAACTATTCACAATTGGTCTTTTGCGGCTCTAATCTCTATTTGTTTTTCCAAATCCGAATAGCTAAATCGAATAAGGATGAATAATTGCGCTCAGCCAGCTTTAAAAAATACCGGGCTTCACATGAAGTTTTTATCTATTGCGGTATTAGTTTTATCAGGTGCCGTTTTTGTACATGCACAGGGGAACTGGCAAATATTAGTCAACCATAATTTCAATGATGCGTCGCAATATGTTGGCAGTTTCGATCCAATTCATCCTTTTGGAGGTATGTCGCTTGGAGGATATGGAGCTACCGGAAGTGCAACGGACACTTGCTATTATGGTAACTTTTATAACCAGTTTACTGGTTCTGGTCTTAGTATGAAATATACTTTAGAAGCAGGTGAGGAGTACCGGCTTGCGATTAGTGTCAAAGCGGTGGGTTCTTCTAGCCGAACCTTGAAGTTTGGCTATGGAACAACTCCAACCAGCACTTCAAATATAATTAATGCCTCAATAGCTGTACCCCTCGTTGGAACGCAAACAGAAGTAGGGCAAGATGTGATAAGCTCTATCTTTACGCCACCTGCAACTGGTGTATATTGGCTAACTGTTGAAAGCGGTAATGGTTCTCCTGCAATATGGTATTTGGATGATTTCCGGCTGGGGAAAAAAAATAGCTCCTCAAATAGCAGCACTTTCTCTACCTACCTACAAAGCGATACTGTAGCCGTTGATACATTCAATACAACAGTTGGTAGCGGGATTACTATTTGTTTAGCGGTGGATCAGCCGCTTAATACCCCGGATACGCTGAATATCCAGCCCTCTGGTAATGGCATGCCACATTTTAATAATTTGTCATTCGACCTCCCTTTTCCTGACAACGATACCACTTTACAATGTTTTACAGTTAATCCTTCCAATGATTGGTTTTCTCGAGGGTATCAATTTGAGGTACGCCGAAGTAATGGAAATATCGTAAAGTATTTTACGGTCAATGTTCTGACGGATACCGCTTGTAATGATTTCGCAGGGCCAGACGTAAACATTGATGAAGGGGATACCACTTCCATAGGTACAGGTTGCTTGCCAGCACCCCATCCTTACTACGGTTCTACTTACACGTATAACTGGTCACCACAATCCGGTTTGACGAATACCCAAATTGCTCAACCTGAAGCTTTTCCTGACTCTACACAAGCTTATTCACTTGAATTACGGCAAGATGGGGTTACTGTCGCCATTGATACGGTGTTGGTAACTGTCAATAGTTTAGTTGATACCACAACGACTGAGCCCAATGATACAACCTCTATTGATTCAATAGATACGGACCTTCCTTTACCGGAGTCACTCAGCTTGAAACTAATGGCAGCTGCAATAGATGGAAAAATACGTTTGCGATGGGCTCCTCTGGATTATGATTCCTGGGTCTGGGGCAATCGCTATGGATTTACGCTTGAACGGTTTCTTTCTATTGATGAGGATACTGTCCCTACAACTCCTACCTTAGTTGTCCTGGACACTCTTTTGCTTCCTTTGCCTGAGGCAGACTGGGAAGATTTAATTGACTCTGTTGATCAAGCTGGGATAGCCGCTGCAGCATTGTATGGGGAGGGGTTCATGGTTCAGGATTTGTCTGAGCCAAGAGATATTTTCCAAGCTTATAATGTGACTCAGGAAAAGATGAACCGCTTTGGGTTTGGCCTTTTCGCTGCTGATCAATCCTACCCGGTAGCAAAACGTATGGGCCTAGGTTATATTGACGATGATGTTATTCCCGGAAAAAATTATATCTATCGTCTGAAATTCAATAATATTCCTGATACACTTGATATAGGGAAAACCTTTGCAATTGCAGGCCTATCTGATACTCTTTCACTACCAAGTCCACAAAAAATTATTGGTAAAGAAGATGATCATCGAGCTACCATTCAGTGGAGCTTCGAACAAATGGAGCAGCATTACAGCAGCTTTGATGTTGAACGGTCTGTAGACGGAATTACCTTCATAAAAAGAAATACTTCACCTGTTATTTATTCTGCCGCTATAGACGATGCTCCCATGGTCGTCTCCTTTCAAGACAGCCTCTCCTCAAATGACCAAGTCTACATCTACAGAGTCAAAGGATATTCCCCCTTTGGTTTGTATGGACCGGTTTCTGATACCATACACGTGAAGGGAAAACCAAAACCTCTTCCATACCGGCCATTTGTCAATCGGGTATGGGAATATAACGAAGGCAGCCTGCGTGTAGAGTGGGAATTTGAACTCGATACTCATACTGACGAAATTGATGGTTTCAATGTATTACGGGCAGACTACGTAGATGGGCCCTATGAGCAGATCAATACTGCTGTGATACCGGTAAACACCCGCATCTTCAACGATACAGACCCTCTTCGTGCTAATTATTATAAAGTGGTTGCACTTGACGCTAACGGGTATGAGCTGTCCTCTTTCCCTGCCCTGGGCCAAATTGACGATACCACGCCCCCCGATCCACCTGGTCAGCCAACCTGCCTGGCTAATACAGATGGTAGGGCAGTGGTGGTATGGCCTGCCAATACCGAGGAGGATATCATGGGGTATAGGGTCTATACCTGCAATCAGCCAGATGGAGAGTATATGGAACTCACTAAGAAATGGATACGGGATACCTTTTTTAGGCATTCCATCAACCTGAATACCCTGGCGGACTCTGCATTCTATAAGGTGGTGGCTTTAGATAACCGACAGAATGCCTCCGAATGGTCGCCTATTGGAATACTGGAGCGTCCCGATGTTATTCCGCCTTCGCCACCAGTAATCTCACACATTGAGCCCCGGATCGGCTACCTGAAAATAGAGGGGATCGCAAGCAGTAGTGATGACTTGGTGCAGCATGAATTGCAGCGCAAGAAAAATCAGGGCTACCTATGGGAAACCCTCACCACCTTACAAGCAGGGGAACCCATTTATTTTGAAGACTCCACAGCTTCCTATCAATACAACTACGATTACCGGTTACTGGCGGAAGACGATGCAGGGCTCAAATCCAGCTCTAAAATATTGACCGCCCGCCCCTTAGCGAGCTCGGTTCGGGGTGAGATTTTGGATCTGCGCTTACTTATACACACGATCTTGGAACAAGATTCTGCGGTGCTAACCAACCTGCCTGTATTAACGGTCAATCCTTCCAGTAGTGTATTGCCAAACAACCCACAAGGTGCGCGGCCAGGCCAACAATACCTGTATGGCCGTGGAGAAGCTGCGCTGGTCTGGGAGTTCCTTGAACAAGATGGAATTTATGGTTACCAAATATACCGTTCCGCATCCGATGGGGTATTACGGCCCTACCGTATGGTCAGGCCGGATGAAGGCGTCGTCACACTGGAAGTCTTTCAGAAAATCCAGGAACGTTTTGGTGCACAGTCAGGGATCGACTCCGGCATCGTTGACGGCAACCACTTTTTCTTCTTCGACGGTGGGCTAAAGAAAGGGACCGCCTATACTTACCGGGTCGAAGCCCAGTACATTGATGGGGCAGTGTCCCCGCTCTCTGAATCAGTCATTGTGATCTATTAAAAGAAAGGACTATGATGCGACTCCAAATACTATTTATCGCTTTATTTCTGTTGCCCTCGTTGAGCCAGGCGCAGGATTGTGCTGGGGCTACCGTGCTCAGCCCACAGGAAACCATGCTCACCGTCCCGTCCTTAAGCCAGGCAGCAGCAGATACCCCGCCCCAGCCCAGTGACTGCCGGGCTGAAGGATTGCCCGCAACTCACCCGGCATGGGTCCAGTTTACGGCCCCGGTAGATGCCCGTTTGGCCTTCGATCTCATCCCCCTCAATGAAGGAGATGACCTCGACTTCATCCTCTACAAAGTTGAAGGGGACGATTGCCAGAGCCGCACGGCTATACGCTGCACAGCCGCCGGGCCAAATATTGGAGGCGCTACCGCATTCAGCATGCCCTGTATGGGCGCTACCGGGCTCAAAGCAAATGTAGAAACCAATGCTGCCGCTTCTGGCTGTGATAATGCCGATGGAAACTACCTGTCCCCAGTCACAGTGCAGGCTGGAGAAACCTACCTGCTCTGGGTCAATAACTACGCCCTGTCCTCCGGGAACCGCCCCAGCGGGCAGGCGGATGGGTTTACCCTGCTGCTGGACTTTGATCAGGCGGCGCTGGCCAACGAAACCGATATCCTGTCCTCTCTGCGCGTCTTCCCGAACCCGGCAACCGATTGGCTGCAACTGGAACTGCAGCTGCACGCTGCTACCCCCATAGAGGCCACCGTACAGAATGCGCTCGGACAACAAATAGGCATCGCCCGCTACGATGGCACTGCCGGCAAACACACCTACCCTTTGTCTACTGAAAAGTGGCTGCCCGGGCTTTACTGGGTGACCGTGGTGGTGGATGGGGTGCGCCGGGTGGTGGTTGTGGAGAAATTATAAATATGTTCATTGTGGGAATAGAAAAAATGAGACTGCTATATCTAATATGTCTAACTATAACGGCTTTGCCATTACTGTGCCAGCATAATCCCATACTGCCATTCAAAGATTATGGTGACTTGTTAGAACCATTGGAAGAAGGCTTGGTGCAGAACAAGGCTAATGAAGTAACCTCTTTAAAAGGTTGGGAAATCAAAATAGTGACACATACTAAGGCAATTCCTCAGGTAGAACAAAACCTTCAGGACTGGATTGCCCAGGGCAGTAATACTGTAGTGTTTTATGTGTTGGCTCAACATAGTGGTGGTATGCCAGTTATTGCGGTGACGAGTGATTTAGAGTCAGCATTGCCCCAGCCTGTTCGGCAGCATATTGCACAGGAAATAATGTTGCCATGGTATATTGTTACGGATTACAGTACTTGTCTTCAGGAAGGAATAGAGGCTTTATTGTCTGACCAACTGGTGCTTGCATCGGTTGCATTTGAGGGGAGTTATCCGATAGATGGGGTAGAGGAGCCGCAATGGCAATTGTCTGCCAGTAGCGAAGCCGGGAATGGCATTATTGCAGGTGCTGTATGTTACAAGCGGCAAGACGTGATGGAACTTCGCCCAACTTTTTCTTTTACTGGTGCTTTGCCGGGGAGCAGCATAAAAATCAAAGCAACGGCCAATGACGCTACCTATACCGTCGATGGTGCAGTCTATAATGAAAGTACCATACAGCCATCCGGGCCTGGCATAGAAATCAGCACGGGGGAGTCGGTCGATTATTGGGCGGACTTTGAGGTGGAATGGTCGCTTTCTTTTGATGGTGGGGGGAGTTGGGTGGAGGTTGGAGCTACGACTAATGATATTTATCTGACATTAGATATTCCTGCTCCTCCTTACATCAGTTCTCGTGAGCTAGATGAGAGGTTATTGTATTACAGTTGCAATAAAGGAAAAGGAAAAGATAACAAGGTTGATTTATTTTTATCTATATGGAAGAGTTTCGATCTATCTACAGGAGGGCTTACGCCTAATGACTTTCTAAATAATGGCGACTATAGAGGGTTGTCTTACTATGGTACACCTAACCCGGAGACTTGGTGGAAGAGTCTTATTAATTCTCGAGATGGTCAGTGTACATCTTGGACTAGCTTATTGACTGAAGCTATGATCCACCAAGGATATGAGAGCGGAGTGGACTTTAACAGAGTGAGAGTTGATCCAGTAAATGGTGCTTTTGAAGGGCTCCTTATTAAAAACTGGCATTTTCCTTCGGCTCCTAATGCTGACTATAGAATAAGAGATACGATAGTTTATCAATATATGAACTTGATGCCCTACGATCAGGCCAACCCCTCCTCGGAGCTTCAACCAGAATTTGATAATCAAGGTCAGCCAACAGGTAAATATTTATGGGTTGACAAATATGTGTATGATCTTCCGGGGATACCAGCACAAGGAAATCTCAATCCTATTTCGAATTTTAGTAACTTTCATCAGTTAGTAAAAATCAATTTTCAAGGTGAGGGATTAAGAGAATTTTATGACCCTTCGTACGGTATTACTTATGCAACTGAGCTTGAACTGAGAGCGTCTGTAGATGGACTTTTTGTTGTAGATGTATTTGAACCAATTACTGTTACCGTTAATGGTCAAGAGCGTACTGCTGTTACCGTTTACTTCAGGAATGATATCGATGAAAACGATATAGAATTGATATTTAATTGATGAGAGCCATAATAATTCAGATCATATTTTTAAGCAGCCTTTGTCATTCTGTCTTTTGCCAGATAGAGTACGCATTGGTTGAAAGCGGTCAACTACATAGGGCTATAATTGGAGAATATGGTAATGTTTTTAACGTCGAAAGCTTCGATCTTCAACAGCCTGATAAAGACCGGTATATCACAATATTAAACGCTCACTTTAAATCTACTTACTATCATTATCCTAAATCTTGGGACAAGTGTGACAGTTTGTTCTTTGCCGTCCACTGTATACATTATGATGCGCTCGAAGAGGGGAAATTTATGTTTTCACGGAAACCGAAGGAAACATTAAGTCTAAGGGAAAAGAAGGTACAGGACAGCCTGCTAGTTGTGGAGTTGTCTAAGGAGTTTTCAGATGAAGAACTGTTTAAAGCCATCATTAGGAAAAAGCGTAAGGGACCAAGCTTCCGAAATGTAAGGTCGGTTTACCCTTTGGTTTTTTTATTCCGTTGGAAGTTAAGTCTTGCGGAGGCAGCTTTTGAGAGGAGATCAATTACCGATAAGATTACTTTTGATTTTCTGGGGTCGGGAAAGCAAGACTTTACGTTTTTCATTCGAGATGACCATCAGTTTACAATATGGGAATATATTTATACAGATCACGGGGACGAGTCTAGGGAGACTAGTTGGAAAGAAACGTCAACTTATTCAAGAGACAGTACAGACCAACATATTAAACCAGAACGCCCCATTGGATGGTATGTTGATCCTGAATTAGCTTACCACCCCTCCGGCAAGCAACACCGCTACGAAGCTATAGACGACTCCCTCTTCTTCGAGGGGCATTTCAAAGTAATAGCGCAGGATGGCGAGTACTACTGCATAAATATAGGTACTGGTTTGCTCTACCATATTGGCGACCAAGATATAGTGCGCATAGGGGCGCTTGATATAAAAGACTACCCTCGCTGGATCTTCGGCAAGCGTCTCTTCATAGAAGACCGGGATGCAGGGGAACTTGTGTTTTTTTCCGCTGTCGAGCGTACAAACACAAAGCGTCCTTTTCCCAAAATTGTCAGCTTATCTAGTAAAGCAGCATTGTATGAGCGGTACCCCGGGCTAAAAGGGAAGTAATGGATTATTTAACTCATTAACGAATAAGCAAATGTTCTCTCCAAAAAACCTCATTCTGCTAATAGCCCTGCTATGGGCCTCTTTCGCCCTAAAGGCGCAGTCTTGCTTCATACAAGAAGACGACGCTACGGGTAGTCTAGTCTTCTCAACTGAAGAACTTGCGGAGCTGGAGGCGGCGGCTTGCTCTTTGCGGGCGGTTTTCCCCACAGAATTCCAAAACGATTTTGCGGTATATGATTTCGGCTTTTACCTCCATCAGCAGGGATATGAGGGCGGGATGCCACAGGTCTTTCAGGACAAGATTGCTGAAGTGGCGCAGGAGTCACCGTATTTTTTGTTGTTTGGTCGTGAGTTGCTGCGTGGCGGGGCGCTGGGGAAGGTTTGGGTGGAGGTGCAGCTGCCGGAGGAGGGGAGTTTTTCTTGTCTAACAGCAGATTTTTATCGCATGATAGAGTTCGAAGTACGACTGGCCGTGTCTCAAACACTAGGGAATTCAAATACTTATTCTACTCAAGGACTATCTCAAGCACTATTTGCAGGTATTCAAATACTTGAATCAAGTGTAGAGGAAGTTGTAAACTGTTGTGAATTTAATTTAAATCCAGATTGCCCAATCTGTAACTGGACGTATGATGATGTGCTTCTCTACTTCGGTTCCAAAGCAGGAACAGATCAAGACCCTATATCAATTCTTTCCGATCCGCCCAATGTAGACCATACGTGTATATGCGCTACCGAATACAATGTAGAACCTATTGAATATGTAGGAGGAGGTTACAGGGTAGAGAAATATTCGACGATAGATGGCTTTGATCTTTATGGAGAGACAATAGATGTAGGGGATTTATACATAGAACTAAAAACTCTTTCGGATTTACATGTTAGCAATGGTCGGGAGTTTTATGGTGCAATTACAGACAACGCTGTTTTTTGTTCTACAGGCGAAAATACGGCTTTAAGAAATGGGGAAGGGGAAGAGCTTCCCACCATGGAAGATATAGAAAATCGTTTTGAATCTAGTGCTGAAGGAGTTTGGATTCACTTTGTATATAGTGAAAATAGCGCTACACTGTTTGTGGCTCTGAAAGGACCAACGGGAGAAATATTACTTAATACTGATAGATTTCCACAATATGCGAGTAAGTTTTATGAAGTGACTGAGACTCTCAAAGAAGCAGGCGGGATATCTGGCGATTTTATTAATATCTTTGAAAACAGCGGTCTGAACGTGGAAATACGGATTGAAGATATTGGAAGCGGAGTAAACGGGAGTACAAGTTCTTTAAGCTATGTTATAGATCACAGACATGTTATTATAAGAATTGATGAAGATAGGTTTTCTGATGAAGAGTATTGTAATAAAGAAAAGCTGGGTTACTTGTATGTCGCCAAAACAATTATACATGAGTGTGTTCATGCCATATTAAAACATAACTTAATGAAAGTCAGTGGTGCGACATCAGATCAAAAGAAAAGAAATTTTTCGCTTTATAGTTATGGGCATTATTATAGTCACTACAGGAACTACAATTTTGAGAACATAGCTACAAGTTACACGGAGCATTGGATAATTTTAAATCATTATTTTAGAAAATTAAGCGATACCCTCCACGGTTTTAACGGAGGCTATGGAAATAGAACAAATTATTTCTACCTAACGTATGATTTCGGGGAGCAGCCTCAATTTTCAATAGAAGATATCCAAAGATGGACGGGGTTTAACGACTTAGAGACATTGATTAGCATAGAAAATAAAATGGCGGATCTACACGAACTGCTCAAGCAAAATACACAATTGCCGTGCACAAACTAGTTACAATCATTTATTGGTTGCTTTGCATGTTTTCACCATTGCTTCATTCTTGTAATAATGTTGCTAATCAAAAGGTGAGCATTGAGCTTACAGACAAGGAGGCGATAATAAATGCAGCGATATCCTACCAGTTTATACCTCGCCAGGTTTGTGAGCAAGATTACGATGATTCTTTTAGTAAAGATACTTTTGAAGCATTCTTTTCGGAGTATAGCATACCTGCATTTGATACTATGCCATGTTATTCAGCGCTATATTTTTTACACAATGATCACAATTTTACAGAAAGAGAATGTGTCATAGTGGATGTGGGCGTTTTAGATAGTATCAAGATTAGTCAGCTATTTCCTGCTGAAAGTGTTATCCGAGCGAATGTGTTTTTGGGAAGGAATAAAAAAGCGCTGAACGAAAACATAGATTATTCAAAATTGGATTTTAGCAAAATGGGTGGTAAACTTATCCGTTCTGGTGAGCCCTGCGATCGTCGTCACGCCTCAATCAGTTGTTTCCTATCAGAGGTCTACGTTGATGAAACGGGGGAAAAAGCGGTTTTGTATATGAGGCTATTCCTTTCTTCTGAATACAAATACGTGCACTACTTTCATAAAGTAGGTCAGTTGTGGCTGTTGACCGTTAGAGAAAATGTTTTATACGAATCTTAGTGAGACATCAAAGAGGAAAATGCTGATGTTGCTAAAAGAAGCTAAAATTAAGATTCACCTATTTTATTATCGTGCAGCACTTCGATAACTTTTCCGCCAAGCGCATACAGGTGGAGGTACAGGATCCCTTAGACCGCCGAATTGCCACAGCTACCTACGATAGCGCACCGCCCGCTACGATGGCACTGCCGGCAAACACACCTACCCTTTGTCTACTGAAAAGTGGATGCCCGGGCTTTACTGGGTGACCGTGGTGGTGGATGGGGTGCGCCGGGTGGTGGTTGTGGAGAAATTATAAAAAAGTAAGATCATGAAATATAGAATTTTTCTTTTCTTTTCCCTGCTCTGTCTTATGTCTCAAAATATTATAGGACAGAATTGTTACTCTCTACCCTTTTCAGGGACTGGGATTGTTTCATCTGGTTTTGATGATTTAAATTCAGCTTCTTGTGAGCTTAGGAGCTCATTCCCTGTTGAATTTCAGGAAGATTTTTCTGTTTATAGCATTTCGCAATATGTAATCAGTAGATATTATGGAGAGGAGTATTGGTCGCAGTTAGTCGTTGAAATTGATAGCATCATTGGTGCTCAATCCCCCAATTACCTTCTGTTTATTTGGTCACAAAATGGTGATCAACTTTATTCTGAAGGGGAGGTGAGATTGAGCTTGCCAAAGAATGGCGCGTTTGATTGTGCCAGTGATTTAAAAAGAGAGTCCATACGTACACAACTTCAGGCTCTTTTAAACGAGTCAAGCACTGCTAGTAATCCTCTTGAGTACGAACAAGGCGAATTATCTGCTATCAATAGCTTGAAAGAGACGGTAGAATATTTAGTAGATTGCTGTGATCCTCAAAACAGGTCATCTTGTTCGATTTGTATGGTTAGTGAAGAGTTTGATAATATGTTTGATGAAAATATGGGCAAATATTCGGAATCTCTACTGATTAACGACCCTAGCCCAATGGTGTTTTATGGAAATCAGGTTAGCGAAATATCTGGCGCAAACTATTCGATAGCTGTATATGACAGCATAACGGTCACTTGGGAAGGGGGGACGGAAAGTATTAGTGATCTATTGGCCGACTTCTTCGCAAGTGGAGGTTTAGAGTCTTCATGGGAGGCTATCATTCTTGGGGATACCATATGCACCTTAGATAATGTAGAACAAGATGCTATCAATAGCTTTTTTAGTAGTCCTCCGGCGAATCCAACGGATGAGAGTGGCCGTCCAATACACAAGGTCTTTGTCACAATAACAAGTACGGGAGATCTTTTAGTCAAATCAATAACGGCTAATGAGCTATATCAACCTATTTATCTATCTAATGTAGAAGCTGACTTGTCTCCGTTTTGGGTTGTCTATCCCGCTTGTCCAGTATTGACAGTAAGAAATCATTGGGGTGGGCTGATCCCTTATGGTAGTTTTACACCAACTGGGGATATTGTTACGCTCCCAGCAGGGGTTAAGGGATCATTTCACCCAGCTGATGGTATTTGGCCAGGAGGCTGTCTCAATGGGTTTCGTACATCTGATGGACAACTGTATTGGGGGGCACACAAAGACAATTATCAGAATTTCCTGGGATATAGGAAGGTATCTTTGGAAGAAGATAGCATTATTTACTATTCCGGACCGGAATATTATTGGATGCCCAGCTCTGCTGCTGACCCTGAAAAAATCATCGCTGCTCTAGCCATTGAAAATAATAATTGTAAAGTGCAGGTTCATGAACGTCAATGGAGCCCTAGTGATTGGGCAAATGTTTTCGATCAGGAAGATAATCCAGGTGAAGGCGAAGGAGTCCCTATCTTAAATACCCTCTCTGATCGACTTCCTCCGGAGAGTTATACAGGCGGAGGTGTACTTCCTGTAGAACCATGTATGAGCGATACCGCCTTGTGTAGAATTCAATATGGGAATCATCCGTATTTTGATTCTAATACACCTCTTTCTAGAGCTTTAAATAGTAACCCTTGCCTTGCCAGCACTCTTTCTGCCTACGATTATTATGGCACCCCTGAGGATGGTCAATATATTGATGGGCTGAAAAATATCTGTGCAGGGTTACTTGCATTTGGATTTTTACCAACTCTTGCTCCTGTTTTGAGCGAACTGCTTCCATCCATTGCCAAAGACAAAGTTAAAGATGGGATGATAGGGTTTAGTATAGATTTATCGCTACAGGTAGTTTTAAGGTATTACTGGCCCTCTGATGGCAATGAGAATATTACTTGGGAGGAAGCCGCTGACCCTAGTTCACTTAATTATTCACAAGCTGGAAGTGCCGCTGTTGATGGTTTATTAGAATCAATTCCCAGTCTTAAAGCAAAATATTTTTTACAGGGGCTTAATACCTGCTTGTACGATGGATTTACAAATAACGAAGGTGAAGCTCAATCATTTGACATTAAAGAATGTGCAAGCGGGGCCTTTTATGCTGTTCTATTTGGCGGAATTATTGATAACTTTCCACAAATTAAAAGTTATCTGTTTAACCTTTCCAAAAAGAAATTGGTAGATGGTATTATACGGTTTGTAGGTGATTTAAATCCAGGGTCTGTAAATGGGTTATATAGTTTCAATAACGGATTTGCTTACTCAGTATATAAATCCATTAGAGGTGATGTACCCTTTGTAGCGGAAGATATGACAGCCTTGTTAGATGTGGACGGTCTAAATGCGTCCGAGATCAAAGATATTTTGAATTCAAGCCCGATGCTGAAAAACTTACTGTTTTCAGATTCTGATTTATGGCTTAGTCTAAGAAAAGCAGATATTCCTAAAGAAAGAAAAGCAGATTTTATTCGTGAGTTGGAAGGCAATGATCAACTTGCTAACTTTATAAAACAACAAGACGAGAGTCTACAAGATGGTTTGGTACAGGCATGGCATTACGCAGATGAAGTTTACCCAAGCCGTCAGTGGTGTGCTAACAACTAAAAAACACTCTATGAAAAACCGTAATCAGAAGATCCGAACGCTCCTTACGTTGCTTGTTCTGTCCCCCTTTCTGTGGTTAATGGGGCAGACTTCAGTGCAATTTGCCCACGTAGAGCGCTATCTACAGGAAACAGAAATAATAGTAGATGAAACGCTTTCATCAGGCGGTTTATGCCCTGGTAGTATTCTAATGCCACTGGCGAATGATTTAAAGGGGCCTAATGCCGATGACCTTAAAGGGTTCTTTGACGGGACTGTTGAAAAGTTTAGGGCGTGGGAGGTGTTGTATAGTATTTCTGACGATATTGGAATTCTTTGGAAAACTGACATTCCGACTCTGACTAAATTGTCAGATGATATTGCTTTGAATTCTAGCCTTGAGGGTTGGCTTAAGAACAATCCGGGCTATTTTGACGTGTGGAATAGTGTAAAACATGTACCTCCTGCGTCGCGAGCTGATATTAGTTTTTTGCAGGCGTTTAAAAATATTGTTGATGATCTATCTCTTCAAAAGCATATTGATGGTGAGTTTAAAGTCGAAACTAAGTCTTATGGGTACAAAATTAGAGTGTCAGGTTATCATAAAAATTTAGACGAGATCGATTTACCAACGCCTCTACACGGTAACGCTGGAGTTCCCAATCCTAATAATCCTAATGATATTACAATTGTCTCAATTGGGACACCGACAAATCCAGCAACAAAAGGAAGAATTCGGACTTCCAACAGACTTAATGAGCAAGGTAGCCATTTGCCTTATACAGCACAGGTAGATGCTGAAATTCCACCAAATTCAGGATACTTTTTTCCAAAAACAGGAACTGACGGGATTAATCCAGGTTCGGGTAGAAGCTCAATATTTCCAGACGATTGGACTGACTCTCAAATCTTAGAAGAAATTGCCTATGTCAGGCGGAATATGACTGCATCTGATTTGAGTGCGTGACAAAAAAGCGGGGCATCCATCATGCCGCCATTTTTTGGAGGCGGATTTTGCGTTCTGAGCCAATGACAAACTGCATAAAACCCTCCATATCGCCATTTAATTTTACGGCCCTTAAATCCATCACTTTT
>JANSXW010000374.1 GCA_024742755.1 bacterium | reverse complement strand
GTGCGGTAGTCTCCCAACAGAGTGTCCACTTGTGAGGAGGTGTAGTAGGCCAGCAAGGCTGCTGTTATGGCAGCGTCAGTGCCCGCCGTGGAGTAACAGTCTGCCGTGATGCTCAGCGTGTCGTCGCCGTTGGCCAGCGCAGCAGAGAGAGGAGCCATGAAGTGCAGGTTGCGAACGACGTTGCTTCCGCGAAGGAGCTCCCAAGTCGTGAAGCCCGCCCAGGCCGGCGCGTTAACAACTCCGCCGCCGGAAAGCTGCAGGGCGGCGAGCTCCGGAGCGCGGTCTTGCTGGAGAGACCCGTGGTCAGCAAGCTCTGCAGCGCGGCAATGCTGCTTCCGTGCACCTGGCCGTCCGTGGTGGCCAGGGTCGCCGCCGTTGCTAGGGGTGCAATTGCCGGCGCCAGCGCGCTGCCGTCCAGCTGTAAGGCCAGCTCGGCGGTAACTCGGTCGTCCAGGGACTGGATGGCCGCCGCGTTGTTGCCGGAGGCTGCCGTGTTTACCGCCAGGTCCGTTACTTGAGCGTAGGGCGTCAAAGCAAGGGCCAGCTGCCCTGCGGTGACGTGCGTGCCGTCAGTCCTCTCCGTTGCCCAGGACCTCCGGGATGTTGGCCGTGACAGGTCCTTCAAACATGTTTTCTTAGGAGTAGTACTTGTAACGCGGGGAGTGTCGCATATGTTATCACCAGCTACGAAGCAGTGTCCTATTATATCGGACACTGGCTCCCTGGTTGGTACAATTATGTATCAACCCCCCGTGCTACCAGTGCACGAGGTGAGGGAAAGTATCCTTCAATTATGAGACCTCTGATGAATTGACCGATGGCGTCGGTCAAAACGCTTGGGACACCTCAGCCTCGTGATGAATTGACCGGCGAAGCTATGTGTTGTGTGCATAGTTTTCTAGGACACTTGTCTCAGCGGTTATGACCTGTGGGGCATTCATGAGGCAACCTTGCATTCATGTCCGGGCCGAAAGCGGAAACCTGAGCAAAGTGGTCGTCTGGAGCCCGCTTTCGACCGAAAACCAGCGAAACTTGAGGCTCAGCCATCCCACTCACCGTCCGACACAGAAAAACGGACTCTTCGGACTCGACTGTTTTGAGCGCTTTTTGCACCGCTGACGGACCACCTCAGCGGGCTGTCGGGCTCCGAGCCTGGTCCTCGCCGGGCTGTCGGGCCGCGGAAAACCCTGCGACTCCGGAACTCGGGAACTGGGCCGCTTTTGCGCACTTTTGCGACCAAAAAGCGAGTGGTGACGAAGCGGTGGCAAGCGGCGACGAGTTCAGCGGGCTGGAATTCGCAGGCTTTTGGGGGCAGAAAACGGAATTCGGAGCGCGAACGTCTGGAGCCGGTTTTCGGCGGAAAACGAGCGAATTTGGAGGCTCAGGCACCACGTTTGACGTCTGACACGAAAAAACG
>JANSXW010000027.1 GCA_024742755.1 bacterium | reverse complement strand
GGTCACAGTGGAGGACAATATCGCGCCAAGCCTGGACTGCCAGGAGATTACCGTACAGCTCGATGAAGATGGTTTGGTCAGTATTACACCTGCACAGATTGTGGGCACGCCTTCCGAGGGCTGTGGACTGGCAAGCACTACCTTGGATATCAGCACCTTTGACTGTGCGGATGTTGGTCCGAACACGGTAGTAGTCACCGCGACGGACGATAATAGCAACACAAGCACCTGCACGGCAATTGTCACAGTGGAAGACAACATCGCACCTATAGCTTCCTGTCAGGATTTGACCCTGCAGCTGGATACTGGTGGTGCAGTTATTCTTACTCCGGCACAATTAGATGCGGGTTCAAATGATGCTTGCGGGCTATTCTTCGAGTTTGGAGATGACCTCCCTTCAGTGATTGAATTTGGCTGCGGGGAAGTCGGCGTACAGCCCGTACCGCTACTGGTTACCGATGCCAATGGCAACACAAGCACCTGCGTGTCCAGCGTAACTATTGAAGACAATGTAGCACCGGTTGCGCTCTGTCAGAATGTGACTGTGGAGCTGGATGCGCAAGGCAGTGTAATGCTTTCTGCTGATCAGGTTGACAATGGTTCCAACGATGCCTGCGGCCTTGAGAGCCTGAGCCTGGACATCAGTAATCTGGACTGCAGTGATGTAGGTGTACAAAGCGTTACGCTAACTGTAGAAGACGAGAACGGAAATACCAGCACTTGCACTGCTGAGGTTACGGTTGAGGACAACACCGCACCTATAGCCATTTGCCAGAACCTTACCGTTGAACTGAACGCGAGTGGTTTGGCCTTCATCTCCGTTGATCAGATTGACAATGGCTCCTTTGATCCCTGCCCGGACGGGCCCGTACCGGGTGGCCTGGCAGAACGAGGGCTAAATATTGCGAGCTTCGATTGTGGGGATATCGGCCCGAACAACGTACTCCTCACCGTAGAGGATTTCAGTGGCAACATGAGTGCCTGCATGGCGGTAGTGACCGTGGAAGACAACACAGCGCCCGTGGCATTATGCCAGGATGTTACGGTTCAACTGGATGCGGCGGGAATAGGTAGCTTGTCTGCTACTGAGGTAAATGCTGGCTCCAATGATGCCTGTAGTATTGCAGAAGTCGAAATCGACCAATCCGAATTTGACTGCACTGATGTGGGAGCCAGTCCAATAGTACTTACGGTTACCGATAACAACGGCAACAGCAGCACCTGTACCGCTACGGTAACCGTTGAGGACAACGTCGCTCCGCAGGCACTTTGCCAGGATGTCACAGTCGCCCTTGATGGTTCCGGAAACGCTACAATTACTGCCGGTCAAATTGATAATGGATCGAATGATGCCTGTAGCATTTCCCAACTGACCCTTGATCAAACGGTATTTGATTGTGGTGATGTGGGTGAAAATACAGTTACGCTCTCCGTAACGGATGTGAATGGCAATCTCAGCACCTGTACCGCTACCGTCACGGTTGAAGACAATACCACGCCAGATGCGCTTTGTGAGGATCTGACCGTACAACTTGACGCCAATGGTTCCGGAAGTATAACACCTGGTCAGGTCTTCGAAGGCGAGATTGACCCTTGCGGGCTTGCCAGCCTCAGCCTGGACAGAACCACTTTTGATTGCGGTGATGTAGGTACAAATACCGTCACGCTTACCGCAACGGACATCAATGGAAATACCAGTACTTGTACCTCCACGGTCACGGTAGTGGACAACGTCGCTCCTCAGGCGCTTTGCCAGGATGTAACGGTGCAGTTAGATGCGGCAGGCTCCGGTAGCTTATCCGCTACACAGGTCAATGATGGCTCCAATGACGCTTGTGGCCTGTCCTCAATTGGCTTAAGTCAGACGAGCTTTGATTGCGGGGATGTGGGTAGTCAAAGTGTTACACTAACGGTGACTGACCTCAACGGCAATAGCAGCAATTGCACCGCTATGGTAACAGTGGAAGACAACGTAGCACCAGAAGCGCTGTGCGAAGATGTGACGGTACAGCTTGATGCCTCTGGCAACGGTAGCCTGAGCACCGCTCAGGTAGACGGAGGTTCGAGTGATGGGTGTAGCCTTTCAGGGCTAAGCCTGAGCCAGACGAGCTTTGGTTGCGGGGATGTGGGCAGTCAGACTGTTACCCTGACCGTGACCGACCTCAATGGCAACAGCAGCAGTTGCAACTCTACCGTAACGGTCGTGGACAACATCGCACCGGAAGCGCTGTGTGAAGATGTGACGGTACAGCTCGATGCCTTTGGCAACGGTGCCCTGAGTGCCGCCCAGGTAAACGGCGGTTCCAACGATGCCTGTGACATTTCCAGCCTAAGCCTGAGCCAGACGAGCTTCGATTGCGGGGATGTGGGCAGTCAGACTGTTACCCTGACTGTGACTGACCTCAATGGCAACACAAGCACTTGTACTTCTACGGTTACGGTGGAAGATAACATCGCACCAGAAGCGCTGTGTGAAGATGTGACAGTACAGCTTGATGCCTCCGGTAACGGTGCCCTGAGTGCCGCCCAGGTCGACGGCGGTTCCGGCGACCCGTGCAGCGTTTCCAGCCTAAGCCTGAGCCAGACGAGCTTTGGTTGTGGGGATGTGGGCATCCAGTCGGTTACCCTGACTGTTACAGACCTCAATGGCAACAGCAGCACTTGTACTTCTACGGTCACGGTGGAAGACAACATCGCACCAGAAGCGCTGTGTGAAGATGTGACGGTACAGCTCGATGCCTTTGGCAACGGTGCCCTGAGTGCCGCCCAGGTAAACGGCGGTTCCAACGATGCCTGTGACATTTCCAGCCTAAGCCTGAGCCAGACGAGCTTCGATTGCAGTGATGTGGGCAGTCAGACTGTTACCCTGACCGTGACGGATCTCAATGGCAATAGCAGCAATTGTGCTTCTACTGTCACGGTTGAAGACAACATGGCTCCAGAGGCACTTTGCCAGGATCTTACAGTACAACTTAGTGCTTCTGGCAATGCCAGCCTGACTGCCGCCCAGGTAGATAATGGTTCATCAGATGCCTGTGGAATCGCTACCCGTAGCCTGAATGTGAACAGCTTTGACTGTGGTGATATTGGCACGCAATCCGTCACCTTGACAGTGGTTGATAACAACGGCAACAGCAGCAGCTGCACGGCCACCGTAACGGTAGCAGACAACGTAGCCCCTCAGGCCCTTTGCCAGGACCGGACCGTTCAGTTGGATGACTTTGGGGAAGGCTCCCTTGCTGCAGGGCAAGTCAATGGCGGCTCCAGTGACGCGTGCGGCATCGCTACGCTAAACCTAAGTAAAACGGAGTTTAGCTGTGATGATGTTGGACCTCAGAATGTCATGCTCACAGCAACAGATAACAATGGCAATAGCAGCACCTGTACAGCAAATATTACCGTAGTGGACAATATCGCCCCGGTCGCACAGTGCCAGGACCTGACGATTCAGCTGGGTATGAACGGGTCTGCCAGTATCACCGTCGCACACATTGAAAATGGCTCCACGGATGCCTGTGGGGTATCAGGGCTTGTTTTGGATGTGACTAATTTTGGTATTGCGGATGTGGGCGATAATACCGTTACGCTCACCGTAACCGATGCAAACGGGAACAGTAACTCCTGTACTGCTGTGGTCACTGTGGAGAATAATTTCGCACCTCCAACCGGTGGCATAGGAAGCAACCTTAGCCAAAGCAAGGATTCAAGTGTGCGCTACCACGCTAAAGTCTTCCCGAACCCAACACTTGGGGACTTCACCCTGCGCTTCGAGCGGCCGCTTCAAGCGCCGGCTCATGCGGTACTCCGCAACGATTTGGGACAGGTTATTGATCAGATGCCCCTGCCTGAGGGCACCAAAGACCACAGGTGGGCCAATGTCTACCTCCCTGCCGGTCTGTATTATCTTGAAGTGCAACACGCAGATGGTAACCGGGAAGTATTGAAAATGGTCCGGAAGCAGTTTTAAGCCCGCTGGATAGGAATATTGATTTTAGACTTTTTGAAACCTGATGATGAGGCTGTCTCCTGTTACGGAGGCAGCCTCAATGGTTATTACATGCTTTCCAATTTTTTTTCACCAAGAATGCCTTTAGCGAGCTCTTTGTTGCCGTGTGCTATTGCCGTAGCAACAATTTCCCGGATATGTGTTGCCGATTGGCTAATTTGTGTTCGGATTGGTGGCAGGCAAAGCCACGGCCAAAACAGCTCAGCGTGTTTGTCTATGTCTTTGGCAAGCCGCTCAGGGGAACCTTTGCTGAGCTGGCCAAATCCACCAGAAAATGATCTGATTCACCTAAAGCCCATCAAAATGAGACAGCTGATTGTTTGTCTGATTGCCTTGCTGCCTTTTCAATCGTTTGCACAACAACCGGGTTTCAGCCTCAACCTGGGCCATACCGGACCGGTTACCGGGCTGACCTTTTCGCCCAATGGCGAATACCTGGTTTCCAGTGCAGAGGACAATACCATGAAGGTTTGGGATGTACAGGGAGGGCATCTTTTGGAAACCTCCCCGGTGAACCCATACACGCCCTTCGCCCGGCATCTGTTTTTCTTTCCGGAGCAGGAACTGGTTGCCTATCAAAATAGCGGCGCGCTGAGCAACTGGTTTACCTGGACCTGGAACCTTCGGGATAACCAGCTTTCGGACAGAAGAGATATGATGCCCCGTCCTATGGATGAGTCTTTTTCCTTGTCGCTTGATGGGTTAGAGCTTGCTGATGAGCCCCCGGGCCGGGACTATACTGCCGAACTGAACGAGGCCGTTAAGTCAGACTTCTCAGCCTCGGGCGAGTTCATTTACTTCACAAGCGGCATTGGCCTTCAGCACAACGGATTATGCCGGGACGGGCAGCGGTATTATAAACGCAAGGGCGATACACTGGTCTTTCGGAACATTTGGGCCCCATTAGATTCCACCGTGATGGTTTATCCCGGTTTGACCACCGTCTTTTCCCACAGCAGTGGAGGCCGCTTTCTTATGGGCAGCCCCGATGGCCCGAGTGGAAAAGATTTTACCATTTGGCCTATTGATGGAAAGGGGGCACCGTTTTCCATCACCGTACCAGCCGGATACCTTTTGGCTGATATCAATTCAGATGGAGCCAAAGCGCTGCTGTTTCACGAAAGTGGGAAGGTTGCCCTGTTTGACCTTCAAGAACAACAGCTGGAAGAACTACCGGTGGGCTTGTCCCGGGTAAAGTTACACAAGGAGGTACCACGCCCTGAAATGATCATTTATAATCAGGCCTCTTTTTCAACGGACGGGCGCCTGCTTGCCCTGGGAGGTGAAGACGGCGTGATTTACCTGTACGATTACGAGCGTGGGGTATTGATCAGGAAACTTGAAGGCTACACCTCGGGTATCAGGCAGGCAACGTTTAGCCCAAACGGGGAGGCGTTGCAATTTGTCTTTTATCAATTGTCTGCCCGTACCTGGGATTTGAAAAACCGGTTGGTTAAAGCCGGTTCGGACCTGTCGTCGGACCCCATCTTCTCCTACGAAGCTCCCGAAATAGGAGGGACGCCGGATGGGCGCATGGCCGTGGTCATTAGCGAAGACAATCAGCTGGAGCTTTGGGATAAAGAGACCGGAGAGCGGGTACAGGTGATCGGAGATCCTGAGTCGATTACTATGCCAGGCAACAAAATTAAAGGTGCGGTCATCAGCCCTGACCGTAAGCGGTTGTTTTTATCAACCTATCTTGTCGCCAAAAGAGACGCTGCCACCAACATCCTTTGGGATTTGGAAAACAACCAAAAGGTGGCGGACATCCGGGTGTCTATCAATAAAGGCGTTTCGGCCAGGGTGTTTTCCCCGGATGGCAGGTACCTGCTTTTGGGGCATAGGTCGGGAGAAATTTCAGTTTACGATCAGCGAACAGGAGAGGATTTGCTTACGCTTAATGGTCATGAAAACAGCATAAGGGGTTTTGCCATTAACCCGGCAAATACCAATCAGTTCCTGGCTTTTGATGAAAATCAGGATGGAAAGGCAATCCTGTGGGACATTAGCAAGAAAGCGTCTATAGCCACCTTGTTCAATCTGGGCACAGAAGACTGGGTGGTGACGATGCCCGGAGGGCTGTTTGATGCCTCGCCCGCAGCAATGAAGCTCATTTTTTACAAAGTCGAGGAACAGTCCGAAACCGAAATCATAGAGCTGGAGCAGTTGAAAAGCCGGTACTACGAGCCGGGATTGCTTCAAAAGCTCCTGGGGCATTCAACGGAACGGCTGCGCCCGGTGGAGGACCTTGCCGCTTTGCCGCTTTTCCCAAAATCAGAGCTGCGGATCGAGAAAGACGAGTTGCAGATAACCCTCAGCGAACGGTCCGGCGGCATAGGTGCTGTAGCCATCGCTGTGAACGGGAAGGAAGTAGCCGCTGATGCTAACCCCGACCGTGCCACCCGCCTGGTCTTTGATTTGAAGCCTGTGCAAAGCTATCTGTTTCGGCATCCGGACAGCATCAACATCGTCAGTATCCGGGCTTTCAATGAAGCGGGGTGGTTAAAAAGCACTGCCAAAGGGCTGGAATACGAGCCTGCTTCCTGGGCCCGGGGCAGTGGCCAGGGCCCTGCAGACTGGGTCGGGACATTAGACCCTAAAATGTTCGTGGTTTGTATCGGCACATCGGATTATTCCGGTACAAGCCTGGACCTGAAATATGCCACTCAGGATGCGAATGCAATGGCCAAGGCGCTGCAATACGCCGGCGCCAACCTGTTCGCCAACGGAGATAGCATTGAAGTATATGCACTCACAACCACGCAGGAAACCTTCCCTGCGGTAAATGGCAAAACTATAAAATGGCAGTTTGCGGATAAGGCCAACATTAAAGCTACCCTGAAGTCCATTCAAAACAAGGCCAAAGCCGAAGACATCGTGTTGATCTACCTGTCTGGCCATGGGGTCACCTACGGCATAGGGGAGGAATCGCAGTTTTACTACCTGACAGCCAGTGTGTCTGACGAAGGCATGATTAGCGATCAGCAGGTCCGGGAAGCGTATACGGTATCGAGCGGTGAATTAACAGCGTGGATCAATGCCATCCCGGCCCTGAAGCAGGTATTGGTGGTAGATGCCTGCAACTCCGGAAAAGTCGTGGAAGAACTGACAGGCACTGCCCGGAATTTAAACTCCAGCCAAATCAGAGCTTTCGACCGCATGAAAGACCGGACAGGCATGTTTATCCTATCCGGTAGTGCGGCGGATAAAGTCAGCTACGAAGCAAGCGAATACGGGCAGGGGCTGCTGACCTACGCGCTGCTGCAAGGCATGATGGGCGTTGATGCCCGCCGTACCGATGAGGGGCATTATGTGGATGTGATGCGGCTGTTCCAGCATGCCCGGAATGAGGTGCCTAAACTGGCCGCCTCTATACAAGGCATACAAACTCCGATGCTTGGGTTCCCATCAACAGGGGCAAGTTTCGATATTGGCATCGTAAAAGACCAGCGCAACATCCCGATTGGGCAAAAAAAACCGGTCTTCACCCGCCCCATTTTCCTGAACTCTAACACCTTGGATGATGATCTGAAGCTCATGCCGCTTCTGGAAAATGCCCTGGAGCGGGAGTTTGAAAAAGGGATGAATGCAGATTTTGTCTATGTCCCTGCCAGTGATTACCCGGCTGCTTATTCTGTTAAAGGGCAGTACGCTGTGGAGGACGGCCGCATTACGCTTACCGCAAAGCTGTTTGGAGGAACAGAGCCGGTCTCATTGGATATCCCACCGATGGAGGACCCTAAGCAACTGATCAAAACAGTGGTGCGTGAGGTAAAAAAGGCTTTGCGCAACCTTTAGGGCATGCTCTGAATACTGAATTCCCGGAAATGTGTTGCCGATTCTCTAAATTGTGTGCGCCGTTGAGCCGGAATGTCCACACCTTTGCAATAAAGCAAACCAGGAATAAATGTCTGACTCGATTCTAAAGATTGAATCCATCTTCCAGCTCCACGAGCTGCTGGGTTGCAGTAAGCCCAGTCACCCGCTTATCTCTGTGCTGGACCCGCAAAAGTTGCAGGTGCCGGCGCAAATGCACAATGTGCGCGTGGTCTCCAACTTCTACGCCGTATGGCTAAAAACAACTGACTGCGGCATAGAGTACGGGCGCAACCACTACGATTTTGAGGAAGGGGCATTGGTCTTCACCGCTCCGCAGCAGGTCGTATCGGTCAGTGGAGAGGTGGCAGAAGATGAAGACGGCTGGATGCTGTTTTTCCATCCCGATCTGATCCGGTCCACCGGGCTAGGCGAGAAAATCAGCCAGTATACCTTCTTCTCCTACGAGATACACGAGGCTTTGCACCTTTCAGAGGCGGAGAAAGCCACCATTACCCAGTGTATCCAAAATATCAAAGAAGAGTACGAACAGCGCATTGACGACCACAGCCAAAGCGTGATTGTTTCCAATATTGAGCTGCTGCTCAATTACTGCAGCCGCTACTATGCCCGGCAATTTAACACCCGGACGACCGCCAATAAAGACCTGCTGACCCGCTTTGAGCAGGCACTGCAGCGCCATTTCGACTCCGGGGCCTTGCTCAAAACGGGCATTCCTACCGTTCAGGCCCTGGCTGAAGAAGTATTTCTGTCCGCGGATTACCTCAGTGATTTGCTCAAAAAGGAAACAGGCCGGTCTGCCAAAGACCATATCAATGACTTTGTGGTGGAAAAAGCCAAGTACCTCCTGCTCAACAGTCAGGACAACATCAGCGGCATTGCCTATGAGCTGGGCTTCAACTACCCGCACTACTTCAGCCGTCTGTTTAAAGCGAAAACCGGGCAAACACCACAGGAATTCCGTTCGTTAAACTAAGCATTATTGCTGCTGCTGCAAGCCGTTCGCCGGAGGCTTTAGCCACCGGTTGGAACGTTCTGCTGCTGCCTGTTCCATACAAACTTTAAAATTCAGACTCCATGACAACGATAGATCAAAGCAAACCCGTAATGGTAACCGGCGCTACCGGTTATGTAGCCGGATGGCTGGTGAAGCAACTTCTGGAAGCCGGACTAACGGTGCACGCTGCGGTTAGAAACCCCGCAAAAACTGAAAAAATCGCCCACCTCGACCAGATTGCTGCCTCATCGAAGGGCTCGATCCGGTACTTCAAAGCGGACCTGCTGGATGAAGGCTCCTACGCAGAGGCCATGGAAGGCTGTGAACTCGTTTACCACACCGCCTCTCCCTTTACTTCCAACTTTGAAGACGCGCAGAGCGACCTCGTAGACCCCGCTGTGCTGGGCACAAAAAACGTACTGGAGCAAGCCAGCAAAACCGACTCCGTCAAGCGGGTGGTCCTCACAAGCAGCTGCGCTTCCATCTACACGGATGCCATTGAAGTGAAAGATGCTCCTAATGGCGTACTGACAGAAGACATCTGGAACACCACGGCCTCCCTGGACTATCAGCCCTATTCCTACTCCAAGACCATGGCGGAGCGCGCCGCCTGGGAGATCAACGAAAAGCAAAGCCGCTGGGACCTCGTGGTCATCAACCCCTGCCTGGTGATGGGCCCGCCCCTCAACCCTAAAGCCACAACTTCCGAAAGCTTCAACCTGCTTAAGCAACTGGGCGATGGTACCCTTAAGACCGGTGTGCCTAATGTCGGTATCGGCCTGGTGGACGTACGTGATGTTGCCAACGCCCATTTTCAGGCCGGGTTCCGCCCGGAAGCAGAAGGCCGGCATATCACCTGCGGGCACAATACAAGTTTACTGGAACTGGCCAAAGCACTGCAGCCCAAATACGGCAAAGACTATCCGGTGCCTAAGAATGCCCTGCCCAAGTGGCTGGTGGTCCTTGCCGGCCCGTTGTTGGACAAATCTCTGGACCGCAAGTTCCTGCGCAACAACGTCAACCACGTCTGGCGCGCCGACAACAGCAAGAGCCGGGAGAAGCTGGGCGTCACTTACCGGCCTATGCAGGAAACGATGGAAGACTCTTTTGCGGCACTGATTGAGGCGGGAGTGTTTTAACAGGAAGCAAAAGTGCTTAAAGGGGGGACGTTGATGGTTAGCCGCGGATCAGTGTTCCCCTTTTTTGTTTTCATATTCGTTTTAGCAAGCACTGCTCTGTTTTTTCAGTAAACAATAAAAGGGACCTAAGGAAAGATTACGCCTTAAGTCGTACTATGTGTGTATTACAGAGATCGGGGGTATATGTAGGGACACAAATTGTTAATAAATTTCGATTTTATGAAAAATATTGTTGGTTTTAGTCAGGTTGTTTTGCTTTGTTGACGACTTTAAGTATCTTTGATGTCGATGATTTTAAAATCAAAGCATGACTGTAAAAGAACATATAAAGCATACTGGAGCCACTTTTACCCCTATTGAATTGGCAGAATATTTAGCTAAAAAGCTGATTAACCATATAGGTTTTGAAAAATCGTTAGAAGTTCTTGACCCTGCTTGTGGAGAGGGAGAGTTACTTCTCTCAATTAGTAAAGCATTACGTGAACACAAATATGAATTTTCCTTAACGGGCTACGATTCAAATAATGAATATCTTGCTGTTGCAAAGAAAAGGCTGGATAGCTCTGGTGCAACCCAATCTAATTTTGTTTTAGGTGATTTTCTTGAAGCCGTTGATTTATCTAAGAATCAATTACTATTGAATTTCGATACCTCGAAAAAGACCGATTCTGTTAATGGATTCGCAGATTTGATTATTGCTAACCCACCATACGTTCGAACACAAATACTTGGCACAGAAAAAGCTCAAAAACTTGCAAAGAAATTTGGCTTAAAGGGTAGAGTCGACCTATATTATCCCTTTTTGATTGCAATGACTGAGAGCCTGAAAGAAGATGGAATTCTTGGAGTAATAACTTCAAACCGGTATTTATCAACCAAAGGTGGCGAGAGTATTCGTAAATACCTTGCTGCAAATTATGAGATCATCGAAATAATAGATTTAGGAGATACAAAATTATTTGATGCAGCTGTTTTACCTGCAATTTTTATTGGAAGGAAACGAAAAGCAAAAGAGTGTAATCTAAAAGAGTCAAGGTTCATTAAAATATATGAAGAATTAAATGGGTATGAGGGAAAGTTGCAAACAGCTAATAGTGTGTTTGATATACTTGACCAAGAAGGAAGTGGATATTTTTTAGCTGGAGATAAAAAGTATAAAAAAACGGAAGGGGTTCTTAAGTACAATGAGAGAACTGGGACTCCTTGGGTAATGCTGTCAAAAAGAGAAACTGATTGGGTTAATATTATTGACAAAAATGCTACCTGTGTAGTTGGAGATTTATTCAAAGTAAGGGTCGGGATTAAGACTACAGCAGATAAGGTTTTTATAAGTGACAAGTGGGAGGACTTAGGAGATAGCAAACCAGAGAACGAATTACTTCGGGATTTGATTTCTCAGGAGAATATAGGACTTTGGGGAATTTCTGACAATATTAATTTGCGAGTTCTTTATACTCATTATGATAATGACGGCAAAAAGGAAACGATTGATATTGATAAGTATCCGAAAGCTAAAGAATATTTTCTATCTCATCAGAAACAGTTAAAAGGGCGAAAGTATGTAATTAATGCTGGTCGGAATTGGTTTGAAATTTGGGTTCCACAAAAGCCAAATTTGTGGAGTAAACCCAAATTGGTTTTCCCTGATATAAGCGCAACGCCAAGGTTTTATTTCGATACCAAAGGAAAAATAGTCAATGGCAACTGTTACTGGATTGTGGGTAATAATGAGGATGACATTGAAAAGCTGCTGCTTATTCAAGGTGTAGCTAATTCAAAATTGATGACCAAGTATCATGATCTAGTATTTAACAACAAACTATATTCGGGTCGACGAAGATATTTTACTCAATATGTTGAAAGGTACCCTCTTCCGGAGATCAACTCTAAAGAAGGAAAAACAATTATTCAAACCGTAAAAAAATTAAACAAAGAGACCGATAAAGATGCAGTTGGGCGGCTTGTAGATTTACTTGAAATTTCAGTAGCCAAAGCTTTCGGAGTTTCTCCTGTTTTTAATCTGGATTAAATACTGACTTACCATGGTACTTGTCAAAAAATGCCATGGGTATAGAGCGTTGGCATTTATAGCTTTTATCACTGACGTAAGAAAACACTTCTCCTAGCTTTTCACCTGGAGATAAAATTACCCCTTCTATGATTTCGGTTTCTGGATCAGTTAAAGCTATCAGGTATCTGACATCAAAAGTTGTCAGGTTTTTTTCTTTAATGACCATTTCTTCGTTTTCTGGAGAGAACTTCCCTAAATCAACCGTAGGGGAATCCTGGACTTTTACTTCAAGTAGTTGATTCTTGATATCTGGAAATCCACCGAAAAGTAATTCGTTTTCATCGACTTTATATCCAAGCAATTCAAGCGTTATTCGTTCTAAGGATTGCCCTCTATTTTTTGTTGCAGCAGCATCAAGCTTCTTACCAATTAACTTTTTGGCTACTAACTTTTTCAGCAACGCAATCGAAAATAAATCCTTGAGATCCGGTTCTTCAACCATTCCTGTTCTAGGAGGAGTATAGTCATGCTTAATATGGTAAGATAATTTCTTGGAATCAGAAAACGATAGTATTTTATCTTTACTTGAGTAAATAGCAGCCCTTGCTTTTGAAGATATCAAGAGTTGATGCTTGATTGTTGGTTTTCCGAATTTCCCGAATTTTTCCTCAATATAATCTGGGGTCAAAATAATAATTGAGGCAATCACAGATTTTTCAATATCAATCCGAACAAAGATAAAGCGAACATCATTGCAATGCAGGCTATCACCTGATTCATACTTTACGAGTAACGAATTACTTGCCGGAATTCTATTCCAAACTTGAAGATTGTAAGACTTCCCTGAGGTGACAATGTATGTATCAATAAATTCTCTTACTATTCTTGGAACTCCTTTACCTTTTGGTGGTACAATCTCATACTCTGAATTATTCGAAAGTTCAGGTAAATCGTTTTGTTCTAAGGCAGACGCAATTAATTTTCGAACGTTAGAACCATCTGTCCTGGTTTTTCCGGTTAGCGAAAATGGGGCTCCAATCAGGGAGGCTAATACTTGGGACAACTTAGCAGGATCAGTTAAATGCTTTGGAGATTTTGGTGGGATTCTAAAATCACTATTCATTCTTCGAAGTTTAGCAAGACTGAAAGGGAAACATTGAGGGCGTTAGCAATTTTATTGAGATTGATAACTGAAATATTTCTTTCACCTCTTTCAACGGAACCGATATATGTTCTATCTAATTCACAAGCAAAAGCCAGTTTTTCTTGGGATAACCCAGATTTCGCTCGTAAGACTCTAATTCGCGACCCTAATTTTTCCAAAAAATCGATTTCCTGACTTGAATAAGGTTTTTTCATTCTAATAAAATTAAGATGCAAATCTGATGAAAAGATGCAAATAAGTCTACGGACTATATGTATCACTGTGTTTGGTTTAGAATCAATCTTTTGCGAGTTGTAAGCTGAAATTTGGATTTTCCGCTGCCTTTGAATATGGTTTTATCAAGTAAGCATATTTATAAATATCTGTCAGCGGAAGAATGAAGGGCAGGGGAAATTACAGCATAAGTAGAATAAGCGAATAACACAATGCTCACTCGCCAGTGGAATATTTTGCATAGCCAAGTATTTGCAATTTATCCCATTAGAAGTCGGGCTCAGAAAATTATTAGTTATAATCTTCCCACCATGAAACAACCGGTGGCATCGCATCACTGCTCACCCTTTCCCCAATTTCAGGCACCACAATTTCAAGATTTTCCTCAGCTGCCGCCTGAACAAACCGCTGCACCGGGTCCCGCCAGTCGTGAGGGGCAAGCTTGAAGCCGCCCCAGTGTACCGGCGTGGTTACTTTTGCGCCAACTTCCACAGCCCCCTGCACCGCCTCCTCGGGCAGGGCATGGATCTGAGTCCAAAGCTTGTAGTACTGCCCGCACTCCATAAACGCCCAATCGAAAGGCCCAAAGCGTTGCCCGATTTCCCGGAAGTGGGTGTCATAGCCACCGTCGCCGCTCCAGTAGACTTTACAATCGGGCGCCTGCAGCACCCAGCCACCCCACAAGCATTGGGTACGGTCGGTCAGCCCGCGGCCGGAAAAGTGGCGGGAGGGCGTGAACGTGAACTGCACATTCCCAATCTGACCCTCGTCCCACCAGTCCATCTCTGTAATCCGTTCCGGGGCAATGCCCCATCGGCGAAGGTGGCGTCCCACACCAAGGGCAACATAGAAATGCCCGACTTTGCCCTGTAGCCGCTGAATGCTGCTGTAGTCCAGATGATCGTAGTGGTCGTGTGTCAGAAAAACGGCATCAAGCTTCGGCAGCTGGTCGATAACCGACAGGGTGTTTTCACTAAACCGCCGGGTGCGAATAGGCCCCACCGGGGAGGCGTCCGGCCCAAGCATGGGGTCAATCAGCAGGTTTTGCCCGCCCAGCCGCATCAGGCAAACCGAATGCCCGTACCAGATGAACTGAAAGGGTGCAGTGCTGTTTTCCCAGGCCTCCAAATCAAAGGGGACAACCGGGATCGGGCGCTGCGGCACCTTGAGTTTCGCATCTTTCAGGTTGTCCCGAATGAGCCCCGGCAGGTTAGTCAGGCTCACATCATCGCCGGTAGGGCTCAGGTTCTCAAAGATTTTACCGTTCCAATGGGGCGAGCGGGCGTAGTTTTTCCGGTCTTCGGGTGTGATTTTCCCGCCAAACTGCGGGTGGAAAGTCAGGTAGGCCCAAAGGGCTACTATAGGAAAAAGTAGGATTGCAAGAAGGATAATGAGTGCCAAGAGGAATAGGGTTGGTGAATCAAAAGGCGTGTGGATACCAAATTGCACAAAACAGAAAGGCAACCCTCTGCATTAAAGCGCTATGGCTGCTGGGGTAGAGCTTCCCGCTCTGCTCCAGCTTATCCAAGAAAGGCAAACAGCAAATGCTGCTAAGCTATTCAAAAAGTGCAATGCGTTATGCACACTCAAAAGGCAATCTCCAAAGAAAGCTAAACAGAATGAGTTATCTTAGGCTTTATATAGGATTTTGGCTAAAATCCGGGTTTTGTGTTAGCATTTCCGGGAATGGGTATGCAAAAATCCGGATGATTTGGATCAACTTTGACCTATACCTAAACCACTGAATAGAAATGAAAAATGCACACCGAGCCTATCTGGCCGCCTCCCTGCTTCTGGGCATCCTGGTTTTGGGCTTCAGTACCCCGGGAGCGCAGCTTTCTGAACCTAAACTGCCGGAAAGTAGCGAAAGTACTGCCGCTGAACTCACCCCCGAGCAGGCCTTCGATCTCATGATGGAGGTCCTGACCCACAAACGCTGTGTCAATTGCCACCCCTCTGATGATTATCCGCGGCAGGGGGAGGACAGCCATATTCATAATTTTGGCGTACAGCGCGGGCCGGACAACCACGGGGTAGCGGCCCTGCAATGCCAAACCTGCCACCAAACCGAGAACAACAACCACGCGGGCGTACCCGGTGCTCCGGAATGGAGCCTTGCGCCCCGAAGGATGGCCTGGCAGGGATTGACGCGGGTGGAAATTGCCCGGTCTATGCTCAACCCCGAAAACAACGGTGGCCGCACGCTTGAGGAAACCGTCCACCACCTCACCGAGCACGAACTGGTACTCTGGGCCTGGGAGCCGGGCGTGGATGCCAACGGTACACCGCGTGAAAAACCGCCGGTGCCTAAAGCGGAATACATCAAAGCGGTAAAGGCCTGGGCAGCGGGCGGCGCTCCCATCCCAGAAGAATAATCTGATCAACCCGAAAATAAACCATCATGACGATTTCATTCAACATAAACGGGCAGCCCACTTCCCTTGACGTGGACGGCGATACCCCACTGCTGTGGGTCGTACGGGACATGCTCGACCTGAAAGGCACAAAATTCGGTTGCGGCAAGGCAGCCTGCGGCGCCTGCACCCTGCACGTGGATGGCAAGGCCGTCCGCTCCTGTTCCTACGCTGTAAAGTACGCTGAGGGCAAAAACATCACCACCATCGAAGGGCTGTCCAGCGGTGACCAATTGCACCCGGTGCAACAAGCCTGGATGGAGGAAATCGTCCCACAGTGCGGCTATTGTCAGCCTGGCTTCATGATGGCGACGGCAGCCCTCCTCTCGGAAATCCCCAATCCCACCGATGAGGACATCGACAACAACATCGTCAACGTCTGCCGCTGCGCCACTTACTACCGCATGCGCAAAGCCATCCACCGGGCCGCCGGTCTCCAATCGCAAACCGCTAAAAATCAGCCCTCATGAGTACCCCAAAACCCAAAAAGAAATTCTCCCGGAGAAAATTCATTGTCCGTTCAACGGTAGGCGTGGGCGTGGCCATTGGCGCGACCTACTTTACCCGCCCGCTTTGGCGCCGTTCTCTTGCCGGCTTTGCTAATTCCGCAGAGCTGCCCTACAACGGCAGTACCGATGAGCCCCGCCTGTGGTTTGAAGTCACGGCGGAGAATGAGGTCATCCTCAACTCGCCCAAAGTGGAAATGGGGCAGGGCACCTTCACCGGGCTGGCGCAAATAGCAGCCGACGAACTGGAAGTGGACATACAGCAAATCAAAGTGGTGCATGCGCCAACTGTTTCCGGCAATATCGATGGCACTTCCACCGGCGGGAGCACCTCCATTTCCAGCCTGTGGCAACCCCTGCGCGAACTGGCTGCCACAATGCGGGAGATGCTGAAAATAGAAGCCGCCAAACAACTGGGGGTGGATGCCGCTGCGCTTACGGTCAAAGACGGCGTGGTTTCCTACAACGGGCAGGCCCTGACCTACGGCGAGATTGTCAGGAAGGTGGCGGAGTGGGAAATACCCGAAACGCCTGCGCTCAAGGATGTTTCCACCTATAAATTTGTAGGCAAGCCGGTGCCCCGGGTCGACTTAAAAGACAAGGTGATCGGTGCGCCCATGTTTGGAATGGACGCGAGCCTGCCCGATATGCTGTACGGCGCTGTGGTGCGGTCGGAGCGCATTGGGGCTGTGTTCGTTGGAGCGGATACAAGTGCGGCGGAAAACATGCCCGGCGTAGTCAAGGTGGTCAAAGAGCCAGACTTCGTAGGTGTGGTTGCCACCTCCCAAATGGCAGCCGAACAGGCCAAGCTGGCCATCAAAGCCGAATGGTCAACCGAGCGCAACTGGCAATCGGAAGACATCGAGGCGATGATTAAAGTAGGGCAGGGCGATCCCGTTACGATTCAGAAAACCGGGCGGGCGAAGCGTATCCTGGATAACGAGGAAGGGGTCGTAACCGCAGAATTTACCAGTCCGATCGGCGCGCATGCCCAAATGGAACCCAACGGCGCAGTTGCCCATGTGGAAGGCGACAAGGCCACAATCATCCTATCCACACAAGTGGTGAACCTGACCCGGCAGGAAGTGGCCGGCCGGCTTGGGCTATCCCCGGAAGCGGTCAACATCATTCCCACCTACCTCGGTGGAGGATTCGGCCGCCGCCTGCATACGCCCAATGCGATGCAGGCTGCTGTACTCTCAAAAGCCGTGGGCAAGCCCGTGAAGTGCTTCTTCAACCGGCGGGAGGAGTTTCAGAATGACACTTTCCGGCCGCCCACCCATCATGTTTTGCGGGGCTTGCTGGACGAACAAGGTAAAATCAAGGCCATTGAGCACAACCTGTCTAGCGGAGATGTTATGTTCGGTTCTCCCATGTTCCCCGGCATTGCCGAGCCTGTACTGGGGGCGGATGTCGGTGCCTGGCGGGGCGGAATGATTCAGTACGGTGCCATCCCGAATTTCCGGACGGTATCCTGGCGGGTGAAGCTCCCCTTTGCCACGAGCTGGTGGCGGAGCCTGGGCTTGCTGGCCAATACCTTTGCTATTGAAAGCTTCATGGACGAGCTGGCGCTAAAAGCCGGTAAAGACCCTGTGCAGTTCCGCCTGGATCATATTCAGGAGGATGAGGCCGGGCACCGCTTACGCGAAGTCATCAAAGCTGCCGCTGAAAAAGCCGGCTGGAAAGACGAGGTCGTCAACGGGCGGGCCATGGGCTTTGCCGCTTCCACGGATGCGCGGACACCCTGTGCGCAGGTGGCAGAGGTCTCCATTGAAAGGGGTGAAATCAAAGTCCACAAAGTGACCTGCGCCATTGACCCCGGCATGGCGGTCAACCCCGATCAGGTGCGGGCCCAGTGCGAGGGCAGCATCATCATGGGGCAGAGTGCCGCCATGTACGAGCGCATGTTCGTGAAAGACGGGCAACTGCTGCCTACCATCTACGGCCCCTACCGGATGGCGCTGATGCGGGATGCCCCAAAAGAAATTGATGTGGTCATCCTGGAAAATGCAGATGCCCCCGGCGCGGTCGGTGAGCCCCCGCTGGGCCCGATTGGCGCGGCGATTGCCAATGCGGTCTTCCGGCTTACCGGGGAGCGGCTCCGGTCGCTGCCGCTGGCCATTGCCTGATTTGGGCTTTCTGATTCCCGGAAAAATGCCATCTTTGTCGGGACAAGAAAACGGTATACATGAGCAATCCCTACCTTGACCCCACAGGTGACGAATTTACGCCGGACGAGCAGAACGCCGAGGTACAGCTGCGCCCGCAGGCCCTGGATGACTTTAGCGGTCAGCCCAAAATTGTGGAGAACCTGCAAATCTTCATTCAGGCGGCCCTGGGCATGTGAGAGGCTTTAGACCATGTGCTTTTGCACGGCCCTCCCGGACTGGGCAAAACGACCCTTTCCCACATCATCGCCAATGAGCTGCAGGCGGAACTGAAGATGACTTCCGGGCCTGTGCTGGAAAAGCCCGGCGACCTGGCAGGTTTGCTGACCAATCTGGAAGAAGGGGATGTTCTCTTCATAGACGAAATCCACCGGCTGAACACCGTTGTCGAGGAGTACCTCTACTCCGCTATGGAAGACTACCGCATTGATATTATGATCGACAGCGGGCCCAATGCACGGAGCATTCAGATTGACCTCAACCCTTTTACCCTGATTGGAGCCACTACCCGAATGGGCTTGCTGACGGCTCCTATGCGGGCCCGTTTTGGTATTAATTGCCACCTGGACTATTACGATACCAAGACCCTAAACCGCATCATTAAGCGATCGGCCGGCATACTCAATGTGCCAATTACGGAAGATGGCGCTAAGGAAATTGCCCGCCGCAGCCGGGGAACACCACGTATTGCCAATGCCCTGCTCCGTCGTATCCGCGATTTTGCGCAAATTAAAGGGAATGGCACCATCGACCGCAAGATCGCCGAGTATGGCCTTTCTGCCCTCAATGTAGATGAAGGCGGCCTGGACGAGATGGACAACAAAATCCTGTCGACGATCATCCACAAGTTCAAAGGCGGCCCGGTGGGCATTACCACTATTGGCACTGCAGTAGGAGAAGAGGCCGGTACAATTGAGGAGGTACATGAACCATTCCTGATTATGGAAGGCTACATTCAGCGTACGCCAAGGGGACGGGAGGCTACTGAGAAAGCCTACAAGCACTTGGGGGTGGTGCCGCCCGGTCGTGCAGGTACTTTATTTGATGAGTAGGGTGGTTCTCTACCGATAACGACCCTTGCATACATTCCGTGTATTCCTTGCCCGTACGGGCGGGTATTCCGTGGTTCCCACCAATAGACAGTAATTCTGAGATCCTGGACTGAGAATGGGCTATCGGTATATCCCCCAGAGGAACGAATACTTGAAGCTTGACGTTTCTCCTTGAAATCTAAGGATCATGCCAACCATGCCTATACCCAACTTCCAGACAGCCTTCCGGCAAAAAGCATTGGAGGGGGCTGGCCTGCAGCTGCGCCGCCTTACAATGGAAGACGCACCACAACTGACCACCTACGCCAACAACCCAAAAATTGCGGCCAACCTAATGGACCGCTTTCCAAGCCCCTACACGCTGGAAAGTGCGCATTGGTTCATTAATTACGCAGCAGAAAATGAAGGAGAATCGGTTTTTGCCATCGATCGGGGCGAAGGGCTCATAGGCGTCATCAGCCTGATCTTCAAACCCGACATTTACGCGGCCTCGGTAGAGTTAGGGTATTGGTTGGGCGAGCCTTTCTGGGGGCAAGGGATCATGACCGGGGCCATCTCGCTGATCGTAAGGCATGCCTTTGAAGACTTACGACACAGCCGGGCGTATGCCAATGTCTTTCACACCAACCCCGCTTCCCGGGGGGTACTGGAGAAGGCAGGGTTCGAACGGGAGGGGATTGCCCGCAACGCAATTGTAAAGAAGGGCCGGATATTGGATGTGTGGACCTATGGGAAGGTTAATCCCAATTTGTAACCGGGCTTATTCATGTGCACGCCCCTTCTGATTTCCACTGCGCGCCTTCTCTTCCAAGACCTGCAATTCCTCCATCTCTTCCGGAGAATACTGGTATTTGTCGATCTTGTCCAGGTCGGGCTGCCCGGCATCCACCCAGGCCGTGTACCAGGCGCTCCCTATCGAAAGGATCGTGGCGCGCATCCGGTCTTCCACCATGCCCTTCATGCGCTGCTGATAGGCTTTGGCATATTCCTGGCATTGGGTACGGATGGTCCGGCCGAGGCGCTCCTCGTAGCAGTACTGCTTGTCTTCCGGGAAGGTCTTGCTCAGGTCCCGCTCAATTTGCAGGACACTGTCCACAAGCAGATGGCTGGCCAGGACCACATCCCAGTAGTAGTCTTTTGGATTGGCGATGTATTCCGCTTTGCCTACAAAGTAATCGTACTCCTGATCGGCAAACAGCTCCGGGATCCGGCTTTCCCAAAAGGCATGAATGCCGACCTGATCGGTAAGCTGCCCATTGTAATTTGTGGTGGTGTGAAGGGGCACGTGCGCATCCCCGATGTAATGCCCAAACTCCGCTGAGATGCGCAGTATACGGGGGATGTCCCGGTTGCGGAAGGCAGCAGTAAGGCGGCGCTGCATAGCGGGCAGATGATAAGGCACAATACCATACTCCGAGAAGTGGTCCACCGCGTAGGCTTTTTCGCAATCAATCGCGCCCGGGCTCAGCCCGAAAAGCATCGCCAGGGTATCGCAGCTCAGATTCCATTCCTCCTCATAGTACTGCGGCATGATTTCCTGAATGAAGTAAGTCTTGTAGTCCGATTGGTAGGGCACCTGTAATGCCCCGCCATCTGTATCCAGGCTGATGAGCACCTGCCGGCCTACCGTATCCCGGTGGAGGAGGGTCGTATCCCCATCGGAGCCCACCACGCCTACTTCCGTAAATTTCATCAGCGCTTCGGTCCAGTCCCGTGGGACTTCCGGGAACGGGTAGGTGCCCCAGTGGTCGATGTCAATATAGTGGCGTACGGCTTCATGGCGGGTGGCGTAGCGGCGCTTGTCGGGGTCTACGGCATGCTCGGTGACGTACTCCAGGTTTTTCTTGTAGAACACGATCATCTCCGGCGGCAGGGTAAAGACGGCCATCCGGTTGAGGCGGCGGTGGCCCCAGAACCCCCAGCGCTCAGAAGGAGCTGCGCCCAGCCCAATGAGCAACAATAGAGCGGCAATGAGGGCATTTCTGCCCATTTGCCCGGAGCGAAATGGCGTTTGATGGTTCATGTTCCGGCTCGGTTATGTCGAGGAATGAGGTAAAACTAAGCTTTAGCAGGCTTAAAACAAGCCCGCAACCATCAGTTTAACAGGTTGCTGTCCTTATAAAAAGACCCGTAACCCCAGAAGAGCTTCTCCATTACAATGTGCTGCGCCAGCATAAAGTCCTGCCGGTTGCGCAGTACGAAGTAGCGGTCGAGGTAACCGCCCGTTGTAACATAATCTCCGGTTTTGCGGTCTTGCGTGGTTACTTTTTCCTTGATGATGGGGTAAAATACGGCACGGGTCGTATCCTCATTGGTATTGACCAGCGTGATGCTGCAAAACGGAATGGTCTGCATAATGGAGTCGCGGCTGGAGTAGTCGTTGCGGAAAGCTTCTGCCCCCACACTTTCAAAGTTGACCAGAAAAGCTTCCACACTGCCTTCCTTAAAGGGGCGCTGAATCTCGGGCGTAATGTCATAAAAAGGCTTAACGGTATAGTCGCTGCCTGCCGCTTCCAAAATGAAGGACTGATTCTTCTGCTTGGGATATTCGACCGAGAGGTATTTGATGTCTTCTACCTTTTCCGAAAACAGCGTTTTGTCCCTCCATTCGTCACCGTAGCGGTCGAAGCGGACACTGAGGTTGCCTGAGAAACCCGGCATTTCAGCAACGTAGGGCTGTTCCGCACCATCCATAATGATGTAGGTGCCACGCTCATCGGCTGTAGACCCGCCAATGTAGTAAGCCTTGAGCAGATTCCCTGCTTTATCGTACAGCTCCACCTTTTTACCCTGTGTAGCCAGCACATTGACCATGTTTTTCACCGCATTATCGGAAGGTTTGTACTTGATACGGACATTCCTGATGGCTTCCAGCAGAGGCTCTATCACATGTGGGTTCGCAGGGCCGGTACCTTCCAGCTCCCAGCCGCCGGCTTCATTGCGCACCAGGGTCGAACGTTCGCCCTGCCGCCCGGCAATGAAGATTTTGTGCAACTGGCTCATATCCTCCAGTGCGAAGTCCCGGTCGGAGCCCGCCAGGGTCATCTTATTGCGTTCATCATTGGTGGAAAGATACCAAAATGCCCCGCCGCCCAGCAGCAGGAAAACGACCAGCAAAATTAAGGTTCTTTTCATCTCTGCGTTTTATGCCTTTGTTTTGTTCAGGCAGCGAATCTGCGCCGCCGTATAAAATTAAATACAAATCCAAAAAGTGCCAGAAACAATAGCGGCACTCCAATATTCAAAAACTGCCAAAATCCCTTGCGCTCCTGAGCCTCAACGGTGTCCAGCAGCCGGAGTTTCACTTCCTTGCCCCGGGCCTGAATGACGCCTTGCTCATTGATCAGGTATTCCAGCGTATTGACCAGCAAATCCTTGTTGGCAAAAAGGTATTTGTCGAATTCATTGAAGCCCAGGGGGCTGAATTGTTTACGGTCTCTTCCCACCTTGTTCCGGGCTATGTCGCCATCCGAGATCACCACCATCTTAGTCGGTTCGCTTTGGGTGCGGAACTCCAGCCCAAGGTCGCGCATGCCCTGCAGCATGCTCTCGGTCACCCGGTTCTCATACAGGGAAGGGAATGTGCCCTCCAGCAAAAGCCCCAGTGTTTGCGGCTCGGCATTAAACTTGTCGGGGTCCAGGTCGTAGCGCAGGAACTCGAAGTTCATCTCCACCGGGATATACTGCACCCGGGTGTTGTCGGAGGATTGCAGCAGAGGGATCTTTTCCACCTCGGTTTTGGTGGCCACGTCCAGATCGACTGTACTGGGGTATTTGAAGTTGACGAGCCCCAGGTTGTTGACGATGGGGTGGGCCGCTTTCGGGGCGACCACCGGATGGTAGGGGTACCGGAAGTTGTCAAACTGTGGGGCATTGCCCTGCATGCCCACCACCAGCGGTATGCTGGAACACTGCAAATCGAGGACCAGGTTGGGCTGAATACGAATGCCGTACCGGAACAGCAGGTCATCCAGGTTGAGGTCGTATTCGTTGGGATAGTACTGTGCCCGGCCCTGCAGGCTGTCCAGGTCTACCCGCACTTTGTCCAGCAGCCACAGGACTTTCCCCCCCTGCATCACGTACTGGTCAATTTTGAATTTGTCTTTTTCAGAAAAGGGGCGGGTAGGCTTGGCCACGATCAGCAAGTCGGCCTCTTCACCGATGTGCACCACGCTGTCGAGATGGACGCGCCCGAACTCATAGTACCCCTCCAGTGTCTTTTGGAGATCGGCGGTTTCAATGCGTTCCAGTTCTCCATGACCGGTCGTGAAAAGCACATTAGGCTGTACGGTGCTGCCCAGCCGTTGTATGGCATTGGCGAGTTTATACTCCAGCAGGCCTACCGAATTGTTGAGGGTGAGCTCCTGCGGCATGCCCGGCACTTCGTTCTCCAGCAGATTAACGGCTATTTCCCGGTTCTTGTAAAAAACGATGGCATAGGGGTAGATCATCTTACGCTCGGTGCCTTCCACGCCCTTTACCGTCAGTTGGGTAGGCGTGATGCCCTGATCGCGGAGGTTTTGCCGCCGTTGGTTGATTTCTTCTGTTGTGCCCCGGTTGGGGTTTTCAAATTCATATTCCACATAGCCGGAGACGCCCCGGAAATCGTCGAGAAGGTCTTGCGTAGCATTCCGCAAACGCTTGAATCCGGCCGGGAATTCCCCTTCCAGCAGTACCCGGATGTACACCACATCGTCCAGGTCTTCCAGCAGTTCCCGGGTAGGGTCCGTCAGGGTAAACCGCTTTTCCTCGGTCATGTCCAGAAAGCCGTACAAGGGCTTGCCGCCTATCCGGGCATTGGCCAGGATGTTGAGGAACAGCAGAATGCCGAAGAACAGCAGGAGCTGAATGACGAATTGGGTCTTTTGTTGTTGCTTAGCCATTGGAGCGTAAAGGTTACGATCTTGAGTCTATGATACAATCAGAACTGTGCGAGGGTTGCCTATGAGCACGTGAATCCTGCCTTTTGTTGATTTACCACTTCCGGCGTTCCATGGAAAACAGGGTAAGGCCCAGAAACAAGGCAATGACCGAAAGGAAGTAAACAATATCCCGGCTGTCTATAAGCCCCCGGCTGATGGACCGGTAGTGGTAGTCAATGCCAAACATCTGTACCACATCGTCTACCTTGCCCACCAGCCCCGGCAAACGGCTCAGGAAATCAAAACCGTAGTACAGGAAAAAGGCCAGGAAGGTCGCCAGCAGAAAGGCGACAATTTGGTTGTTGGACAGGGAAGATGCAAAGAGCCCGATCGCCACGTATGCAGCCGCCAGAAAGAACAGCCCGATATAAGAGCCGAGCACCGCCCCTCCGTCAATATTCCCAACCGGAGACCCCAATTGGTAAACCGTATAGTAGTACAGCAGGGTGGGGATGAGGGCAAAAAGCACGAGCACAATACAGGCCAGGTACTTGCCCAGGATAATCTGCAGGCTGGTAATGGGCCGGGTCGCCAGCAGCTCAATCGTGCCGCTTTGGTACTCTTCTGCAAAGGACCGCATAGTCACGGCGGGGATCAGAAAGAGAAACACCATAGGGCCAATTTCAAAAAGCGGGCCCAGGCTGGCGTAGTTGACGTTCAACAGGCTCGTGTCGGGAAAGACAAACAGAATCAGCCCGGTAATGACCAGAAAAACCCCCACGACGATATAGCCGATCAGGGAACTGAAAAATGCGTTGACTTCCTTCAGGAATATGCTTTGCATGTAGGCTTACTTTTTGGATTTTGTTTCTTCCTTTTTCGGTACAGGGATGTAAACGGGATTTCGGTCATCGTAGATCAGTACACATTTGTAGAGCATGTCGGTACTGGCGGTTTCCGGCAGCTCATCCACGGTACGGTACATCTTGGTGTCATCCCCAATCATGCCGATCAGGGTCCGCTGATCGAGTGGGCCGTGCTGTCCGGTAATCAGGTGCAGGATGCGCGCCTCATTGATGATTTCCCGCTTGGAAATATTGCCGCGCCGGAACGGCCGCCCGGTAAGGGGATTATAGGCTTTGATCTCCACCAAACGCTCCACCTCGCGCTCGAATTCGTAGTAACAAATACGGCCCCGCACACGCAAACCGGCAAAGTGCAGCACTGAGGTATCCTTCACGGCCTCATCCGGCAACAGAATATAGGGCAGCCCATCCAGCACCATGCCCCAAATTTGTGCCCTGGGAAGTTCAGCTCCGTCCCTCGACCGGATGTACTCCGCCTGCGCCCGGTAAGATTCCGCATTGGCGGCCAGCTTTGCACCCAGGTCATTCCAACGGTAGTCGGGCTGATTGTTCCGCAGTGCTTCGAGGGAAAGGTAGACCCCATCCTCAAACCGGAAAGCCGCCTTGAGCTGAGCGGAGTCCACCTGTGCGGCCGCCCACATGGGCAGGGCAAGCAGCAAACCAATAAGGAGTCGTTGTCGTGCAGGCATAGGGGTTACTTTGTGAGGCGCTGGAAGACCTCGTCCATCTCAAATACTTCTTTGCGCATTTCCAGCAGCTTTACGTTTTGGTCTACGGCAAAGTCAAAGACCGATGCCCGCAGGTCTTCTTCCGCATCTGCCAGGATTTGGTAACGGTACCCGCTGAGGTGGCGCACTTCCTTCACGCCGTTGATCCTTTTGAGTTGCTGCTGTGGTATTTTGGTTTGGAACTCCACCGTAATGACCGACTCTCCGGTGGTGACCGACTGCAGATGGCCGATGGTGTCGTCCGCTACGAGGTTGCCCCGGTTGATGATCACCACCCGGTCGCAGATGGCTTTCACCTCCTGCATGATGTGGGTGGAAAAAATCACGGTCTTTTCCTCGCCCAGTTTTTTGATCAGCGCCCGGATATCGGCCAGCTGATTGGGGTCAAGCCCGGCGGTAGGCTCATCCAGGATCAGCACCTGCGGGTCATGCAGCAGTGCCTGCGCCAGGCCTACCCGCTGCCGGTAACCTTTGGAAAGCGCACCAATCGGCTTGCGCTGCTCCCGTTCCAGCCCGGTCATTTCTATCATCTCGCTGATGCGCTGATTGGGCTTGCTGATCTTGTGCAGCCCGGCAATGAACCGGAGGTACTCCCGAACGTACATGTCGAGGTAGAGCGGGTTGTGCTCCGGCAGGTAGCCTATGTTTTTGCGGACTTCCATGGGCGCTTCCTGCACATCGTACCCGCAAACGGTGGCCTGTCCGCTGCTTTGGGGGATGTAGCAGGTCAGCACTTTCATTGTGGTGGTCTTTCCGGCACCGTTGGGCCCCAGGAAACCCAGCACTTGCCCGGGCTTCGCCTCGAAGGAAATATTGTTGACCGCTTTTTGCTCCCCGTATATCTTGGTCAGGTTTTCCACCACTACCGACATAGCATTCAAATTTTAGTCCGCAAAACTATAAAAAAATGACCGCAAGCCCGCCCCGGAAACGCTATTCCAGTGGCCTTTGTCGTATGATAACCTGCGAACAGGCTTTCGAACGCTGCAAAGACAACCCAAATTGCGCTACTGAGGACCGGGCGGCAGCAATACTGCTGAAGTCGAGGTGCCCCCGGAACAGCGCTGTTTCCGAAACCGGCAGGTTGTTGTGCACCGGCACGCCCAACTCGCGCTGCATCAGCTGCAGGACTTCCGAAAGTGGTGCACGCAGGACCAGGGCCGTTCGTTCCTGCTCGTCCCAGATGATGCGCCCGGGGTCTTCCATAGTCAGATGTTCCTGCAGCAGCAAGCTGTCTTTCAGCTGTAGCTCATACTGCGGAGGCGTTGGCCGCCAGTCTATCTCCAACCGGTATGCCTCTTCCAGCTGCTCCAGGATCATCGCCTTGCCATCGGATAGCGTATACCGGCTTGACGCGAAGGTAATGTCCAGTTGCGGGTCCTGATGCAGCCCGCTCCGGTGTACCTGATTGCTGTCCAGCTCCAGCAGCGTCAGCAGGGCATCGGATAAGCGCGTCCCTTTCATAGACAGCCGGACCGGGGATTCGGTTGTATCCTGCCCGGCACTGAAGAAGGGCGCTGCCGCACCGGTTTCCTTTAGCGAAAGCCGGAAGGGGCGTGCCGATTCAATATTAAAAGCAAAAGCCTGCGGAAAAAGTTGCAGGCAGCCCGGCTCGGGCTCCACGATGATCCGGTTGAAATAGAGGGTCTGCGCAGGCTGCAATTGCCAGAGGCGCTTGGCCAGCTCAGGCTGTTGCAGGCTGTTGGCTACCCACATTTCAGGTTGTTGAGCAGCCCCCGCAATGATCAGCTGAAAACTGTGGATCGGCAGGGTGTTGGTCCCCACGAACAGCTGCAGCGCTTCCGATAACTGCCCTTCCACCTGCCAAAGATGGTAATTGGTGCTCATAGGGTTGGCGGATAGTGGCCCCCAGCGCAGTTCCACCTCCGGGCCCCGGTAGTCCATATAGTCGGGCAGGGCTTTCCAGTCCAGCGGATCGGTAAGTGTGGTGGTCCGGCGGATTTCCTGTGTGGAAAAGAGCTGATCGCGGTCGGCCAGCAGGCGGTTGTAAGTCCGGAAACCTGGTATGTGAATGATTTTATAGAGGGCATTTTGCTGGTAGAGCTCAAAGATATGGCGGGTCTCCGTTGCGGCAGTATCGATACGAAGGATGGGGCGCTGCCCGCTTTCCTGTATCACCTGAAAGCCGAAAGCCTCCTGCGTATGCCGGGGGTGGGGGACTTTGACGGCAGGGGTGTAAGGCAGCATAGGGTCAATGACCCGGATGTGGAGGGACTGAATCCGGATGCTGTCAGCTGCGTCAATCCGCAGGCTGATGATGTCTCCGGGGCGAATGCCATTTTGGTAGGCAGTCACCACCGATACGTCAAATCCCTGATGAGGCGTATAAGCAGGATAGGAAAACCAAAAAGGCCCAAACCGTTGATAAGGCTCCCGGTGCAGCTGCACCACTTCAAAGGGCAGCGCCCGGGCTTCCCTGAAGACCTGCAGCGGCTGCCCAATCAGCGTTTTAAATTCATCCAGCGGAAGAGCCGCTTCCCCTTTATAAACTTCAGGATTGGCAAATTTGGAGAGCGGGATGCTTAGGTGGCCCCATTGAACCCGGTAATCGCTTGCCGAAACGGGCGCTTCGTGTATGGGCAAAGACCCCGCCTGATCAGTTGCCACCGCCTCAGGTTCAGGCTGCGAACAGCTGACTACGAGCCCCAGCACCAGGGCTGCCAGTAATCCGGAGTATCCACGCATAACTTGGAGAATGTTTGTCCTAAGTTAACGCGTATTTGGGACAATTGCTTAGCTGGCCTTGCTAATGAAACGTTAAGGGTGTTTTGGCAGGGCGCCGCTGCCGAAGCCTGCGGGGAGTTGTCATAGGATAAGCCGAGCAGCATCAGGGCAGCGCTTTACCTGGCTTTGCGTAGCCTCCCAGTCCCATATTCAGATCAGTTTGTAAGATCGCCTTTTTCATATTTGGCGATGACAGATTCAACCTGAGCCAATGGCAAATCAACAATTTTGGCAATCATCGCTGTAGCAATACCATTTTCGTATGCCCGTAAAATGGCTAATTGCTTTTCTTGCCCGATGCCCTGTACGATGCCTTGCTCAATTCCTCGCTCGATGCCCTGCTCAATGCCCTGCTCAATGCCCTGCTCGCGCACTTCTTTTAAAATAGCCTCTTCCAGTCCCATAGGTTTCCTTGATTTGGTAATCTCGCGTACTTGCCTTTCAAATTTAAGCGTATTCTCAGAATTTTGAAAGGATATGTACATATTGATAAAATTATACAGCCTGCGGATTTTGGCCTTGCTCAGCCCACGCACAAGCAAATGGCGGATCAGCTCCAGCTTGCTGACCATCAGGTGATCATCATCTTTCAGCCTGGGGTCTAAAGCCAAGCGGGCTGCCTCAAGGGCTAGGCCGAAAGGGTTGCCGGATGCCCGCAATTCCTCTGCTGTATAGTCTGCTAATACAAACGATTGAAAGCGGTAGATAAGTTCCGTGCCCAAGAAATCAGCTTTGTAGGCTGTTGCGTGGTAGGCCCGTTTGTTATCCGTATAGATGGCGATTGCCGTAACGGGTTTGCCATACCGGTCCAAGATGCGGTAATAATACTGGTACATCCGGAAAGCAAAATGATTATCCGGATAGCCCTGCACCTCAACGTGGACCAAAAACCACTGCTCCTGCCCATTTTTAAGCCATGCTTTGAAAAGCTTGTCCGCATGCCGGCGCTTAGTCTCTGCTTCCGGCATAATCTGCTCCAGGTCTTTATCCAAAAAGGTCACCCCCCGCTCAAGGTCAATCTGATTGATATAAGCAGGGAAAAAGAAATGCAGGAAATCTTCAACTAAATCCTCAATGAGGGCTTTCCAGAGTGTATCGCGCCGTATCATGCCTGCAATATAGCCAAAAAAGAGATCAGAATCAAATAATTTGAATGTATTTGATTTAAAAATACGGCTTCGTCTTTTGGTAAACTCGAGTTGAGTACCTTTTGCTGAGGTACATCTATTTTACGCGCTTCCCGGTTAAGCTCCGTGACCCATACGGGCCCTGGGGGCGCTTCGTTACACTGCAGCTACTACGCTAAGACCGGGACTTCCGCTTCCCATACGGGCCCGTGGGTGCTTCAGCTGTCTTTCTAATGGGGAATCTTTCAAATAACGCTAAAATCGGCAGCTCCGGAAAGAAGTAGCGCCGATTTAGTCCCGGTCCTAGACTTACTTGGTGAGCCCCAAAAGGCGAACCTTAGTAAGTCTTCACCGGGATCCTATCTAATCTGGATGCGCTCTACCGGAAAAGCTCACGCTTCCCACGGCATGCCCTTTCTTGCGGTGCAAGCGGGCATCTGACCGGCATACATCAATTCAAAAAGCAAAGCTAAATCGGCAGACCAAGGGACGAAACAGCGCCGATTTAGTCCCGGTCCTAGACTTACTTGGTGAGCTCCAAAAGCGAACCTTAGTAAGTCTTCACCGGGATCCTATCTAATCTGGATGCGCTCTACCGGAAAAGCTCACGCTTCCCACGGCATGCCCTTTCTTGCGGTGCAAGCGGGCATCTGACAAACAATAACTCAGTTTAAACACGAATCCAAAAAGCGAAGCTAAATCGGCTGCCCCGGAAAGAAGTAGCGCCGATTTAGTCCCGGTCTTAGATGTACTTGATGCAGGCTAGACTGCGCTAGTACATCTTAACCGGGATCCTATCTAATCTGGATGCACTCTCTGACCCGGTCCTAGAAGTTGAAGAAAGTGAAATTAGGCGTCGCAGTCCTATCTAATCTGGATGCGCTCTCTGACATATAATAGCGCTAATTATTGCACTGTCACCAAGTCGCAGTCCTATCTAATCTGGATGCGCTCTCTGACCAATAAAAACACAATATGAAAAACAAATGCATCGTCGCAGTCCTATCTAATCTGGATGCGCTCTCTGACCATTAACTGCGGTAATTAAGCCTAGCTTGGAAAACGTCGCAGTCCTATCTAATCTGGATGCGCTCTCTGACCAAATCTCGTATTATCATGAGTTTTCTCAAAGAGTCGCAGTCCTATCTAATCTGGATGCGCTCTCTGACTTCAGTGGTGCGCTAAGCACTACATCATTACGTCGCAGTCCTATCTAATCTGGATGCGCTCTCTGACACGGCACCGGATCGCCGCATTCAAAACCAATCGTCGCAGTCCTATCTAATCTGGATGCGCTCTCTGACTTAGGATTTGGCTGTATGCCTGAGGATCCGATTGTCGCAGTCCTATCTAATCTGGATGCGCTCTCTGACCCTGCTCTTTCAAAAAAGGCATTTAATGAGTTGATAACCAATACACAAAACATTACAACTTTAACACCAATCCGGAGCAATATGCCCATATCTTGACAATGCTTAATGTGTTTTTGATGCCTTTAGGCTGTCACAATTCTGTTTATTTTGGTGGAACAAAGGACTAAAAAACGGCATAAGGTGCTGATTTTCAAATTTTTAAATCATAAAGCCCTAAAATCTAAATATAGCAATTTTTACTATATCTAACTTCTAGTGCATAGCGGTTTTTTATCTGTGTATTATGCTATAAATCAACAATTTGAAATGTTGACATTATTGTTAAATTTAATGCAATTTTGCAATTTGGGTGGTTCTTGCGTATACTTTGTCATCAAAAAGTGAATGGTTTTGCCCGGTATTTGGACATTGGAATTTCGGATTTTCAAAGAACTTTACCGCTCTAATATAGGCTTTTTGCGGCGTATTTACAATTGGCTGATTCTTTCTCAATGGCTTACTTACCCACATAATTCTGAGGCGTGATCCGCTTCAGCTCCGCCTTGATGGCATTCGCCACCTCCAGCCCGTCCACAAAGGTGTGGATGTCTGCTTTGGTGATGGCGGTTTTGCCGCGGGTCAGGGCTTTCAGGGCTTCGTAGGGCTGTGGGTAGCCTTCCCGGCGCAGGATGTTTTGGATGCCTTCCGCGACGACCATCCAGTTTTTCTCCAGGTCGGCGTCTAGTTTGGCGCGGTTCAGGAGCAGTTTGCCCAGGCCTTTTTGAATGGATTTGAACGCTATCAGGGCATGCGCAAAGGGGACTCCAACGTTTCGTAGCACTGTGCTGTCTGTCAGATCGCGCTGCAGGCGGGAGACGGGGAGCTTGTCCGCCAGGTGGGTGAACAAGGCATTGGCGATGCCCAGGTTGCCTTCCGCATTCTCAAAATCAATGGGGTTGACTTTATGCGGCATAGCGGAGGAGCCTACCTCGCCTTCCACGACCTTCTGACCAAAGTAGTCCAGGGAGATATAAGTCCAAATGTCCCGGCAGAGGTCGAGCAGGATGGTGTTGATCCGCTTTTGGGCCATGAAGATGGCGGCGAGGTTGTCGTAGTGCTCGATCTGCGTGGTGGGAAAAGCACGGTGGATGCCGAGGGCTTCTTCCACAAAGGCGTGCCCGAAAGCGTGCCAGTCGATATCCGGATAGGCGACGTAGTGGGCATTGAAATTACCGGTAGCGCCCCCAAACTTGGCTTTGAACGGGATGCGGTCCAGTTGTTCCAGTTGCTCATCAATGCGGGCCACAAACACCTGTACTTCCTTGCCCAGGGTAGTGGGGGAGGCGGGTTGCCCGTGCGTGCGCGCCAGCATAGGGATGCCCGACCATTCTTCCGCGAGGCCCGACAGTTTGCTGCGCACTTCCTTAAGCGCCGGCAGCCATACCTGATACAGGGCATGCTTGATCATGAGCGGGGTAGCCGTGTTGTTGATGTCCTGAGACGTCAGCCCAAAGTGGATGAACTCCTTATATTTTTCCAGCCCGAGGGCATCAAACTGCTCCTTGAGAAAGTACTCCACCGCCTTGACATCGTGGTTGGTGACTTTTTCGATGGCTTTGATGCGTGCTGCATCCTCCATGGAGAACCGGTTGGCCATCCGCAGCAAGTCATCAAGCCGGGTTTTGGGGAAGTCCTGAAGCTGGGGCAGCGGGTGGTCGACCAATGCCGTGAAGTACTGAACCTCCACGAGCACCCGGTACTTTATCAGGGCAAATTCGGAGAAAAATTCAGACAGGTCAGCGGTTTTGGCGGCATAGCGCCCGTCGATCGGGGAAATAGCGGTGAGCATAACGTCCTTGGTTTTTGCGTGCGCAAAAATAGGAACAAATCATGAGTTTTCAAGTAGCTGGAGGATTTCCCCAAAGGCATCGCTCGTGAGTTCATAGTACGCATAGCGCCCATCCCGGCGTGGCTGCAGTATCCCGGCCTGCCGCAAAATCTTCAGGTGATGGGATGCCGTAGCCTGCTCAATGCTCAGGGCTTCGTGAATATTCGTAACGGTGAGTGGCGCCTGCCGGTGGAGCAGGTTGAGAATGGCCAGCCGGACAGGGTGGGCAATAGCCCGGAGCTGCTCTGTTGGTTTTTCAAAGGATTTAAAGTGAGGTGTTGCGACCATGGATCGTAAGTTTTCAAAGTGGGTTGGTTGGGGCAGGAGGATGGCTCAAAATAAGGGCATTTTTTACACCTTCCAGCGGATTTTGGGAATAGAAGGGCTTGACTTAGCCTTTGGTCAGGTCGCAACTTATGGCTTAGAGATGCTAACATAGCATCTCTTAAAACCTAAAAACCAATCCGCCCGCTCAGCACCACATTCCGCCCGGCACCCGCCAGCCCTGAGGAGTAGGGCCGATACCGCTGATCGGTCAGGTTTTCCACGCCGGCGCTGAGGGTAAAGGTGTCGTTGACCCGGTAAAGCGCCCGGAAGTCCAGCGTGTACCAGGCCGGCGCATAAGGGTTGCCGTTGGGGTCAGCGGCATATAGGTATGGCTTGTCCTGTTCCGTTAAGGGCAGGTCTTCGTAGCTAAAGGCACTGTGGTATTGCGCGTTCAGCTCCAGGCGGAAGGCCTCCTGCTCGTATTGCAACCGGAATACCCCAAACCAGGGTGCCGCATGGCGCAGAGGGGTCGTGCCTCCTTCTTCCAGCTCTTCCTCGCCTTCCTGAAGGTTGAAACGGGCATGCAGCCCCAGCCCGTTAGGCCATCGCACCTCTACGCCTGCCTGTATGCCATAGACCCAAGCCTGAGCGGCATTCTGTACAGCCTGCACCCGGCTTAGGGTGCCATCGTAAAGGATGCTATCCTGGCCTGAAAGCGCAAAGTCCCGCCTGACCAGGGCATTATCAAGCAGGGTGTAGTAGCCTGTCAGGTCGACCTGTAGCGCCTCTCCGATAACTTTGGAAAAGCCCAGTTCGGCATTGTAGGCATACTCGGCTCCCAGGTTGGGGTTGGGCACGACTACAGAGCCCGGTTCGGAGTCAAATACCTTGCCGATGTCATCTACATTGGGGGCGCGAAACCCGGTGGAGAAGTTGGCGCGCAGCCCGAGGGAAGGCGTGGGGCGGTACACGGCACCGATACTGCCGGTTAGTGCGCCTTTATTCAGGTTTGCGGTGGTGAAGGGGAATGGGAAAAAGGCCGTATCGAAATCGGCATTCAGCAGGAAGTGGTTGTACCGCCCGCCGGCCTGCAGCCGGAGCTTGGGGCTGACCTCCAACTGATAGGTCAGGTAAGCTGCGTAGGATTGCCAGTCGGCCTGAGGGTAGCGGGCGGGCCCTCTGTTTTCTTCGCCGGTATCCAGATTGCGGAGGGCGCCTTCTGATCCGACGCGGTTGAAAAGCACTTCAAACCCGTACAAAAACCGCTGCTGCCCCCCAATCCGTTTGGTAAAATCCAGATTGGCTGAAAGGGCATCCACTGCTTCAGTGCGGGTGCGGCGGACCGGATCCCCAAAGTCCCGGTCGATGCGGCTTTCTTCAAAAAACTGATGCGCCAGGCTTAGCCGGGCTTCGTCGTAAACCGTATTTTGCCCGGTATGGGAAGCCTGCAGCTGATTCATCTGCCACACCTGAGGCCCATAGGACCATTCCGCGCTGCGGGGCACGCCATTGCGGGTGCGGACCAGGCGGTCGTAGCGGGCATAGTCAGTCGTGGCAGAATAGTGGAAAGCATAGGTGAAGTCCCAGGCGGCATTAGGGCGGAACCGCACCTTCTGCATCAGGTTGGTCTGTTCGTAGCCCGTGGGCGTTTGCAGCAGCGGATCGAGGTTGGAGACGGCCCTGTCGACGCCGTCAATGCGCTCCACGTAGAATGGCCGCAGGTAATCATCCGGCCCGTGTTGCCCCATACGGAGATCGCCGTAGCGGTTGTGAGAAAAGCTGCTCACCACTGCCCATTTTTGCCCGCCGATATTGATATCAAAATGCCCGGTCAGCTCCTCATTTGCCGAAGCATAACGCAGGGCCGCGCTACCCGAAGACTGCCGCTCCTGACTGTCTGCGAGGGTGGGGGTGAGGGTGTAAAACGCCATGACGCCCCCGATGGCATCGCTGCCATAGAGCACCGAACCGGGCCCAAAGAGCAGCTCGGTTTGCTCGGTGGCGAAAGGGTCGAGGGAAATGACGTTCTGCAGGTTGCCGCTCCGGAAAATGGCCGTGTTCATCCGCACGCCATCCACCGCAATCAGCAGCCGGTTGGTGGCGAAGCCCCGGATCATCGGGCTGCCGCCCCCCTGCTGGCTTTTTTGTATGAATACCTCCCCCGAACTGCCCAGCAGATCAGCTGCGGTTTGCGGATTGCGCAACAATACTTCCTCCGATTGGATGGTCGCCACCCGGTTGGGCACGCGGCTGACATTTTGTGCCCAGCGGCTGGCGGAAATGACGACCTGATCCAGGGCCAGGGCGGTCATCTCCAGCTCCAGGCGGAAGTTTTTTGCCCTGGCCTCAGCATAGGCAACCCGCTGGCTTTGGTAGCCCAACAACTGAATGACAAGAGTGTCAGAATCAGGGAACAAGCTTAAATCAGCTTGCCCATCCTGATCGGTTACTACAAAATTACCGCTTGGTTGCCCAACTACCGTACCGCCCGGAAGGGGGGTCTGCGCTGCATCTGTCAGCGATAGCGTTTGTGCATTCAGCGGGCTCATAGCCCAAAGCATTAGTCCGGAAAGTACTACAAATGACTTTGTCATGTTTTTATATCGCCGATGGGGCCCTGTTCCTGTTTTTTCAGCCCACTTTTGGAGCGAAGGTAGGGAAAATTGAGGCATGGGTCAACGGGGGTATAGTCGGGTTAGGGCAAACGCACCAAATAAGTTTTTTATGAAAACGGGCGAAAAGACGCCAAAGCGAGTCGATTTTGGCTGGGCTTCACCTCAAGCCGGTGAGGCTCTTCATTTTTCCCGGTAAAACCGGGACCAAAACGAAGCAAAAACGCTAGAAATTCGCAAACTCCTCCGTCGAACATGCAATTTCGGCAGCCGCCACCCAATTTAACGTGTTCCGTTACGTGCTCCGTGGCGTGTTCTCATTTTGATGCGTTCGCCCTATAGTCGGGTAGGTATAGCAAATTGTACTTTTTGAATAGCTTGGCAGCATTTGCTGTTTGCCTTTCTTGGATAAGCTGGAGCAGAGCGGGAAGCGCTACCCCGGCAGCCATTGAATAAGCTGGAGCAGAGCAGGAAGCGCTACCCCGGCAGCTACAGCGCTTAAATGCAGAGGGGTGCCCCCGGTACTAATGGCTTATGCGGGTTCAGGCAAAAAAATGGCTCAATCCGCGAACGCAATGACGGCAACTGTGTTGATTTTTCGTCCAAAAACGAAAAACCATGTTGAAGCAACTGCTGACTTCCCCCATGGAGAAGTTCATTAAGATTGAAAGCCTGAGCGGGGTATTGCTCTTTGCAGCCACGATCCTTGCCGTAGCCTGGGCCAATTCCCCATTTGGCGATTCCTACCAAGCCATCTGGGGGTATGAGCTCGGTGTGAAAATGACCAACTTTGAGCTGGTCAAGCCCGTCATCCTCTGGATCAACGATGGGCTCATGGCGCTCTTCTTTTTCCTGATTGGGCTGGAAATCAAGCGGGAACTCTCGGTAGGGGAGCTGAATGCGCCCAAAAAAGCCATCTTTCCCTTCTTTGCGGCCATCGGCGGCATTGCCTTCCCGGCACTCGTCTTTGTATTGTCCAATAACGATCCGGAAACCCTGGCGGGCTGGGCCATCCCCATGGCGACAGACATTGCCTTCTCCCTGGCCATTATGAAATTATTGGGCGACCGGGTGCCGCTTAACCTCAAGGTCTTTCTCACGGCTTTTGCTATTGTGGATGACCTGGGGGCCGTGCTCATCATCGCACTTTTCTACAGCTCGGGCATCAAGTGGATGCTAATCCTGATGGCCTTTGCCATTTTGGGGCTGCTGTTCATTCTGACGATGCGGGGCTTGTACTCCAAGTACCTGCTGCTGGTGCTGGGCGTGGTGGTCTGGCTGCTGTTCCTGAAAGCCGGGATTCACCCAACGATTGCGGGTGTGCTGCTGGCCTTTACCGTGCCCATTCAGCGGAAGGTGAAGATACCTGAGTTTATGGAGGCGCTGGACGAGTTGCAGGCAAAAATCATTAAAGCCCCGCGTCAGGAGAATGGGCTGCTTTCGAAGGAACAAATCGAGCATATTGACAACCTGGATGAGTGGACCACCGAGGTGCAGTCGCCATTGCAGCGTATGGAGCATAAACTGCACGACTGGGTCGCTTACGTCATTATGCCGATATTTGCCCTGTCCAATGCGGGGGTCACCGTGAGCACAGAAACGGCTTTGAATATGAACCTCATTCTGGGCATTGCCCTGGCACTGATTGTGGGCAAAGCCGTCGGTATTTTCCTAATGTCCAACCTGGCGCTCCGCCTGGGCATTTCCAAATTGCCCGATGGGGTGAGCAATATGCAAATCCTCGGGGTGTCCTTTCTGGCTGGTGTTGGCTTTACGATGTCGATCTTCATTGCCAATCTTGCGTTTAAAGACAACCCGGCGCTGCTGGACTCTGCGAAGGTCGGCATCCTGATTGGTTCGCTGATCGCTGGGCTGGCTGGTTTCCTGTTGCTGCGTGCTTTAGGCAATCCCAAAAAGGATGTTGCGTAGTGGGGATTAATACAACTCGCGGGCCCAATGCTGCGTTTCTTTGCAAAACCTCATTACGAATGAAGTATGCTTTCCTTATTCCAGCTTTGGCTTTAATGCTCATGAGCGCCACCTGCAACCGCAACGGTGCAGTGGCCGATGACTGTGTTGACCCTTCTAAAATCGACAAGGAGGCCGCCTGCATCGAAATCTACCAACCTGTTTGCGGCTGTGACGGCAAAACCTACTCCAACTCCTGCTATGCCGAAAATTACGGTGGTGTTACCTACTGGGAAGAAGGGGCTTGTGAGGATCGAGAGTAGGCATTGCTGTCTTCCGCTCAGCCCAGCTTGCGAATGTGGCTTTCCAGTTCCTGCCGTTTTGTTTGGCTGACAGGAAGTTCCGCTCCATCGTCCATAATCAAAGTGCTGTCCTGAAAGTTGATAGCGTCAATGTGGTTGACCGCAACGATATACCGCCGGTGGGTCCGCAGGAAAGCGTCGGCGGGCAGCAGCTCTTCCAGGTTTTTGAGCGTAATACGAAGGATAAAGGCGTCTGCATGGCGCACCTGCACCTTCACGTAGTTGTCGTCCGACTGGGCGTAGAGGATGTCTTTAATGGCAACTTTGTAGTAAATATGCCGCTTTTTGAAAAAGAAAAACTGCTGCGTGATAAAGTGTTCCCGGCTTTCAATGGCGTCATTTTTCTCGCTCTCCTTCAGCGCCTGCACTTTAGCGATGGCCAGGTCAATGGCGGAGCGCAGGGTGAGTGGCTGTACCGGCTTCACCAGGTAGCCAATGGTATTGGACTGCCGGGATGCTTCCTGATAGGGGGCTTCCTGCAGGGCGGTAATGTAGAGCACGGGTATGTCGAGGTGGGCGATTTTTTCCCCCAATTGCAGGCCGCTGAGGTTGCCGTTGATGTCGATGTCCATCAGGATGAGGTCGGGCTCCTGACTGTAGATGTAGTCGAGGGCGGTGCCGGAGTGGTCGGCGCGCAGGGTATCGGTGTAGCCCATTTCGTCCAGGAGCATTTCCAGCTCGAGGGCAAAAGAGAGGTTGTCCTCAACAATTAGGATTTTAAGTGGTGCTAAAGACATAGCAGGTGTTTAGGTTAAGTGGCTTTCAGGGGCAGGCTTAGCGTAAATATAGTGCCTTTTCCAATATGACTGTTTACGCCAAGCGAAGATTGGTTGAGTTTTGAGAGCTCATGAGCAAGGTGGAGGCCCAGCCCGGAGCCCTTTTCACCAGCCGTGCCGGGCTGTGTGCGGCCTTTTTTGAGCAGGAAAAGTTCCTTTAGCTTTTCAGGCGGCATGCCCACACCGGTGTCTTTTACCTTCAGCTTGAGCAGTTGCCCTTCAGTGGTGCCTGCTAGGGTAATCCGGCCGCCTTCCGGTGTAAACTTGATGGCGTTATCGAGCAGGTTGCGCACGATGGTGCTCAGGGCGTTGGCATCGCTGTAGACCACGGAATCTTCAGGCACGGCCCATTCCAAGTCAAGCTGCTTGTTTTGGAGTGCGGTTTGGAATGGCGTGGCTGTATCTTCCAGCAGTGGCAGCAGCTTCAGCTGAGTAGGCTGATAAGGCATGACATCCCGCTGCGTGAGTGCCCAGTTGAGCAGGTTTTCGGTGAGCTGGCTTAGCCCGGCGGCGTCTTTCTCTATTTCCTCTCCCAGTTGTTCCAAGGTGGCGAAGTCTTTTTTGCGCAGCAGGAAGCTGACCTTTTTGGCAATCCCCCGGAAGGCGATGGCCGGCTTGCGCAGGTCGTGCCCGATGATGGCAAACAGGCGGTCTTTGGTTTCGTTGAGCTGTTGCAGTTGCTGATTTTGCCCGGCTATGGTCTGCTTTTGCCGCCGGGTATACCAGAAGAAGCCAAAGCCAAGTGCAGCCAGTAGCATCCCGCCGATCGCCACAATGCTGTTTTGCCTGGCTCGTGCCTGCAGTACCGCCGTTTCTTTAGCCTGTTCGGCCTCTATTTGCTGTCTTTCCAGTTGGAATTCAAAATCTTTGCGCTGCTCCGCCAGCAGCTCCACATCCTGCCGGCTGGCAATCGAGTCGTTGAGCCAGTGTACGGTTTCGGCATAGTACAGGGCTTTATCCGTCTGATCAAGCGCTTTATGGGCAGCCATCAGGAGGAGCGCGTCTTTTTTGGCTTGCCCATACAGCTGGTTTTGGAGATAGTCCTTAAAGGATTCCGTCTGATAGCGCACCACGCCCGCGTAATCTCCCTTAGCCTCACTAATGCCCCCTTGCAGCCGGTAGTAGGAGAGCAGTTGCTGCGCATCAAAGGCAGCAGGCTCGAAAGCGGCCATGCGCTGTGCAATTTGCACTGCCTGTTCCAGTTTTTCGGCATCTGCATACACCTGCCCCAGTTGCAGCAAAAAGAGTAGGGTGTAGCGCTGGGTATTAAGGGTGTCCTGCATCGCCAGTCCTTCCTGCAGGAAGAATGCCGCCGAATCGTACTGCGCCTGCTCCTGATACAGCTGCCCCATCCGGTAGTAGGCGGCCATGATCTGATCGGCATTATTGACTTGCCGGCTCAGGGAGAGGGCTTCGCGGAGGTAGCCTTTGGATTGGTCAAACTGTTGCCTTGATCCTTCAAGTAGGGACATGCCCAGCAGGGATTGCACTTTCATTCGGATATCACCCAACTGATTGCTCAGCTGATAGATTTCCATGAGGTTATCGGCGGCTTCATTGAGGCGGCCCATTTGCCGATTGGCAGAGGCAAGCCCCTCCAGCGTAATCATCGCATCCTCAAAGGATTTTTGCCCCATCTGATAGTTGTAAATGGCCGTGTAGGTGGCTACGCTGTTCTCATACCGGCCCGCATCTGAATGCAGTACAGCCAGGTTGTACATCGGGCGCATCATGCCCAGGGTGTCTCCGCTTTGCTGATAGTGCGCAATGGCCACTTCATAGTAGTGTTGGGCAGAGTCTGAAATCCCCTGATAGTGGAACAGGGTGCCCATTTGCGACAGCAGGAAAACTTCGGCTTCGGGCGCTTTGGCCTGACGGGCTTGTTGCAGGGCAGGCCGGTAGATGGCTTCGGCCTGCTCATAGTCGCCCATAATGCTGTACATGATGCCCGCGCGGGCCCGGCACTGCAGAGCGGGGGTGGGCAGGCCGGCTTTTTCGTACCATTGGCTGGCCTGGTTGAAGGTGGAGAGGGCGCCCTCGTAATCGCCGGATTGATAGAGCAGCAGCGCTTGTTGCTTGCGCACAAAAGCGGTAATGCTGTCCACCTGCAGCTGGGCAGACAGCTCCTCCAGTTCCTGGAGGTAGGCTTTGGCCTGGTCTCTTTCATTGCTCCAATTGGCCTGTACCAGGCTTTGCAGGGCACTGGCCCGTTCCTGAGGGCTCCCGGCATTTTGCAGCGCCTGGGCCAGGCTGTCAGTGGAGTTGTTGTCGCTTTGCCCGGTCAGGGCCACTTGCCAAAGCAGTAGCACCATGAGGCAGGCCCACCTTCTGATTTTCATTATTAAGTGCATTTATGAAGGGTGAAAATAGGGCCTTTTGCTGAAAAAACTAAAAGGGGATTGGGTAGCGTGGGCACGATGTGCTGTCACAATTTTGTTCGCCACGGGTTTGTAGATGTTCGCCACAAATCAGTAGGCGTTCGCCACATAATTTAAACACAGCGGAGTTTGAGATTTATTTTTGATTCTATTCAATGCTTATCCCAATTGGTTATAGGCTAACAGATAAGAAGTTATAGAGATATACCTTCCCCCTCTATCTGTGATTTTTCGACCGGCCTGCTTTTAAACCCTTTTAACTAAGTCATAACTCATGAAAAATTTTCTACCTGTATTTTTGATCGCTGCCTTTGCAGTACTGTCCTTGCCGGTCCTGGCTCAGGATCAGGGTTTCAAAATTAGCGTACAGGGTACGCTGAAAGACCCTAACGGCCTGGCTGTAGACGACGGTCCGCAAAACATTACCTTCCGCCTCTACACCGCTGCTCAGGGCGGAGATGTAGTCCACGAAGAAACCGCAGATGTGCAAGTCCGCGGAGGCGTATACAGCTACCTGCTGGGCTCTAATGCTCCCCTGCAACCGGAGGATTTCAACACCACCCTTTACTTGTCACTGGAGATCAACAACAACGAGCTCTTCCCCCGTACAGAAATGACCTATTCGCCTTACTCGCTATCGGTGAGTACGGCGCAGCAGTCCATCCGCCTGCTTTCCGGCTCGGAAACCTGCTCCGGCTCTGTGGGCGATATCAAGTATTCCATCCTTACACCAGACCAGTTCGAAGAGGAAAACGGCGACTGCTGGGTGCCTATGGACGGGCGCGATATAGCCGGCACCAAACTGGCTGATAACTACGGCTGGAACACCGTACCGGATATGAGCGGTTTGTTTATTCGGGCCACAGAATATAACGATGGTAATGATCCAGGTCGGAGTCCGATGACCGGAGTAACCTTACAAGATGACGAAACTAAATCGCATAACCATTATGTAGACCTAGTCACCAGCACTAACGGAGCCCACTCCCATACTGTTCTTGATAGATACCAGAGTTTTGAAAGCAATGGATGGACTGACGGTGGTGCTGATTACGCATTGTATTCCGAAACAACAAATACTACCTCAACGGATGGTAATCACAATCACACCGTACAGGGCAACTCAAATTCCTCTGGTGGTGCTGAATCCCGCCCCAAAAACATGAACTTCTACGTCTACATCCGGGTCGACTAATCCGGGACAATCGACCTTTTTTTCATTGCTTCGTTGGCAACAGCGGAGCCTACAAAATGTAAATTAAAATGAGACACCTCTATATCATGGTGTGGATGGTGCTGCTGGGGAGCCCGGCCCTGTATGCACAGACCATAGACACCACCAATTGCAATCCTACAGAAGGCCTGCCGGTCGCTTCGGCCACGGCACAGTTCTACTTCGGTAGTACCTCCGATGCCTTCAGCAATACCAACCGGGCAAATGTAACGATTGGGCAGCCGCTCGTTGGCAGTTCGCTTTCCCAAACCAATAATGCGGAGTTTGGCTTCTGGTCAGCCTTCATCAGCCCGCCCCAGCCTCCGGTAGTCCTCGCCACGCAGGGCGATTATCCTGACCGCGTGGAGCTGATGTGGGAAATGGACCCGCTCAGCTCCCAAGCCTCTGACGGCTTTACCATCGTAAGAGATGGCTCTTTTCTGGCAGATGTAGATGCCGGCATCGCTCAGTTTATCGACTTCAACGTGCAAGCGGGGGAGTTTTATGAGTATGGGGTGATCCCCAAAAACCAATTCGGCTCCGGCAGCCCGGGCCGCGACATCGGCTTTGTCAACCCCAACGGCGTGGTACTGGGCAAAGTCACGACCCAAAACGGCAATCCGGTTGTGGGCGCTGTGGTGACGCTCACGCCTACTGTGGGCCGCTCTATGGCTTTCGATGGGGAGGGCGCGAATCTTTGCATTTCTCACCACCCGGCTATTCCTTATGATATGTTTACCGCATCCGCCTGGGTAAAACTGGGCGATGGCAACGACCGGGCCGGCATCTTCGACCTGGGTTCCGACCTTAACCGCAACTATTGGATCCTGACTACGCCTGCGGGCACGGGTAAGGGTGTAGTGGTGGGCGTGGGCACTGGCGCCGGGGCAGAAGAAATCGCTTACGCTTTTGAGGAAGACCCCGATGGCTGGCACCACGTAGCCGCTGTTTACGGAGGGGGAACGCTCATCCTTTACGTAGATGGTAAATTCATCGCCTCCGTCAAAGGAGATATTGTGGAAGACGATGCGACTTACGCTATCGGTTCCCGCCGCGATCAGACCGGTTTTTTCAATGGCAACATCGACGATGTGCGCCTGTACAACCGCTTGTTACCGCAGTCGGAGCTAATCCTGACCAAGGATATTACCGTTTCCAAGAATACAGAAGGTATCGTGGCCTACTGGAAGTTTGACGAAGGGCGCGGCCGCAAAGCCTTTGACCTTTCTGGCAACGGTATTGACGCGGCGATCAATTCCGCTACCTTCAGCAACGATACACCTGATCTGCTGAACGCAGGTATTACCGATATAGATGGCTTCTACGCCATCGAAGGGATCAACTATAGTACGGTGCAGTCTTTCACAGCTAAGCCGAGCAAGATATTTTACGACAATTATGCGCTAGAGTTCAATGCAGCTTACAACGCTTACGCGACTCTGTCGGATTACGACTTAGCAGACTCTGCCACAGTGACCCTTATCGTGCGGCCGTTTGATGTACAGTCGCGCCAAACCCTGCTTTCAAAGGGCAATGGCGATTTCGAGTTTTTCATCGACAACGGGCAGTACCAACTGACGGTAAACGGTCAAACCCAAATTCTGGGTGTGCCTTCGGATACCGGCTATCAGCACCTAACGTTTATTTTGGATGCTGGTAATAACGAGGTCCGATTCTACCAGGAAACGGCCGATGTGGTCACCCTGAGCTACAGCAGCCTCACTGGTGACTGGACCGGCGAACCCTGGGTATTGGGGGCTAAAGGCGCTACTATGCCTCAGCATTTCTATACGGGCTTGATCGATGAAGTTGCGTTTTACGATGTCATCCTGCCGGATACCGACCGGGAGTTAATCGCCTCTCCATTTGGTGCAGGTGGTACGGATACTGGCTACGATGGACTAGAAGTCTACTTCTCACTCAACGAAGGTAACGGTGAAGAATTGTTTGACTTTGGTGCGGCCATGACAGGTGAGGGTACTTTGCACAATGCATTTTTCTCTAGCATTGGACGAGTGCAAGGCGAACGTCCACATGACTTCACCCCTAATACCCGTGTGGTGAACATCAATAATACGAATACGGCTGTCAATAATGTGGACTTCACGGATGAATCTACGGTAGCTATCACTGGGGTCGTACGTTTTGAAAATACATTCTGCTATCAGGATAGTGTGGAGATTTTGGTCAATGGGGCTTCCTTTGTCCCACCTATTTTTACTAACGGGGAAGGGCGCTTTGTCGCAGATTTTGAGCCGGGCTTTAACGTAGAGCTAACCCCTAGGTTTGGAGAAGACTCTACGGCTCATACGTTCTTACCGGGTTTCTTTGAGGTTCGCAATCTTAACTCACCGATTGCCAACGTGCTGTTCCAAAATACTACCAAGCGGGAAGTGATAGGACAAGTCTTCGGTGGGCAATGCAGATTGTCTGTCATTGCAGAGGATACCAATGGCGATCCGGCGGCGGTTGTAAAGGTCAAGCTGTCTGCATTGAACGGTTGCTATGAAGAAGAGTTACAGCTGCCTACCATAGACGGTAAATTCAAGTTTGAAAACGTTCCACCTATCCCGGTGGCAGTATCTGTGACGGAACACTCGAATAGTGTGATTTACGACTACTTCCAAGTGCAGGGTGGCGTAGAGGTTGACCTGCGGAATGTCATGAAAGATACCACTGACTTCATGTACGTCAGCCCACCAAATGTGGAAATCGCTGATATTACTACTGGTCTACTGGCTAATGAGTGTAATCTGCCACTGATTTATGACTCGCAAGAGTTTTCGAACCCGAAGCTCTACTCCAATAATATTAGGGTCTTCCAGTCTTACGATGGTGGGAAATGCTATTTGGACACTTTCTTACTGGCTATCAATAATGGTATTCAGGAAAGTGATCAAGAAGAAATTCTTAGCGATACTAGTACGTACGTATACGAGTGGTTTGCCAATAATCCGAACATGCTGCCGCCTCACACCAAAACCTTGCAGGTAACTGCTGAGGTGGACGGTTTACAGGCCACTGAGACTTATCAGGCTATTGTTTTGGGGGAGCGGCAACTGCCCGGTACAATATCGACCTCAGGGCCTTCTGAAGTCTTTGGAATTGTATATGACCCTCCGGGTGATGGCTCTTTTGCAACCTTGGCTCAAGGCACCGAAACTTGCGTCACTTGGGGAGATGTCAATGTCAATACGGAGACGCTGAACACAAGCCTTGCGCTCAAGAAAGGGTCAAAAACTGAAATCCTGAAAGGCGGGGTAGTGGCTGGCGTTATTACTGGACTTGAGTCCTCAAACACATTTACGCTATCGGGTACTTTTGAGGCTAGTCAGTCCAATTCTAATGAAGCCGAGTTCTGCTTTACCACTACTAAGGAGATCAGTACTTCAGATGGGGACGACATTTGGGGTTCTTACGCGGATGTTTACTTTGGGGCAGCCATGAATTATGATATTGGCGCTAGGGATATTCTAGATTATGATTTTGATAATTGCAATTTCACTTTCGATCAGGTTTTAACGATCGCGCCCGTTGGGTTTGCTACCGACTTCGTGTTTTCTGAATGGCAGATACTGACAGAAGTGATTCCTCAGCTAGAAGAAATCATAGCCAACCCAACCGTTACAGAAGCGGAAAGAATACAGGCAAAAACTTCAAGGGATAAATGGGTGACCGAGATTGCTAACAAGCGAGCTCGCCAGAAAGCCGCAGAGTACTCTAGAAACATCACCTTTGATGCAGCTGCTACCTATACCGAAACGACCTCAAGTACGATGACGGGTACCAATACCTTCACTACTACGCTTGGTGGAGGTGGCGGTATACAGAACGAAACCGGATTTGAGGTGGGTGGTTTTGGTGCTGACTGGAATATAGAGATCGCTTACAACCATACCAACGAAACTACAGAAGGGGTTTCGACCAGTAATTTTGTAGAAACTTCTTTCACGCTTGCAGATGATGACTTGAACGACTTTTATTCTATTGATATTGCAACTGGTCCGCAACCTAATATTGGGTTTGATGACCTTGAAGATCTGGAAGATGAAGTTGATGCTCTGGAAGATCAGATATCTTCCTTATATGAGTTCGATAATTCCATAACGAATACTGATTATAAGGTATCAGACTTGAATAAAGCCCCCTTCGCTACTGCACCCATGTTCAAGCTAAGAGGCGGAGAATCCATGTGCCCATGGATACCCGGTACCCGCAACCGAGAGGAGGTGTCTATTCAGGTTGCTGAAAATGTAGCCATTAATGTACCTGATAATACACCAGCCGTCTTTCAGGTGACATTGGGCAGCATTGGCCCTAATGGTGTGGACGGATTGATTTATGAGCTTGGGGTGGACGAAGGCGGCAACCCCGATGGGGCTCTGATCAAGCTGGACGGCGCACCTTTGATCAACCCCATTGAGTTCCAGTTTATTGGCAATCAGTCCTTCAATAAAACAGTGACGGTAGAGTACCCCAATACCGGGCAGTTCACCTTTGAAGACCTCGGGCTTTATTTCGCCTCTACTTGCCAGATCGAACACTCAGAGTCCGTCGGCTTTGATGCTGGCGACGGCGGCTTCCTGATTTACGACGAGTATCAGCCTACCGCACAGCAGAACGGCGAAAAGGAAGTGTACAGCCGCTTCTACCTGCCGCTGGAGCTAGATGTATTTTTCGTAGAGCCCTGTACGCGGATTGATATTGCCTTCCCGCTGCAGAATCATGTGGTGACGCCAGGCAACGAAAACCTCTTCGTTACCCTCAGCGAGTACGACAATGAGGATGAAGACCTGGATGTCGTCCGCCTACAGTACCGCCCCATCCCGGGCGATGGCTCCTGGATCAACATCCTGGAACTGCCTGCGGACAGCTTCGCCAACGATCCCGTCTTCAAGATTGTTCAGTGGGATATGATGGAGCTGAAAGATGGCGCCTATGAGCTGAGAGCGGTAGCCGACTGTTCGGGCACGATTGGCGGCGACCTTTCGCCCGGTATCTCTGAGGTCATCAGAGTGGTCAAGGAGACGGAGGCGCCCGAGCTGTTTGGAGCACCCCAGCCTGCGGATGGCATTCTAAGCCAGGGCGATGAGATTTCCATCACCTTTAATGAACCGATCAACTGCAATGAGGTTTTTGACGCGGACGGCATCGGCAGCAATATCAACCTGAACAACATCGCGCTGATCAACACGGAAACGGGGGCCCTAGTGCCCTTCAGCAGCCAATGCGTGGGCGACAAGATCATCATCACGCCCGAGATACAGTCCCGCTTTATCAATGGCAAAATTCTCCGGGCGGTCGCTACCGATATTGAAGACCTTGCCGGCAACCCCATGGAAGTGCCCGTAGGCGCTCCCGGCAGCCCCACCGTCAATTTCAGAGCTTGGGAGTTCCTCGTTGACCTGAACCCGCTGCGCTGGACGGCAGGGTCGGATATAGACGAAGTCGTAAACGAGGGCAATAGCCTGGTCGTTACCCGGGACATCGTTAACCAAAGCGGTGCCCCTATGAACTTCTCCATTACCGGGCCACGCATAGACAACCCGGACGGCTCGGTCACCTACGGCAGCATCCCTTCGTGGATGGTGGTGGCGCCCACAGACGGCACACTCGAACCAGGCGAACAGGAAGAGATCACTTTTGTTTTTGCGGATAACCTGCCGCAGAATGAGTACGCAACCCAGGTCAATGTAGTAGGAACAGATGGCAACAAGGATATTGACGTCGACCTGCGGGTCGCCTGCGAAGGGCCGGGCTGGGAAGTCAATCCTGGCAACTTCGCCTACTCCATGACCATGACCGCCGAACTCGACATCGAGGGGGCCATGTCCACTGACAACCTCGACCTCATCGGTGCCTTTGTGGGCAGTGACCTGCGCGGGGTGGCCAATGTGGAATACGTGCCGGAAATCCAGAAGTACCTGGCCTTCCTGACCATCTACAGCAATAACCTGGTCGGCGAGACGGTCACTTTCCAGATTTGGGATGCCCGGGAGTGTACGCTCTACGGCAGCACAGACGAAAGCTTTGACTTTGTAGCCGATGACCTGATCGGGTCTCCGCTTGCGCCTCAGGTCATCCACACCAACAACCTGCTGCTGCGCAAAATCCCGATCTTCCCGGGCTGGAACTGGATCTCGTACAACCTGGAGCTGCCGGACCCAAGTATCAATGCGGCACTGGCAAGCCTGACCCGCCCGGAGGATGCGACCATCAAGGGGCAGACGAGCTTCAGCCAGTACTTCAACGGCGGCAGCGTCTGGGCCGGGTCGCTCACTGAGCTGTCCCACCTGACGATGTACCAGTACAACGGCACGGCTTTCGACAGCCTCGTGCTGCTCGGCCACCCGGTAGACCCCGCTACGCCCATGGCCCTGTCAGCGGGCTGGAACTGGATTGGCTACCTGCCGCAGGCGGGGATGCCGGTCAATCAGGCGCTGGCATCGCTGAGCCCGCTCAATGGGGACATCATCAAAAGCCAGGCTGGCTTTGCGCAGTACGTTGCAGGCGTAGGCTGGGTGGGCAACCTCGGCTTCATGAGCTCGCCCAACGGCTACCTCCTGAACCTGGCAGCGCCGGGCACCCTGACGTACCCGGAAAACTTCACTGGGCCCAACGAGGAAGCCTTCCGTAATCAGGGCGGCATCGAAGCCCGCAGCACCGCGCAGTGGGAGGTGGACCCGCATCAGTACGAGCACAGCATGAACCTGATCGCTGTGGTCACGGATGCTGAAACGGGCAACCTGCTGCAGGAAGGAGATGAGGTTGGCGCTTTCATCAATGGTGAGGTGCGCGGCAGCGCACAGCCCATCTACGTGGAGGCCATGGATGCCTATCTGCTCTTTATGACAGTCTACGGCAATGCCGAGGGCGGAACCGTCACTTTCAAATACTACGACAGCGCAGACGGTGAAGTTAAGGCGGTCGAGGAGTCGTTTGTCTTCATTGCCAACGACATCCTGGGCACGGTCAACCTGCCGGAGCCACTGACCCTTCAAAGCGTGACGGACGCTGCTGGCCTTGCCGGCACGGCGCCCCGATTCGAGCTCTTCCCCAACCCGGCTAAGGATCGGGCATACCTGAGCTTTGATGCGCCTGCCGCTGCCGAAATTATGGTCGTCGTCACAGATGCGACCGGACGGGAAGTGGCACGTATCGAGGCAGAAGCTGCTGCCGGTGGCAACCTGCTGGAATGGCGCCCGAATAACCTCGCTGCCGGGCTGTACTTCGTTACCCTCCACGGCATCGGGCCTGTACAGTCTGCGAAATTGAACCTACGCCCTTAATCAGCCTGCTGCACCGTGCAGGGCCCCGCAAGCCGGGGCCCTGCGCAGGCAGCGGCCCAAAAGCATAATCCATGCGATATTTATTGATCACGCTGCTGATGGCGGCGGCCTTGAGGGCATCTGCGGGCCCGCCCGACTGGACAGCGCCGGAGCCCGGGGGCTACGACTACTCCGCAAGCATCAACGCTGCCCTGTTCATCGATGAAGCGCTGACGGCCAATGCCAATGACCTCATCGCCTTCTTCTCCAACGGGGAGCTGCGGGGGGTGAGCACGCCGGTAAGCATAGGCGATCAGGTATTCCACCTGTCCACGGTTTTCTCCAATACCGCAACAGGGGAGGAGCTGCAGGTGCGGGTCTACCACGCGGCCACCGATGCGGTTTACATCGCGCAGCAGCCCTACACTTTCGTCCATCAGGGCGTGAGTGGCAGTTTTGATGCGCCCTACGAAATTGAAGTATTCACAGACGGGGACGCGCCCATCGGCCTTCAGGCATTGCCGGCGCAGCAGACCTTGCAGGGCGTGCCCTTCGCGCCCCTGGGCCTTCAGCCTTTCCTGGAGCAGCAGGACGACGACGGCATCGCCTGGTCGGCAGACTTCAACCCGCACGTCCTGACTTTTTTTAACGGCGCAGAGCTGACGCTGATCCCAACGGACCCCGCCTGGTTTGGTTCCACCACAGTCACAGTGCGCGCCACGGAGCAGACGCCCAACGCCTACTTTGCCACGGCAGCGCTCAGCGTCACCATTGCGGAAGCCTATGCCGGGCCGCAGTGGGAGGACATCCCGATACAGAGCGCAGCGCCACAGGCAGGTTTTGAGCTGCTGGGCCTGCCCGGTTTTGAGGAGGCTTACGGCGGCCCCTGCCTGGACTACAGCCTGACGCCTGTGCTGGCTGCGGCAGGCAGTCAGCCACAGCCGCCGGCCGGCTGGGGCGTGCCGCTTTTAGCTCAGCCGTTCACGATGAACATTTCAGCCCGGGCGCAGTATACCCAATGGCTGCCGTTGGGCGATGAAGCCGACCGCCTGGCGTTCTTCATCAACGGGCAGCTGAGCGGCACAGCCGCCCCGGAACTGGTCAACGGGCAGGCTTACTACTTTGCCACCGTCCACCATGGGATGCCGGAAGGGGAAATGGAAGTCCGTTACTTCAGTGCAGCCCACGAAGCCCTCTTCACTTTGCCCGTCAGGCTCGATTTTGGCGGCAATGGGCAGCTGGGCAGCCCGGACGAGCCCCTGGTGCTCGACTTTTCGCCATTCCTCTTTGAGCTGGACGAAGCCGGTCAGCTGGGCATCGCGCCTCAGGACACTGCCTTCCGGGGCGCGCACCCTTATACCTTCCTGGCAGCAGACTGCGATTATCCGGAGGCGCTGCAGGATACCGTCTCCACACAGCTTTGCTATGACATCGACAGCGATGAGGACGGGCTTTGCAATACGCTCGACCCGGCGCCCTTCGACCCCTGCTTCCCCGATTATGAAGCCCCGCCCCTGCACGTGCTGGACAGCAACGGGGACACGCTCACGAGCAAAGGCGTGCTGGAAGTGGGCACTGACCCCGGCGATTGCCACTATTCCGTCATCTGGCGGGCCTTTTCCATTGAAGACTGCTCGGGCGTAACGGTCGAAGCTGTTCTGGAAAACCAGAATGGCCCCTCCGCCGGGCAGTTGGAAACGGTGCTCCTGGATGCGGCTACCGGGCAATATGCCCTCTACCTCACGGTGCCTCAGGGCACCTACGAGCTCGAAGTAGTTGCTACCGACGATTACGGGAATGCCGAAGGCTTCACCTACACCTTCATAGTGGAAGATGAAGAAGCGCCGCAGCTATCCTGCCTTGATGTGGAAGTGGCTCTGAGCTATGATGGCACCGGCGAGCTGCTGGCCGATGAAGTGCTGGACTTTGCCAACAGCAGCGACAACTGCGGGCTGGACTACAGCACGCTGATGATCAGCCAAACGGCTTTTGACTGCAGCGGCCTGGGCATACAGAGCGTAGAGCTGACGGCTTCTGACCTACATGGCAACAGCGGCAGCTGCACGGCTCAGGTAGAGGTGTTTATCGACGAGAGCATACCGCCGCCCTGGGGCACTGCCGATATCGGCATGGTGCCGGGCAGCAGCGCCTACGCTTATGACCCCTGTGCTACTGATAATCCGTCCAAGGGGCACTTTACGCTCGATACGCCTGCCTACAACCCGGCCTCCGGCGGGGGCGACCAACTGGCAGCAGTGGTGCAGGAACTGTGCGAAGGCAGCGGGATCAGCATAAGAGTGCAGGAGCTGAGCGCAGGAACTTACGCAGGCATCTTCATGCGCAACAGCAGCGCTGCCGGCTCGCCCATGGCCGGCCTGTTCACGAACCTGACGCCTGTACTGCGCTGGGAGAGCCGCCTGCAGCCCAACGGTGGGAAGTCATTTATACCCTTTCAGGCGGCGGCTGCCCCTCAGACGATAGGGCTGAGGCGCAATAACGGGCTGTTGCAGGCTTACTACCGCATCCCCGGTGGCGGCGGCTGGCAATTAGTTACCCAAATGCAGGACCACCTCAACGAATGCGTGGAAGTAGGCTTCGGCGCCTTCACGACGGATCCGGCGGGCACCGGCACAGCAGTCATCGGCCCGGTGAACACGATCGGCTCGTCCAATACCGGTTTTGGCGGCGAGCCTGTGGTGCAGCTGTCCGAAGGCGGAGGCAGCAGGCCGGGCATATGGCCTAATCCAGCCTCAGGGCACATCACCCTGTCATTAGGCGCCGTGCCGGAAGCCCCGGTGCAGGCCTTGCTGACAGACGGGCTGGGGCGCGAGGCCCGTGCCTGGGTATTGCCTGGTGGGGCCGCACAGCATCAACTGAATGTGGAAGGGCTGCCCGGCGGTATCTACTGGCTTAAAATAGAAGGGCAGCCTGATGTGGAAAGATTGATCATCAGCAGATAACTGCTGGCGTGTATCTCAACTTGCCTGACCGGAGGGGGTGCAGTATAAAGCTGCAGCCCCTCTTGTTATTGCAGCTGGAATAATGCTGCCGTAGTTAACCCCAAATTTGTTGTATTTCACCACAAATACGTCAGCAATCGCCACAAAAAAAAGTAAGGTGTCCGGCAGCGCCTTACTTTTGGAATAGCAAGAGAAAATTACCCACCGATTATTACGATCCCAATAGCTTAACCAGATTTTGCTTACCGCAAAAAAAACTAAGTCCCGGGAGACGCCTTTCGGAAACCAAACGATTTTATGGGGAACCTTTCAGCTATAGCCTTTAACGGGTTGTTAGGGCTATAGCTTTTCCTCAAAAAAAATACCCCCTGTGCCCTGTTGCAGCCATTAGTTCGTATGCAAAAACCATCACCCTTCAACAGGATAAATAAGCACAGCAACTTCAACCGGATTAATTAAGGTTTTTAAAGCCTGAATGGTATAACAGGTTTGAGGCTGCGGCAATAGCTGCAGCCTCTTCTTTGATTTTGGGGTAAGCCAGCCAAAAGGAAATCCGTTCGGCACCAAACTATCCCTCAAAGTGGAAAGACAGCGTGAAGGTACGCGACAACAGTTTCTCCAATACTGTAGACTCCTCGATATTCTCATTGTAGATCAGCGTATTGCCGATGCCATGAGAAATTTTGATCTCCGGGGAGAAAATAAAGAAGGGGAAGAAGAACTGCACCCCTGCACCGTATTCCAGCGCAAATTCGTTGGGGGCAATGCGGACCAGTGTTTCTGCCTGCCGCGTCTGCGAATCGCTGGCCACGTCAAAGGCATACTTCACACCGGCGATGACAAAAAGCCGCATGTCCTTGTACGGAGCCGACTTGTAGCGCAGGTGGAAGGGCATTTCCACGAGCACCGATTCGACGCGCCGTTCGGAGAAGTTGGACCGCCGCCCGAAACGGGTATAGCTGATGGTCCGCTCTGCGAACGAAAGGGTGGGGAGGAAGCGAAAATCGAAATGATCGCCCATTTTCAGGTTGGTGACAATACCCAGGTTGAAGCCCGGTCCTGAGGCGGACTCGACCACGCGGATGGAGTCGCTTTGCAGGAACTGATCAGAGTTGAAGGGCGTAAACCGGGAGGAATTGTACCCCAGCGTAATGCCGAAATAGTAAGGCTTTTGCTGGAAGTCAAAAAAGTTGTAATTGCCGGTAGGCTGGGCAGACGTTTGCTGAGCAGGCAGCAGAAAAAGCAGGGCGCAGGCTAAGCCTAAGCTTTCCCACCGGAATAAATCGCGCAAACGCCAAGAGTTAGTGGTATGCATTGATTTGATTTAAAGCCAATTTTGCTAAGAATATCAGTGAACTGTTCGCGGTCAGGGAATGCCTGCACCGATTCGTAAAGGTAACTGTAAGCCCTGGGGTCCTTAGAAGTCAGCCGGCCCACGGTGGGCAGGATGTTCCGGAAATAAAAGTTGTACAGTTGTTTGAACGGGAAAACCCGGGGCCTGGAAAACTCCAGCACCACAAGCTTGCCACCCGGTTTCAGCACGCGGTGCATTTCTTCGAGCCCCTTTTCCAGGTGTTCAAAATTGCGCACACCAAAAGCAACGGTGATGGCATCGAACGTATTGTCTGAAAACGGCAAATTCTCCGAGTCGCCCTGCTGCAGCTCAATGGTGGTGCTTAAGCCGCGCTTATCAATTTTCGTCCGGCCAATTTCGAGCATCTCATTGGCGATATCAATGCCGATGATTTTCTCAGGCTGCAACTGCCGTGCCGTTTCCAGTGCCACGTCTGCCGTGCCGGTGGCCACATCGAGCACCATCTTAGGCGCATCCTCCTTCAACAACCGGATGGCCCGCTTGCGCCAGTACACGTCAATACCCAGGGACAACAGGCGGTTCAGGAAATCGTAATAGGGCGCAATGCCATCAAACATCCTGGAAACCTGTTCTTTCTTACTGCCCGACTGATCATACGGCTTTACTTCCTCTGTCATGGTAATTACAAAATTTTTGCAAAGATATATTTTGGGAAGGGAGTGGCCGTCATAGTAAAGCAAAATCCTGTTTTTTTCTTATCTTTGCCTGTCTTTGAAAAAAGGGCAAGAAAATACAAGAATAAACCGCTTACATGTCTTTGAAACAG
>JANSXW010000060.1 GCA_024742755.1 bacterium | reverse complement strand
TTTCTGCCTGGATACTCACCTAACTTGAATCTGATTGAGCGATTGTGGAAATACATGAAGCAAATACTGGCTAAATCATATCATATCTGTAAGGAAACTTTTGAAAACGCCATCGTTAACCTTCTTGAAAATTTAAACCAAAGCGTTCATCAGGAAAAATTATGGACACTTTTAAATCCGCTTTTCCAGCGATTCGAAAAAGCACAAATCCTGCCTTGGTGAACTATATAATAATTTCCTCTTCCAATTACATAACTAAAAGTACCATCTGCATTACTCCCTCGAATATCCCCAGGGCTGTGCCACTCAATCCAGCCACCTCCCTGGTTGGGATGAGTATGAAATTCTCCAAATGCGTTACTCGGCTTTGGAGTTGGAGATACACTCGCACCTGCCCCTTTGTTCCACCATTGGACGTCACCATCAGTTGTCAGCCAACCACCAAATTCTCTTCCTCTTGTAAATGACTTCTGGGAAGCCCTACTAAAAGCATTGAATTGTTTTCTACTTAGAGTTCCACCAGCTTTGGAGAACTTCTTATAATTGATGGCACTTGTTAGTTGATATGAACCAAATGAAATTGCACCTCCTGCTAATGCAGACAATCCAACATTTTCTCCATTTAATCCTGCATTTATTCCACCAGATGCAGCTCCTCCAACAAAAGCTCCTGCCCCTCCAGATATATAGCCTCCTAATCCTGCCCCAACAAATCCACTTAAAGCTCCTTTCCAAGCACCATCCAAAATATTTTGACCTGCCAATCCTGCAAACCCTCCTCCGGCTATACCACCGCCTGTCGCACCGCCTGCTGCAGTAGCTATTAATCCTCCATATTGTGTTGAAAGGCTTGTACCCAATGAAGAAGTAACACCTGCACCAGCAGCTCCAGATAAGCCTCCAATCGCGGCCCCTCCTGCAATATAACCAACCATCCCCCAACCAGTAGCTCCATTTGCTTTACCAATTGAATATCCTGAAAATCCACCTAAAGCAGCCCCTATTGCAAATGGTATCCAAGCAAAATCTCCTTCCGGATCAGAAAAGGAAACAGGATTATTCCACATCGAGTTATACGGACTGTGTCCATAAGCTCCCTCCGCTTTAGGATCCACCTGCCACCATCTGGCAAGGCTCGGATCCAGCGTCCGGTAAAAGGCATTGTACACATCCAGCCCAAGATTAGCCGTCTGCTCTATACCGTTGTACCGATACTTATTTTTGGGCATGGAAGTGCTCAGCCAGCTGCCTTGCATTGCCATGCCGAATAGCCTGTGCCGCTGAAAGCGGTAGCTAGTAATGCGCCTTCCCGACGCTTCGGTCGAGACTTCCACTAGCGTTACAGCCTGGCTCACCTCCGACATAGAAATGAAACCATTTCCATTGGTGTCGCTGAAAAAGACACGGTTATTGCCCAGATGGTCTCTGATAACATACTCATGGTGCCAGTTGCTGCTATTTTTGACGTAGCGGCCTTCCTCGTGGTAGATGGATTGCAGCGTGCCGATAGGAGAGACGGGCGTGTAAGATTGCGCTTACAGCGTTTAACCATCACGGATACTCCACGGTCCAATCCATTGCCTCCAAGTCTTCTACTCCTACATTCATCCTGTACAAGTAAAGGTTCTCATTTTGTATGACTTCCCAAGAACTGCCTTGAACTACGATTGATGAAAACAGAAATAAACAATTATTTTCAAATACATCAATATCGCCGGATGGCGTACAGAGGAATTCTTTCTGCGAATTGGCCGTTACCGTCCAGGATTCAATATTTCCCGGTCTTAAGCCGATTGGTAGACTATCTGGAAGCTCACACGCTTGTGAGGAGTTGATAAAAAACCAAAAGACAATAGGGGTATCCGAGCCATTGATTATTTTTAAAGAATAATCACAGTTTGGATCTTTGTCAGGGCAAGAAGTAAGAAAAAGTACACTGCAAATAGTGAATAGAAGATGATATATGGGTTTCATGTTAGATATATTTTTAGACTTAGAAAAGTAAGCCCAGCAAGCCAAGTCCTCCATTAAATGGCAGGTTTATAGGTATGTCTGTCCAATGGAAATTAGGCCTTGTAGGATTCGCTCCATTCCCAACACCGGGCCTGGGGTTGGGATATGGTAAGAAGCCAAATCTTCTCCTGAACTCAGCATTGCCTAAGATGAAAAGATCTCGATTGAACCCTGGAAACTCCCGGTCAAAATAATTAGCAGCCAATCTGCTCGCTTGAGCTTCATACCAACGGGTTTCGTTAAGGTTTTGATTGAATAATTCATCTACTGCCCAAAACCCAGCTACGCTTGGCAAGGCAACAAAATTTAGGTACAGGGGCCCCAAGCGTTTGCTTTGTAGATAATGGCCGAACTCATGCACGAACAAATGATCCTCAAAGACGGGGCGAAATCCCTCGGGGCCAATCAAATAAGAGCCGGCGGCAAAAGCCCCGCCATCCAAGTCGGTGTCCAGCACTGTAGCGCCCCTGAAAAAATTGACGTCATTCACTGCTGTACCGATATTCAGGCCTTGTGCTACGGTCAGCCCGACCAAAGTTTGTGGCAGCTCCCAGGTAAGTTTGGAAAACGTATTCCATAGGTTTTGGCCAAAACTAAGGTCATTGCTGTATTGAAACAGACCACCGGTTATTTCCCAGGACTGGGTCCAGCCCTGTGCAAAACCCTCAAAAAAGCTCTCCCCCTGAAATAAGTTTCGGAGACCATTGGATAGTCCGGCAATTTCAGCAATTATAGGTAAATCCCCTTCCGGGTCGCTGAAAGATACAGGATTGTTAAACATAGAATTATAGGGGGTCAGAGCCATAGTGGCTTCCGCCTTCGGATCCACCTGCCACCACCGCCCCAAACTCGGGTCTAGCGTCCGGTAAAAGGCATTATACACATCCAGCCCAAGGTTGGCCGTCTGTTCGATACCGTTGTACCGATACTTATTTTTAGGAATGGAAGTGCTCAGCCAGCTGCCTTGCATTGTCATTCCAAAAGGATAGTAATGTGCTTCCTGGCTCACTTCCGACATAGAAATGAAACATATCATCCCTGTTAAAAGTGCTTATAAAGGCTATTTCCCCATAGTCTGAAACGCCATTACCGTATGTGATTTCATCCAAGCGTTTATTTAGATATGTTTCTACAGATGATGATGAGTGGCTCGTGAATGATGATGTATCCGAGCACGTCAGCGCTTTCCACTGGAAGATATTAGAATGGTTTAAATAAATTTCGTCCTTGTATTCAAAAGTAAAATCAGGGGCTATCGGGTTATCATTTTCGTCATATAGTGGGTTGGTAATGCTAGTCAGGTGCCAGGCTGTTACCACAGCATCTACGCCCGAAAAATCCTCTCGGTATGGATCTTCCAGCACAGGGAAGCAATTTGAGCTTATATACTCGGTCCCATTATCTTTACTTTTGTATTGATCTTCATCACTTGAAATAGAGTATGATCTTTCTTCAAATTTAAAGATATGCCCACTTGGGATAGTTATCGTAAAGCTCTTGATAAGCCCCCTGTAATTAGAGGTCAGGAAACTATGATCGGTGGTGTAGCTGTAATTCTGATCAAGGTCATATTCGATTTTCAAGTCAGCCTGGCTTTCAAGCTGAGGATTTCCGTTTTTATCAAAAAAGAACTTTCCGCTTATGCCTCCTCCAATATTAAAGTGGAAAATATCAGGTTCCGAGTCCTTCCCGTATTTAAACATATAATCCTCTTCTGAAGAAGATAGCTGGCTAAAGTACTTACCGTATATGTCATCTACAGTCTGCCCATTATACAAATAGCCGTCCCCGCTGAAATTGTGCGCATCGTCCGGTAAGTCATTGACCTGCCTTGTGATCACGCCCCCGGCATTTAAGTTCCACCCCATACCGACCCAACTCGCAATTTGGCCTACCTTTGCCCCTTGTGAGGTATAATTAAGGCTAATCGGAAGGGTATAAGACTCAGACTTAACGGAAAGTAGGGGGATTGATACAGAAATAGCCCCTGTGAACTCATTAACGGTAGTGTTTGCCCCTTTTGATGTAGAAGCGATTGAGGCCCCTGGTGTAGGATAGTATTCTTCATCCTGTGCTTGAATAGAAGAAATAGCTAAAAAGAATATTGCGGTTACAATTAGTAGTATTTTGGGATATTCCATTTTTCAAAGTTATAGCGGTTAGAAAAATAAATGGGCAGAGCCTCTAGCGGGCGATAATCACTGGGATTGGCTCAAAAACCTGGGCGTTATCAGACTGAATCCAAAGAAAATAGCTGCCAGAAGCAAGGTTCTTTGTATCTACAGTTGTTTGTTCCCCTATGAGTTTGAAACGTTCAATAATGTCCCGGCCTGCTAAATCCTTTAAAACAGCTGTATATGATTCCTCTGCGTCGTAATCTTGGCACTCAATCGTGAAATTCCACCTACAGGGGTTTGGGGATACTTCTAAGAGCATCTTGGATTGATTGTCATCGATGCATGGGGATATGATGAAATCTATATCGACTTCGTCAGGAACAGCACATAAACTTAGCTTTGTGCTCTTTTCCTGCAGCTCGCTTAACCCAAGCAGCTGGCCATTATTTGTAATTACTTGTAAAGGCAAATCGGTTTTCGATACTGCCGTAAAAAAGCTTGTAACCCCTGCGATGACTGGCAAGTATGTTTGATTTACACTATAATTGGGAGGGCCGTCTGTATAAATAAAAATGGCTTTATCTTCAGCTCCATCTGCAATCAGGAAATCCATTACGGAATGAAAATTAGTCATCTCCTGCATCTCTTCTTTGCTGGCTATGTTCTCATTTGCGTCAAAAAAGTATTCATATAGCTTTGAACCTGGTTCAAAGTCAGCTTCTGTTATCGTCGGCAAATAGAACTGATTTACTGCGGAGTTCCCAAAAGTAGCAATCTGCAGCCCTATTTGCTTGCCTGCTAGTTTGGACAACTCACTCCAGGCATGCTGTTTGTAAGTTGTCATTTCATCATTAGAAATAGAACCGGAATTATCAAAAACGAGGAGAACCTTATCTAGAGAGCAACCTTCTGCCCACGGGTCTTTTTCTCGGTAACCGGCCGAAAAGTCTTGGTTGGAGACTCCATCTATATTGAATTGTATATATCCCCCTGATTGGATACCGCTCGGGACAAATCTTATTCTTGAGACTTTTTCTTCGAAAAGAAAAATAGGTTGCCCTGATAGATCATCGATACCTAGCTGAAGTGTTTTTGCTTCACCTTGACGTGTAAAACAATGAGGGATAATCTCTTCCCCATTTTGATTGTAGCCTGATATTTCAAAACGGGCCTCTTCTTTGTTTTTCGGAGTTTCGCTTATGTAAACTGATTTTGATAGCGAAAAGGAAGTGATAGATCCATTAAAGGTAATATCAAGTGGTTCGCTTGAACTCGAGAAAGAGATTCGGTTAAATTCACTTATAGGGTCAAACCCATTCTTTTTGGAATAATTAGCTTCTAATGAATGTTTCTGATCAGCATCCCATAATGCAAAGAAGGCTTCTGATTGTGCATACGAGAGTACCGTTCCTTGCAATGCAAGGATTAAGGTAAAAATCCAATTTTTCATAAAATCAGTTTTTAGGCTTTCAAAATAAAATTTGCCCGCATGCCACCAAATACTTATAGCTGTAGCGTTTGGAATGCTCAATAACGGCATACCTGCCTGCCTTCTCCAATTTGGAGTTCAACTTCAGGTAATAAAGGGCAGAAATTGATAAGTGCCTGAAAGACTAAAAACGGAAGGGATAAATCGTTGTAAAGACTTTCAGAGTTTACGCGTTTGTTCACCCACAATATGAAGGTAAGTTCTGTGAGAAGCAAATGACACAATGTTAAAAGCGGAATTATGGACAAATCGAATACGCGGTTAGATTCTATACAGTTTCTTCAGTTTGATTAGTACAGGTACTATCGCTACTTGAATTTGATCGTACCGCTTTCTAAGGTTTGTCGGGGTATGATATCATTTCTTTTTCCTTGGACCAGAAGATGAACAAAATTTTCCCTCAGCCTGGTTTTATTTTTTATCACCTATCAAAATGACGTTGTTTTCTACATTCATTACAAAAGGATTTGATGTAGTTACCCGCTATTAGTGTGTAACTTTTTGCCCCTCCCTTTGCCATTCCCAAATCAACAGCTTGAAACCAGCCGGTCTTCTTATTACCGCCCACCCACAAAGATGCACACCCACCACCCAGCCGCGAGGCGGAACTCCGGGCATCTGCTTTGCAAAGTCACCCCCCAAGTCCATAAAGCCTTCGCTGCCACTACATTTTGCCGTATCTTAGCACAAAAACCAACCCAATGGACACCATTCTATTCGAGAAACGGGGTGCCGTAGCGCACATTACCCTCAACCGCCCCGACAAATACAACAGCTTTAACCGTGAGATGGCGCTGGCCCTTCAGGGCGTGCTGGACGAGTGCAAAGACGATGCCGGGGTACGTGCCCTTTACCTCACTGGCGCCGGCAAAGCGTTTAGCGCCGGGCAGGACCTGGGCGAAATCGTTGCCGAAGACGGGCCGGAACTTACCACCATCCTCACGGAGCATTACAATCCTATTGTGACCCGGCTGCGGGCTATTGAGAAGCCCATCGTAGCGGCGGTCAACGGCGTGGCGGCAGGAGCGGGCGCCAATATTGCGCTGGCGTGTGATATTGTGGTAGCCGCGGAGTCGGCGAGCTTTATTCAGGCGTTCAGCAAAATCGGACTGATCCCTGACAGCGGGGGGACTTATACCCTGCCGCGCCTGATTGGCTATCAAAAAGCTGCCGCCCTGATGATGCTGGGCGATAAAGTGCCCGCCGTGGAAGCCGAGCGCATCGGTATGATTTACAATTTCTTTCCAGACGAGGAATTCGAGGAAAAGAGCTGGGCGATTGTTGAGCAGTTGTCCCACATGCCTACCGTAGGCCTGGGCCTCACCAAGCGTGCCCTCAACTATGCCCTGGATAACGACCTGGAGCGGCAACTGGCCATCGAGGACCAACTACAGTCCACTGCCGGGCAGACCGAGGACTACGCGGAAGGCGTGCAGGCTTTTCTGGAAAAACGCAAACCTGTATTTAAAGGTCAGTAACGCCGGTTGGCACAACAACACTTAGCAGACTAACAATTGTTTGTTTGTATTTATTCAAAAACAGAAGGGGTATTTTGCAAAACCCATAAACGAACAACTGTTAGTTCGAAATAAATGCAATAAACCCAACAAAATTTAAAAAAAATCGCATTTCACTTTGCGGAATGCAGAATTAATCCCTAGGTTTGTACCATAACAAGAACGCAATGCAACGCAACTACCGCAATTACTTTTTTAGCTTTTACTTTTATGCCGGAGCATAAGGGCTGCTAAATTTTGCGGATTGCGAAAAGATACTTAGGAGCCCTGTACAAGCAGGGCTTCTTTTTTTTCGGGAATAACCAAACAGAACCACATGTACAGTCCTAAAGCGGCGTATTACTTTTTTTACTTTTTCTTTTTTGGCTATCCACCAAAGGGGCTGCCGTTGAGTGCATGTGCATAAGCATAAGAACGAAACGAAAGCCCCGCCCAACAGCGGGGCTTTTTTATTGGCATAACAATTCATAAACCATGACCAAGACACAGGCCGGCTATGCTGCCGGCGACACCACCTCCACCCCACTGCGGGTCAGCATTCAGGGCTACGCGGGCGCTTTTCACGAAGTAGCGGCCCGTCATTGCTTCCAAAACCAGCCCCTGGAAATTGTACCCGCGCATACCTTTGAAGACCTGGTGGGCATGGTGGAAGCGCAGGAGGAAGCCGATATTGGCCTGATGGCGATCGAGAATACCCTGGCAGGAAGCATTATGCGCAATTACACCCTGCTGCAGCAGTCGGGGCTGCATATTACCGGAGAGATCTTTCTGCGCATCAAGCAGAACCTGATGGTGTTGCCCGGCGTACGTATGGAGGAGCTTAGGGAGGTGCATTCTCACCCCATGGCCATCGCGCAGTGCCGGGAGTTTTTTACCCGCTACCCGAATATCAGGTTAGTGGAGACGGCTGACACCGCCCTCAGCGCCCGGGAGATCAGTGAAAATGGCTGGTCGCACATCGGTGCCATCGCCAGTACCCTCGCTGCTGAAATGTATGGGCTAGAAATCATCGCACCAGGCATTGAGACCAATAAAAAGAACCACACCCGGTTTTTGGTACTGGAAAAAGGCACGCCAAAGCTTGATGCCGCTCTGGAAAAGGTATCCATCTCTTTTGCGACCGACCACGAAGTCGGGAGTCTTTATAAGGCACTGGCTGTGATGGCCGCCTACAACGTCAACCTGACCAAGATTCAATCTGCTCCGATTGTAGGGCACCCGTGGGAGTATCAGTTTTATGTCGACTTCGTGGTGCAGGGCAAAGTGGGCCATGAACAGGCCCTCGATGCCATCCGGCCACTAACCCGCAACCTGCAGGTGCACGGCGTATATGCCTGCGGTGAGCATTACGAATACTAAAGAAACCTTTACCAGAATCTCATTTTACAATGACCAAATCAGTAGCCCAATCCGACATGATCATACAACCTGCCAGCCGTTTGGGGGAAGTCAAGGAGTACTACTTCTCGACCAAGCTCCGGGAGATTGCCCAAATGCGCGCTGAAGGCAAGCCCGTCCTGAACCTGGGTATCGGCAGCCCCGATTTACCACCCAGCCAGGAGGTAATCGACACGCTTACCGATGCTGTCCTTCATAACGATGTGCACGGCTACCAAAGCTATATGGGTATCCCCGAATTGCGGTCAGCTTTTGCAGAATGGTATAAAACATGGTTTGGCGCCAGCATTGACCCGGAAGAGGAAGTGCTGCCACTTATGGGCTCGAAGGAAGGCCTCATGCACATCGCTATGGCTTTTCTGGAAAGCGGAGACGAGGTGCTTGTGCCCAACCCCGGCTATCCGGCCTACCGGGCAGTATCCAACCTGGCCGGGGCGATCATCCGGGAATACAAGCTGGAACCGGAACGCGGTTGGCTCCCGGATATGGAAGCACTGGAAAACACCGACCTGAGCCGGGTGAAAATTATGTGGCTCAACTACCCGAATATGCCTACCGGAACAGCAGCGGATTTGTCTTTTCTGGAACGCATCGTGGCCTTTGCACACCGCCACCGCATTCTGATTGTCAATGACAACCCCTATTCCTTTATCCTGAATGAACAGCAGCATAGCATTCTAAGCATTCCGGGGGCAAAGGACGTAGCCGTGGAGCTTAACAGCCTCAGCAAAGGGCACAATATGGCAGGCTGGCGCATCGGCATGCTGGCGGGGCGGGCGGATTACCTCAAGGTGGTACTGCGCTTCAAAAGCAATATGGACTCCGGCATGTTCAAACCGGTACAGCTGGCTGCGGCACAAGCGCTGAAAAGTCCTGCGTCCTGGTACAAGCGCCTCAATGGCGTCTATGCCGAACGGCGGGAAACGGTTTTTCAGCTGTTTGATGCCCTGAACTGTGCATACGACCCGAAGCAGGTGGGCATGTTCGTCTGGGCTAAAATCCCGGATCAATACCCGGATGCCTATGCACTGGCAGATGAAGTACTCTATGAGCACAACGTCTTCATCACCCCGGGCGGCATTTTCGGCTCTCAGGGAGACCGGTACCTGCGGATTTCGCTTTGTAGTGATGGTGCACTTTATGAAGAGGCGATGCGGAGGGTAAAAAGGCAAAATGAGGATTGCTTTGAAGGAACTTAGAGAATCGCAAGTCTGCCTTAAAATTATCAAAGCAAAGCCACTACTTGAACGAGCTGTTATTGAACCCGTTCTAAACGAGTGCGGTCAACTGGTTGCCATTTTTACAGCTGGTATAAAGAAGGCTCAGGGCTAACCCGACTAACCCGAATGGCCTAACCCTTTGAGAAGGAAGGCTCTTTACACCTAAGGAGCCACTAAATAAGTACCTTTTACATTTCCGAAGGCCCGTATGGGACACATTAACACAGATTTACATTCTACATTAAATATGACAGTTGCAATAATCGGTATCGGACTCATCGGCGGATCGCTGGCCATTACCCTGAAGGAAAATGGTTTTGCCGGTCACATCATCGGTATTGATGCCAGTCAGGAAAACCTCGACAAGGCGATAAGGAGACGGCTGATTGATGAGGACCTGCCATTGGAGGAAGGTGTGAAAAAAGCCGACCTGATTATCCTTGCTACGCCGGTCGATGCCATGCTGACTTTGCTGCCGCAGGTCCTTGACCTGATTGAGCAGCAGGTGGTTATTGACGTAGGTTCTACCAAAGCCGAGCTGCTCAATACAGTGGACATGCACCCCAGGCGCGGGCAATATGTGGCGACCCACCCTATGGCGGGCACCGAATTTTCTGGCCCCGAGGCGGCTATCCCTAACCTCTTCGACCATAAGTGCGCCGTATTGATTGATGCGGACCGCAGCGCCCCGGATGCCGTTAAAATCGTACAGAAGATGTACGAAAGCATCCCTATGACCATCGTTGAGCTCGACCGGGAGGCACATGACCTGCACTCAGCCTATGTATCTCACATCTCGCATATCAGTTCCTTTGCGCTGGCACTGACCGTGCTGGAGAAGGAACGCGACGAAGGGCGCATTTTCGAGCTGGCCAGCGGTGGTTTCAGCTCTACGGTACGGCTGGCCAAGAGTTCGCCAAATATGTGGATCCCTATTTTTCGGCAAAACCGGGACCACGTGCTGGACGTACTGGACGAGCACATCAATCAGCTGGCCCGTTTCCGGTCGTTGCTCATCAAGAAAGACTTTGACACTTTTTACCAACTCATTGCACAAGCCAATGATATCAAACGCATTTTACGATAACCTTTGAAAATTCACGTAATCATGGATATGACTTTCCGACCTCTGCTAGAAGAGAAACCGGCTAACAAGCCACTTATTATTGCCGGCCCGTGCAGTGCCGAAACCGAAGAACAGGTACTGACCACCGCCCGTGCCCTTGCAGGCCAAGGCGTAGACTTATTCCGCTCCGGTATCTGGAAGCCCCGTACCCGCCCCGGCGCATTTGAAGGCATCGGTACGGAAGGCCTGGGCTGGCTGCGCAAGGTAAAGGAAGAAACCGGGCTTAGGGTCACAACTGAAGTGGCCAATACGCAGCACGTTTTCGAAGCCCTGAAACATCAGATTGATGTGCTTTGGCTGGGTGCCCGCACGACCGTGAATCCATTCTCTGTGCAGGAAGTGGCCGATGCCCTGAAAGGCGTGGACATCCCTGTGCTGATCAAGAACCCCATCAACCCTGACTTTAAGTTATGGGTAGGGGCTATCGAGCGCATCTACAAAGCCGGTATTACCCGTATCGGAGTTATCCACCGGGGTTTCAGCTACCACGGAGAGACCAAATACCGGAATGTGCCGCGCTGGCAGCTTGCCATCGACCTGAAGCGGGAATTTCCTGATTTGCCTATCATTTGTGACAACAGCCACATCTGCGGCCGCCGGGACATCCTGCAAACGGTAGCGCAGAAGGCACTCGACCTCAATTTTGATGGCTACATGACTGAGGTGCACCCAGACCCTGACAACGCCTGGAGCGATGCAGCGCAGCAAATTACCCCGGCGCAGTTTCTGGAGATGAAGGAGAAGCTCATTTTCCGTCAGCCCACGACGGATGACATGGAGTTTCTCGAAAACCTGGAACACCTGCGGCACGAGATTGACGAGCTGGACGAAGAAATGCTCAACCTGCTCAGCAACCGTATGCGCCTGGCAGAACGCATTGGCGAATACAAGCAACGCAATAACATCGCGATCCTGCAAAGCAGCCGCTGGAACGAAATCCTGGAGCGCGCCGTAACCAAAGGCAAGCTCAAGGGGCTAAGCGAAGAGTTTGTTACCGTATTCCTCAAGGCGGTCCATCAGGAATCCATTAACCATCAGGAAAAAGTAATGAACCGCCCAAGGGCAGAAGCATAAATCCCTGCGCCGCCCTGCCACTTGTCAGGGCGGCGCTCCTAACCCCTATGAAACAACCCTATACAAATAACAAAAATATAAATCTGATAAATACCGGTTATCCGGTATGGAATAAATAGCAGTAAATCCTATATTTGTATCAAAGAAAGTAGGCACCGTACTTAGGTAAGTCTGTGTATCAGGAACCTCTTTCAGATTTAATTATCCCTTAAACTACATAATCCCATGAAAAAGCAGGTATGTCCTGGTTTTAACACGTTGCGTGTTCCACCCACTCTCCTTTCCGCTAATTTTTCAGCAAGGTTTTCTGAGTACTAAAATTTCAGTTGATTCCTAATCAACCCTGAAAATCGTTTGGCCATGAAGCATGGCTAAGTAGCAGAAAGTGTACGACATGCAAGTAGTAATCCCAAAACTTAAAAAAATACTGCTCTGTTTTTGGTTGTTGCCAATTGGGCTATGTGCCCAGAATGAGGCGGCACTCACCTCCCCCCAACCGCTTGTCTTTACAGGCACGCATGGTACCGTGTTTTGTCAGGATTCCTGGCAGGTACCACCACCGGTTCTATCCTATTCATCATCAGCATCAATTTCCTATACTTTTGAAGACCAGTACTTCAACCTGAGCTGTCAAAGCCAGGGCTGGCAAGGCTATTTCGCATGGTCCAACTGGTCCCATGCGACAAGAGATGGTGACGGTGGGGTAGATGTCACCGGAGCTCCCAATTCAGTATTAGTTGAAGGGGCTAATAGTGCTTCAATTCTTCTGACGCCCGGAAGCCAGGCAGCTTACGAGCTCGCCATTCCGGCTGACGGATTTGTCAGATTCGATTGGAGTTACGTTGGGGGCTCCTCTTTTTCAGACCACACTTTTGAAGTGTTTATCAATAGTGAAGCTGTGCAGGCCGCGTGCCCGGATCAGCCTTTCAACACATTTTATTCTTCTTTTCTCAACACCGGTGACACCCTGAGGCTCGTTGCCGAAGCCCGGGAAAAAGGCCTGGAAATCAGGCTCTCGAACTTTGAATTTCTCAGCAATGCATTGGGCGTAGTGGAGCGCAGGTGGATGGCGACAGACAATGAAGAAACCGTCAGCACTTTCCGCCAGCTGATCAGCGTCGAAAAACCGGGGATCAATAATATTATTTTTCCCGAGTCATTCGATGGCTCTGAGGCCCCGATACTGGAGGATCCCGCTGCTTCCGGCCCGGCTCATACTGGCTTTCCTGTGGTAGATACCGATGGGGACCGGTCTACCACACACGACCAAGTAAGCCTGGGAGAAGAGTCCTGCAGCTTTATAGCCACCTGGGATGATGAAACACTATATGAAAACGGCTTTTGCATCATCTATCGCAAGTGGAGCGTACGGGACCTGTGCGGGCAGAATGTTTATCATGCTACCCAAACCCTCAAAGTAGCCGGCGGTTGCCCCAACTGGGGAGCACCGATCCCCCATCTGCATCAGGCAGAGGGCGTACCACAGCCAAGTTTTGAGGAGATTGCACCGGATGCCCATACCCTGACAAAAATCATGCCCCCGGCAACGGACTGGCTGCGTGACCCCCTGAATGCCCTGTACCCTTAGGATCTGTAAGCAGGCGGCGAGGCTTCCTGCTTGTAGGTTTGTAAAGGGTTTCTTATTACAGGACACTTTGATGGCAGAGAGCAACGGCTCTCTGCTTTTTTTATTTTAAATTGGCAGGGAGTAAAAAACGCCACTTATGAAAAACCTACTTGAAGAATTTCCTGCCGTAGAAAAGGCCACCTGGGTTGCCAAAGTGGAGAAGGACCTAAAAGGCAAACCGCTGGAAGATTTATTTTGGCACCTGGGCGAAGACATCACAATTGCTCCGTTCTACCATCCGGAAGACATTGATCATCAAACAACAGCTCCCCTGCTCGCTGGCAGGCGGGGCAACGACTGGGAAATCGGTGAATACATCAACGTTTACAAAGATGCGAAGCAGGCGAATACCGCCCTGCTCGAAGGGCTGAAGGGGGGCGTACAGGCTCCGCTCTTTCGGCTGTTCCAACCTTTAGACCGTACCCGTCTCCATCAGCTCCTTGATGGCGTGGCGCCGGAAATGGTGACGCTGAACTTCAGCGAGCACTATTCTGAAAAGCAGCCTGCCCGGCTAATGGAGCTGCTGCAGGACTGGTATCAGGAGAAAGGTGTGACTGGCGAACAGGCCAATTTCACCATAGACTTTGATCCTATCCTCGATTTCACCGAGCCGCCCATTAACACCCTGGCAGGGTTTATTCAAACCTGCAAAACCCAATGGCCCAACGTCCGCCCGCTGCAGGTCAATGCCAAAACCTTCCACAGCGGCCCGGAGCAGGTCGTCGAGGAATTGGCCCTAACCATGGCGAAAGGTGCAGAATACCTGGCCCGGCTAACCGAAACGGGGCTCGATGCAGACGCCATCAACCGGCACCTGCAGTTCGGTATCGCTGTCAGCAAAAGTTACTTTGTGGAAATCGCAAAATTCAGAGCACTTCGCCTGCTTTGGAGCAATATCCTGAAGGGCTACGGGGTGAAAGGCAAACAACCCTTTGTGGTGGCTCACTTCGCTCAGGAATCACAGGATGAGAACCCGAATTCCAATATGATACGTGCCAGTACGCAGGCCATGTCTGCCGTTATCGGAGGCGTGGACCGATTGTATGTTCTGCCTTCCAACCGGGCACAGAAGGAGCCGGATACACCCTTCAGCCGCCGGGTAGCCCGCAACCTGCAACACCTGCTCAAAATGGAAAGCCACCTCGACCGGGTCATTGACCCCGGAGCAGGCAGCTACTATATCGAAAAACTTACCCGGGAAATTGCAGACCGCGCCTGGGCAAAGTTTCAGCAACTGGACCAGGAGCGCGCATTTAGCTAAATACCAGGCCTGAAATACGAAGAGCGCCATCCGGACTTGTTCCGAATGGCGCTCTTTTTTATTGACCTACTTTCAGATTAGAAATTAGGGCAGAAGGACAGTGTCAATTACGTGAACCACACCGTTCACACCCTGAATATCGGCCAGCTCTACCGTTGCGGTGCTACTGCCACCGACGATTTGGGGAGCATCCGGGTTGGAAAGGTCCACCTCAAGGGTTGCGCCTTCCGAGAGCGTGCTTACCATCATGCCATCAGCAAGGTCTGTGGAGCGTGCATTGACGCCACTGCTTACGTGATAGGAAAGTACGGTTTCAAGCGTGCCTACAGGAATATCGTCTAGCGTATTCCAGTCATCGTTGCTGTCGAGCAGTGCCTGGAATGCAGCATTGCTTGGTGCAAATACGGTGAACGGACCATCGCCACTCAGCGCACCTACGAAATCAGTGCTGAGATCAGAACGGGTCAGTGCCGCTACCAATGAGGACAGCGCTGGATTAGAAGTTGCAAAGTCTACTACAGTAGGTGGCAAAATAACGGCATCAACACCGTGAATCACGCCATTGTCCACATCCACGTCTGGCGCAACAACCTCCGGGCCGCCGTTCAATACGACACCATTATCGAGGTTTACGTACAGGCTGGTATTCGCATCACCAAAGCTGGTAGCGCTAAGCGTGGAGTAATATCCTGCCATCAGGTCAGAAGAGGTTACCTCTCCTCCGAGGACGTGGTTGGTCAGTACTGCGGTCAGGGTTGCTTCCGGAATATCGTCAAGGGTATTCCAGTCCGGGTTGCTGTCGAGCAATGCCTGGAAAGCAGCGTTGTCTGGTGCAAATACAGTGAATGGGCCTGCGCCTGACAGTACGCCGTCAAGACCTGCTGCGACTACCGCTTCTGCGAGGATGGTGTAATCGTCACTGTCTTGTGCGAAGGAAACGATTGTCGTCGGCTCCGGCATCGGGTCCGTGTCATCGTCATCGTCACAGGCGGTGAAAGTTAATGCAGAAAGGGCGAAGATGGCTAATAGCCAAAGATTCAACTTTTTCATGTTTGCTTTTTTAATTGATTGGAGAATTATCATCATTTCGGGTTCTTCAACGAGTACACCTTGCAGAAGTTCACAATCAATTAACGTAGCAAGCTTAGAACTGAGCAAAATGCCAATTCTTTTACAAAACCGTAGAAAAGCCTGTCCTAATACAACATTTGACGGACGCGCTCAGCCAGGGCATCATGCTGAGCGGCAGTGGGCGGGTAGGCAAGCGAATCGCCGGAGAGCAATTGTGCGCCTTGCTTTTTGGCAAACGCCACGATAGGTTCCCGGTAAGCGGCTTCCCGGGCAGAAACCACGATGAGCAGTTGGAGCCCAGGGTATTCGCTGAGCTGTTGGCCCAACGCATTCAGGTGCTTTTGGAATGCTTTGGGGGGAGCATTCAGCGCTTCATCCTCCTGTCCGATTTCCAAAATCAAACCATCGGGCTGACGGCCCAAAAGCTGCGGAAGGCGTTGCAGCAGCCCCGGAAGCGGCTCACCGGTAATGCCCGCATTGACCACGCCAGCCCCCAGTTGATCCGCAAAACCAGCTCCAATATCCGCCCCCTCCCCTGCCGTCCAGCGCCCGCCGCAGGCGATCCAGCCGTGGTGTGGCTTTGGCGGGACGGTTTCGGTTCCCAACGGATGGGCCACCGCAGGAGGTGGAAGCTGTTGCCGGGCCGGGCCTTGCGCTTCGGGCGTTTCCGACACCGGGCTGCAACTCCATAGCAGCAAAAATATACAGACGAACTCCTTATGCCTCATGGTCCGCATTTTCAGATAGGGGCTTCAAAAAATTGATGTTGCGCTTGAGCCCTTCGTACTTTGTCCGCTTGACCGCTGATTTGCGAAAAAGCTCACGGAAAACCTCCTCTGTCAGCTCTTCCCAATCACGGGCGGAAAGGTCCAGCAAATCAGGATGGGGCTCGAATTCGGGTTCCTGATGGGGCTTGCTGAAGCGGTTCCAGGGACAGACGTCCTGACAGATGTCGCAACCGAACATCCAGTTCTCAAAGTGGCCCCGGTAAGCTTCTGGTATGGCACCCTTTAGTTCGATGGTGAAGTAGGAAATGCACTTGCTGCCGTCCACCACATAGCCCCCGGGGCTGATGGCATCGGTAGGGCAGGCGTCGATGCAGCGGGTACAGGTGCCGCAATAATCCTTTATGGGATGGTCATAAACCAGGTCCAAATCAATAATCAGTTCCGCCAGAAAGAAGTAGGAGCCAGCCCTGGGGTGGATCAGCAGGGTGTTTTTGCCCACCCAGCCTATGCCAGCACGCTTAGCCCAGTCGCGCTCCAATACGGGGGCGGAGTCAACAAAAACCCGGCCGTTGACCTCGCCAATTTCGGCCTGAATGTACTTCATCAGGTCTTTGAGCTTGTGCTTGAGGACGAAGTGATAGTCTTTGCCGTAAGCGTACTTGGAAATCTTCGGGGCATCAGGGTCCGTAGGGCGGCGCTCAGTGTAGTGGTTGTACATTAGAGTGACCACCGTTTTGGCACCCGGCACGAGCTTCCGGGGGTCCACCCGCTTTTCAAAATGGTTTTCCAGATAGCCCATTTCACCGTGCATGCCCTTATTCAGCCACTCCTCCAGCCGGCGAGCTTCCTCGTCGAGGCGGGTGGCTTTGGCAAAGCCGACAAAGGCAAAACCCAGGCGCTGTGCCTCTTCACGGATCATCTGAGTATGCAAGGTTTTATTGCTCATTTGGGGCAAAGGTAATTTACCGCCCGCCCACCTCAAAATCGAGGTATTCTTCTTCCTGCGGATCATAGGTATCGTGGTCAAATTCCGGGATGTCTTTCCAGTTTTCCGGCTCTTCGATCAGTTCAACGATGCCAAACTCCTGCTCCAGCGCGCGCTGAATCTCCCTTTTTCGAAATTCACTCCGCTCGAAGTCTTCTTTGACGCGCTGCCGGGCAGCCGTGATGTTGTAGTCATCCAGCGTCCCGAGCATGGCATAGTAGAGATTGAAAAAGCCCGACTGCCGGGCGGGCTTGGGCTTCAGGCTCGGGTCGTGCTTTCGGAAGCGGTCGGACAGCACCTGCCCTGCATTCACTTTGAGGTAGTAGGCAATCTCGTTATCGAAGGAGTGTTCGCCGCTGACGGTGAGGTTGAGGGCATTGCTCCGGATGAACATCACGGGCAGGTAAAGCCGCCGGTTTCTGATCTCCAGGAAGTTCTGCATGTCCACAAAATTGATTTCCCGAAGGTCCCGGATGTGGACGAAGTCGGAAAAATCCTGCAGCATTTCAAAGCCCTGCAAGGTGCCATCGGAAATGCCAATGCCAGCCAAAACCCGCAGCCGGTCCGTCAGAAAGGCTCCCTTTTCATCCCAATAGGCGTAAATGGCGACTTTGGTGTCCAGCTGCCCCTTTAGGTGGCGGTGGGTGAGCACTTCCTGCCCAAAATTATCCGCCTGCTCAAATAAGGTGCCGACTTCCAGATTTTGGCAGACCAGACGCGCCTCCAGGACCGGGGCGGCCTCAAAGTTGACCGCTCCATCCAGGCTTACCTGCCCGCCAAAGGCTTTGATCTCGCCCAGTACATTCATGGTGCTGGCGCGGAAAGCCAGCTGCCCCTGAAAGTCCTCCCCTTCTATTTTCTGGTAATTCAGGGCCTCGATATTGGCATCAAAGGTGCCATTCAGGAAACCCAGGAACAGCGCCTGTGGCTCCTGCTCTTCCGTTGTTGTGTCCTCTTGGGAGGCTGGGGCCGGGGCTTCTGCTTCCGCCTCTGCCGAAAACGTGAGGGCTCCCATCAGGCGGTCAAGGTCGAGGCTGCGGCCCGACAAACGCGCATCAAACTCCAGTTGTGCCCGGCTGGAATTTAGCGAATCTGCAAAAAGCACCGGGAGCAGATTGAAGGCCGTACCCTCGAAGGTGAGGTCACTTCCGGCGCCCTCCAGGCGCAGCCCTTTGATGCTCAGCCGGTTGCCCTCCAACTCAAGCTGCCCCCGGTCCAGCAACAGCGCCTCTGCTCCGATGACAAGCCCGGCATCATCAAATTCCAGCATGCCCTCAGCTGACACGCGGGCGATACGGCTGGGATTGATCATATCTTTATACCGCCCTTCGATGCGGACGTCCTGGAATTCAACTTCTCCCGAGCCCCCGGTGATGGCCGGTTTGCCCAGCAGGCCATAGGCTGACTCAAGCGGCAGTACCCCATTCAGGAAAAACCGGATATCAGGTTCTTCAAAATTGCTGACCTCCGCTGTCATTTCGATCAGCTCCCGGTTGAAATACCCTTTAAACTGATCAAGGCGGAAAACCGAGGATTTTGCATTTCGGTACTTCCCGTTGGTAAACACTGCTTGCAAGCTCACATCTTTCAAAGGCTGCTCCAGCAGGTCACTGCTCAACCGGCCATCTTCGAGACTAAACTCCACCCGCACTTCAGGCTGCTGTTGCTTGTTGTACTGCCCTTTCACTATAGCATCAAAGGCAAACCTCCCCTTGCTGCTGAAGCCTTCCAGCTGACCAGCGTAGGTGGCGGGCAACAAGGCCAGGACGCCGGCCAGATTGCCATCCTCTGCCGTAGCGTAGAGGTCGAAATAAGTCCCTGTTTCCCAGTTTTCTACTGTACCATCCACTTCAAAGGCATTGCCTTCTACCTGTAGCGCCCCCCGCTGAAGGGTGTAGGTGCCGGCCTGAAGGTCTACGCCCAGCTCGACATCATAGGAAACGGCCCTACCGGGGAGGTACCGGATACCATCAAGGTCTATAAATTCAAATTGAATTTGCGCCTCGCTTTCCAGTTCAAAAGCGGTATTGGAAAAAGCTCCGGAAAACAAAGCAGATTGAACGACTCCTTCTATCTGCTGATCCTGGCTTAGGTCGGTGTAGGATATTGCAACTTGCCTCAGTTCAGCCGAGGTCAGGTCGATATTAGTAGCTTCTGAGCTACTGCCTTCTTCTTCTCCGGGTTTGAGAATATCGTAATTCCCCCTCCCCTGCTTATCGGTCAGAATACGCAGTTGCCCGTTCTCGACCACCACCGAGCCGATCTCCAGGCTGGATTTGAACAGGCTGAGGAGCCCAAACCGGAAGCCAATCGTCTCCGCTTCCAGCAGTGGCGCCCCCGCGTTATCCTTTAAACGTACACCTTTTAGATTGGCAGAAAGGTTGGGGAAGCTGCGGAACAGGGTAATGTCAAAGCCCTGAACGGTAAGCTCAGCGGTCAGTTGGTTGTTGATGGTTTTGGTAAGCGCCCGACCGATGCGGTCTTCGAACAGGTTCGCAATCACCGCAACAGCTCCGATGAGGATCAGAAAAGTAACGGACAGGATAATCAACAAGCGTTTCAAAAATTTTTTCATGGCAGTAGCTGGTTTTCAAAGCCCTGAAAATAAGCGTTTTCCGGGTAAGAAAGAGAAACGTTTACCGACTACCGATTATTTTTCTTGATTTTTTTTCTTGAAAAAGCTTGCGCCGTACCTTTTTCGCCTCTATATTTGCACTCGCAATTGACGCACAGCGAGGCACAAGCGCTTCGAAAGCAAAAAAAGGGCGGTTAGCTCAGTTGGTTCAGAGCACCTCGTTTACACCGAGGGGGTCGGGAGTTCGAGTCTCTCACCGCCCACAAACAGGGAGTACATGCAAATGTGCTCCCTTTCTTTTTTCCCACCCTGCAGATTCAAAAAAGGAGCCTTCCTGTGCACAATCGCGGAAGACTCATCAATATGGGTTATTCATAGTAACTGAATGCCCGCTATTCGAAACATAACACATCTTTTACCGGGGCATTAGAACCTGATTAATCTTCATCCGGGCCCGCAATGCCATGACAGACTGCTGAAGCTTGGTATCATCCGGCACCACTTCTGTGACAGGAACCTGATGCACAATAAAGTACTTTTCCATGGCTCGCTCAAGACGGGACAAGTGATCCTGATAATTGGCAGCATCCGATTCCAGATCAAGCTTAAGGGCGCTGATTTCAGAAGCCTTTTGCTCCGGATTAGCGGACTCCACATACTCCACAATCGTATCAATGAGCACATTGAATATCCAGGGAAGGGCGCGGTCTTTCGCAATATCAATAGTTTGAGCCTGAGCCCAGGCATTGACATAAGTCTTTACCAGCAACTCTTCTATCACCTCATCGGTCTTCCCGATTCGCCGCACAGTGCCATAAACGATTGGACTGTACGCTTCGTATAGCCATTCGAGCGCTCTTTTTTCCTGTTTTTTCAGCAAATTCATCATGCTTCGCTCATCCATTAGGCATGTCGTTTTATGGTTTGCGGATCATACCGCTATCTTAGTGTTTGTTTTTATAATCTACTGGGCAAAGATCGAACCAAAAACAATAACACTGATTATCAACAACTTAAAACCAAAACCCTGTCAAGCAAGTCACCAAATAAAACAACTTTTGTTTTATTTAATAAAACGAGAAGCGGGTTTGCATTTGGAAGGGATTTGATTATATTTAGAACGGGTTTACAACAGTACTGAAGAGGCGCAAAGGAAGATGAAAAGTTGTAAATCGAACAAGCCCCAATCCTTACGCCCACATGGCTTCCGGATGGTAACACATGAAAGAATATTAAATACACCTAACTTTCCAGGTTTGCCAACATGAAGGAAAAACCAGCTTTAGATGCTGTGGATTTTACTGCATTGTTCCAGCTTATCATGGCCAGGGGCAATGATGCTGTCTTGCTGTTTGATAAACAGGGGCATGTTCGGTATGCTAACCCTGCAGCAGGCAAAATGCTGGGGTATCCATCTGAAGTACTCACCCAACTGCAGATCTTTGACCTGGAGGAAGAACTGAACATGGTCCGCTACCTTCAACGCTGGGAATCTGCAGACACAAAAAAAAGCAAATCCTGGCTCGTTGAATGGCGGCTTAAGTCTGGCGAGACTCAGTTTTTCCGCGTACAGGGCACGCTCTTCAAAAATGCATCTCCCCCGCTGCTTTGCTGTTTCATACCGCCAGCGGGCTCTGTCCAAAGCCTGAGAACTCCGACCTACCGGCACCTCAGGTACTATGAAGTTGCCATTTGGGAATGGAATATTATTAACGGGGACTTTCAGATGACCGATAATTTTCTGGATATACTACAGCTGGAACCTGGCCAACTGCCCCCTCCCCGTCAGTTGAATATTGTATCTGTACTTAAAGACCGGCTCCCCTCAAAACAACTTGCCACGCTGATTCAGAAGGTCAAATCTGCTCAGAAGAACCGGTCTGCTTTTGAGCTACAGCTGCAGTTGCTCGACAAAACACAAAAGCCAGCACGTGGCATCAACATTTATGGCTACCCGGTGGAAGAAGACAACATAGTTGGAAAGCTGCAGGGCAGTATTTCGGTAGTGCAGCATTCCTCTGAGGAAAAAAATCTGGCAGGAGCTGTTTTGGAACGCTCCGAGGCCATGGTATGCTGGATCAACCCTGATTGTACCCTGCGGTACGTCAACCGGGCTATGGCCAGCCGGCTCGGATACGAAGCTTCTGAGATGACCGGACAGTTGGCCATTACAGACATTGATGCAGAAAACTCCAGCGATCAGTGGCATGACATATGGGCTGAAGCCTCCGCCGGGGAGACCATGAAAATGGAAAGCACATTAAAAACCAGGAATGACCGGGTTTTCCCAGCAGAGTTCCACCTCGATTTTTTAGACATTAATGGCACTAAGCTTATCAGCCTCAGCGCTCAAGACATCACAGAACGCCGGCAGCAGGAAGCAGAGCTGCGAAAAGCTTTACTCGAAGTACAAACCCTTTCTGACCAACTGAAGGAAGAGAATATTTACCTGAAGGAGGAAATCTCCGAAGGCAACAAATTCGAGAACATCCTTACCCGGAGCGAGAACTACCAAAAAGTGTTGCAACAGGTGGAACAGGTCGCTCCGGCCGAAGCAACAGTGCTGATTGAAGGAGAAACCGGGACGGGCAAGGAGCTACTGGCCCGGGCCATCCACAGCCTCAGCAAGCGGAGCAAGCGCTCTCTGGTGCGGGTCAACTGCGCTGCACTGTCCGAAGAACTGATCCTTTCTGAGCTTTTCGGGCACGAGAAGGGTGCTTTTACCGGGGCAACGGCTACAAAAACCGGCCGGTTCGAACTCGCTGACAAAGGCACCATTTTCCTGGATGAAATCGGAGAAATCTCTTTGAAGATACAGTCACAGCTTCTTCGTATCCTGCAGGAGGGGGAATTCGAACGGGTAGGCGGGGTGGAAACCATAAAGGTGGACGTCCGGATTATTGCAGCCACTAACCGGGACTTGAGGAAGATGGTCTCCGAGAAACAGTTTCGGGAAGATTTGTATTTCCGCCTGAGTGTATTTCCTTTGCAGAACCCTCCCCTGCGGGAACGCCGGGAAGACATCCCGTTGCTGGTCCGGCATTTCATGAAACAGTTTGCCCGAAAAAATGGAAAAACCATCGATAATATCCGTGCCAAAGACCTTAAGCGCCTCAAGCAATACGATTTCCCCGGTAACATCCGGGAACTCATGAATATTGTGGAGCAGGCCGTAGTCCTTACCAACAACAAGACTCTTGACCTATCTTACTGGCGCCCGGTGGGTTCCAAACAATCCGCAATCCATTCAGAGGGCGAAGAAGACTTTCCAACTCTGGAGGAAGTGCAACGTCAGCACATCATTGATGCGCTGGAAAAAACCCACTGGAGGGTAACCGGCCCTCAGGGCGCGGCTAAATTATTAGGGATGAAAGGGCAGACCCTGTTTTCGAAAATGAAAAAACTGGGTATCAAGCGGGAGTAGCTCAGGGGTTTTTAAAACCTAATCTAGATCTTCGATTAGCGCTGCATACTTTATATACCCCTCCAAAACAATGGGGACAATAATCAACGAGGCTTCTCCCCTGGACCCACCCTTGTAGTCATAACTGAATTGGAGCCGCTCAAAAGGCTTGCCGTCAAAAACTTTTTCCAGCATTTTCTTCACCTCACCCCGAATATCTTCTGGTAAGAAGGAATAAATGGATTGCCCTGTCAGCTCTTCCGGCTTTTCACCCGTAAACCGTACCTGATTAACAAAATGGACCTCACCCTTTTTATCAATAATCGCAATCTGCTGGTCTGAATGGTTAACAAACTGCTTGAAAATGCGCTCAGCTTTCTGGGTTTGGTTGCGGGAAATGGCCAGCTCATTGATATTCACGAAAGTGAGCACGAGGCCATCAATATAGTCCTCCTCAGTCCGGTACGGCAGCACCCGGAGCAGGTAGTGATCGTCTTCTTTGTCAACGATTTCCTTTTCGAAAGGCGAAAGGGTCCTGAAGACTTCCTGGCACACCTCTTCGATGTCCAGCCCTTTGAAAGTGGTGGAAAAATTAGTTATCGAACGGCCAACGTCGGAGTCTATCAGATTGAACTGCCGGCGTACAGCAGGGGTAAAGCGCCGGATTTTCAGTTCTTTGTCCAGGAAGATTGTGCCAATATCCGTGCTCTTAAGCAGGTTGGAAATATCATTGTTGGCAGTCGTCAACTCCTCGTTTTTCATTTGGAGTTCACTGTTCACGGTATACAGTTCTTCATTGACCGACTGCAATTCTTCATTTGTGCTCTGCAGCTCTTCATTCGAGGCCATCAGCTCCCGGTTGGAGGTTTGCAGCTCTTCATTGGTCGCCTCCAGTTCATTGACCAGCTCCTGGGAGCGGCGCTTGGAGGCTTTCAGTTGTTTTTGCAGGGTGGCCACCTTGCCCTCTGCCAGATTTTTGGGAGCCGGCTCACCTTCCTGCTCTCCGGCTTTCTCCTCTTCAGGCAGGTAAACTTCTATGAGCACCACTTTGGGTGTTGTTTCCTTTTTCCCTGCTTCATACAGCGCTGGCAGATGGGGCAAATCAAAGCGGACTTCCGCGGTAAATTCCTTGTCCCGTTTTTTCAGCAAAACGCTTTCAAAGGATATGGGCCCTCCTTCTGATATGACCTGCTGTACACCGGATTTGAAGGTCAGCAAATCCTCTTTGCTGAGCATTTTGCTCAAATTGAACCGGGCCAAAGCCCTTGGCATATTCAAAATCTGCTCGGCTTCGCCATTGAGGTAGAGGATGTCCAGTTCTTCTGTTACGAAAAAGGCAATGGGCGCGAACCGTTCGACCAGGAAGCGGGTAAACGGGTCTGTATCCGTAAAGGGCGGGTCTAGCTCTGATTGTAAGTTACTCATGTGCGGCTTGGATTTTTCAGATGGTGCTGGCTTGGACTGCAGCGAAAAAGAAGACTGTAGCCGTGGAGACTTGTCCGCGCGTTTGGTGAAGATGTTCCAGCTGCGGGTGTGCTTTTCAAAGGCATATTTCAGGCTGCCCAGGGACTCACTGGGCCCGAGGAACAAAAACCCACCTGGATTAAGGGCAAAATGCATAGTGGAGAGCGCCTTTTGCTGAACCTCCGGCTGTAGGTAAATCAGCAGGTTCCGGCAGGAAATGAGGTCCATATTGATGAATGGCGGGTCTCCCAGCAGGTTCTGTACGGCAAACATAATCCGTTTGCGCAGGGAAGGCTTGATCATCATGTAATCGCCTTCACGAATAAAGTATTTGGATTTATATTGTTCCGGCACATCAGCCACCATGTTCAGGGAATAGGTGCTTTTCAGCGCAAACTGAATGGCGTGCTCGTCAATATCTGAAGCAAAAACCTTATAATTAACTTCTTTCCTGTTGTGCTCCCGCAAATAATCCTCAATCAGCATAGCCAGCGTAAAGGCCTCTTCGCCAGTGGAGCAGGCCGGCACCCAAAATCGGTAGGGCGCACCTTCTTCCCGTGGCCTGGAGAACACCTCGGGCAGCACCTTCTCTTTCAGGATATCGTAGGCTTCGGGGTCTCTGAAGAAATTGGTCACCCCGATGAGAAAATTGCTAAAAAGCGCAGCCACCTCGGTTGAATCCTGCTGAAGGACCTCCCAGTAAGCCTTCAGGTCCGTGCATTTACGGAGAAGCATGCGGTTTTCAAGCCGCCGGCTTAGCGTAGGCTCCCGGTATTCACTGAAATCTACATGGGTGCGCTTAGAAACGAGTTGTACGATTTTGTCAAAATAAGTCTCCTCCTTTTTCTCACTCTGGAAACTGACTTCGCCTGTCCCAAAATTCCGGTTGGTGAGGATGTATTCAATATCGTGCGCCAGTTCCTCCGGCGGGCTGACCCGGTCCGCAATTTTCAGGTCAATCGCCGCTCTTGGCATTCCATCGAATTTGGCGGTCTCCGGTGACTGCACCAGCACAAAACCACCTTTCTCTTTGATGGTCCGCAGCCCTCTTGTCCCATCTGTGCCCGTGCCAGACAGGAGCACGCCAACGGCATGGCTACCGAGCGATTCTCCTAAAGAATTGAAAAACTGATCAATGGGCAGGTTGATTTCCGAGTCGGGAGGGCGGTCTTTGGTGAGAAGCACCCCGTTGGAGAAAACAATATTTTTGTTTTCTGCCATGACGTAAATGTGGTTCGCTCTCACCGGCTGATCCTTGTACACCATGGTGACAGGCATACTCGTATGCTTCCCCAGGAGCTCCCCAATCATAGACTTGGTATTGGGAGACAAATGCTGTAAAAAAACAAAAGCGGCTCCGCTTCCATCGGACAATTTGGATACAAGCCTTGTTATGGCTTCCAGTCCGCCCGCGGATGCGCCGATACCAATTACTTTCATACGTCCCTTTTTCTGTTATTTAGGACAGCGCGCGGGCTATATATGTTCTTGCAAACCAATGGGAAGGCAACTTCCGGGCATATCCTCCTGAAGAACATACCCCCTGAAGCCTTCGGCAGACCTTGCTGTTGATCCTATCAGAGCCAGTCCACGGGCATTCAGCAAACAAGAGTGTTTGAAGGGAATATAGGAAAATAAAATGATGAAACCTCAATAGGAGGTTATAATTTAGGAACGGCCTTGCACCTGCCGGAGCACCTTTTGGCAAAAGCTACCAAATTCTTGGCCTAACCGGGCTTTGGTCCAATAACTCAAATATAGTTCTCAGCCCGTTTAATAATCTTTCCAATACTTCAATGTGATTGAAATGGCTTGCTCTGCCTGATTGAGCGGGACCGCTGCATCATTGAAGGTTGGGGCGCGCCATTTCACAACGGGATTATTGGAAAAGGCATAAGGCTCTGTAGGGATACCCAGGGCGTTTTTATCTAGTTGATCATTGCCATTCATATCCTGAAAGACCGCCACCGCATAGGTGTCATGCGGGAGGGCTTCCAACTGTCCGCTGACGTCTGCTCCGCCCCGGGGCGACAAAACTATACTGGACAGCGCCGATTCGTCCTGCAAAAAAGTGGCCTCCTTGTGGATGGCAACGTGTATATTCCCTCCGTCTGCGGCCACTCCTGACACGTTGACCTTCAGCCGTGCTGTAGCCACAGTCCAATCCTGGCCCTGACTTCCCAAAAAAGTCGACAGCAACAACCAAAAACCCAGTATTCCATTCATTGGCTTAATTTTTACAGTCCCTAAACATGTCGCTCACAACCTAGCGGGCAACACTTTGTTACAACTCTGAAATTTCAACAATCATTATGGCAGGTGTCAAAAAAATTTATCAAAAGTACGAATTAACCGACCGGGATATCGACCGGATTGTGGAAATGGCCTGGGAGGACCGCACGCCCTTTGATGCCATAGAGGATCAGTTTGGCGTGAAAGAGTCCGAGGTCATCCGCATCATGAAGAAGGAAATAAAGCTCAGCAGCTGGAAAATGTGGCGGAAACGGGTGCAGGGCCGGGCCACCAAACACCGCAGGCTGCGTGCGAATCAGACCACCCGCTTCAAATCCACCCGGCAAAAACATATTTCCCACAATAACATCTCCAAGCGATAGGGGGCAGATCAAGGTGCCGTCACGAATGCCAGCGCAAATACGATGACCGATACAATCAGGCCGTACATAAAAATGCTGTAGCAGATGCGCAGGTACTTGTACTTTTTGGCCAGCACCACCCCGAGGTAGTACAGGTCTCGCGTCATCGAGCTGTACAAAAAGTCGCTGTCCCGGATCATTTCCATCATGCCCCAGTGAAAATCGTCCAGCTCCATGTTGTAGAAATTGCCAAAAAAGAGCAGATTCGAATTCTTATTCTCGATATTCTCCCGGGTGACCCGTCCTTCGGTGACTTTTGGCCGGGTGGAAAGTATGGCAAACACCAAAGCCGACAAACACACCGCAAGCAGTAAAATGGTGGGCAGGATCAAACGGGGATTAACGGAAAAACGGGGCACCAGGCTGGACACCACAATCGAGATGATAATGGCGTTGATCGACAACATGATATTGGCCTTGTTGTCAGCGATGGAGCTCAGGTTGACATGTGTGCGGTAAGTGGTCCGGTACATGGTTTCCACGCCTCTGCCCAGGTTGAGTTCCTTGAGCTGATCTCCCTCCTTGCCCTTCTTCTTTTTTTTCTTCTTCTTTTTCTTTTTGGACTGCTCTTCCTCCTGCATCACCTTCAGGGTATCCGGATTGAGGCGGAGCTTTTGCTTATTCAGCTGTTTGATGTGCTTCAGTTTTTGCTCGTTGAAGAGCTCCCGGGCCACATCCGTATGGTAGCTGTGCTGCATGAGGAAGTTGATCTCAAATTCCACCCACTCCGGGTCTGACATCACGATCCCTCGGGCAATCGCCATTTCCTGCCGCAGCCTGCCACAACGGTCCCAGTAGTGGGCGTTGCCCAGGTGGCTGAGGTCTGCATCGCAGAGTATTTCCTGAAGCAAGGTTTCGGGAGACTGAGGCAGGCGGGTCGCCAGGATACAAGCCTTGACTTTCTCAATTTGGCCCTCCGAATAATCATGTTCCTGTAAAAAAGCCCCTGCTAATGCCGCACTCCGTGACTCATGCCCTTCCGGGGATTCGAAATAGCCCAGGTCATGAAACCAGGCTGCCAGCCGAAGCACTTCGAGGTCCTCCTCCTGAAGCTCACAGGCTTCACCGATCAATTGTACTGCGTTGACAACGTTTTCGAAATGCCTGTAATCATGAAAAGGCAGATTGCCCTGAAAGTTTTCCTCGTAAAAACGCTTTACGTATTGCTCAGCGGCAGCAACAATAGGGGTTTCCGTTTTCGTCATAGCATTATCCAGGTTGGCGATGGAAGTTTGAGGGGGTTAAAGATAGTAAACTCCGCGGTCCGTATGGCCATTCGGCTCCTGTTAACGATACCGGCAGTCCAAATAGTATAAAATCCTCCAGTTCCTTACCTTTATCAAAAAATATGCGCCCCTGCCTGAATTTCATGTGGACTTTACTGCTGCTGACCACCGTTAGCCCTCTCGCTGCACAGTGGCCTGAAGGCAGCCCACCTGCTGTTTCCACCGACCGTGTGCAACAAGCGCTGGCCGGGCTGGAAGCCATTGCGCCCAACCTGATTGGCTTCATTCCTGAGACACAGCGCCGCTATATCAAGGTCCCCAGAAGCAGTGCATTGCCCGATCAGTGGCAGGAACGGCTGCAGGATGCTTTCTATGAGGATGCGGCGGCGGCCTGCCAGCTTTATGGCCGGCTATACCTTGCTGACTGGCGGGCACTGCTTAGCAAAGCCGCGAGGGAGTCCTTTTGGGGCACTTCCTTTCTGGCCAACCGGACCTTCAACTACTTTGGCATCCGGCACCACGGCAAACCCTGGATTTGCGAACAGCTCGGCTTTTGTGCCCATCATGTACGCAATGACCCTGACCCGGCTGCATTTGTGGTATTCCCCAACTTCGAGGCTTCCGTTTGGGCCTTCATCCATACCATTTACAGCGGCCATTTTCTGGCGCGGCTGCCCGATGGCGGCATCAAGGTAGCCGATGCGATACAGTTTGAGCGCAAACACGGCATTCACTATTGGGAGTATACGGCACCGGGGCAAACCTACGGCACGATGCTACAGGGCACTGCCTATCCTCCGCAATCCTTAATCTACAGCTGGAGCGGCCACCCTATCAATAACCTCTGCATCAACTGCGACCGGGCCAGCGACTGGGAATGGGTGCAAAAAATATTTCGGGTGGAAGAACGAACCCGGCCCCGCCCTCCTGCTTTCAACAATTAATGTGCGGCTGCACAATTTCTAAAAACCAATAAGCGTTAACTACCCGTTTTTGGTACGGCCCAAATGACAAAAGTGTGACTTTAACATCACATGGAGTCTAAATGACAGACAAATGTTGTAAATTAGTATTTGAGGCAACCCATGAACAAAAACCAAAGCAATATGAAAAGCTTACTCTTTCTTGCCTTTTTGCTTCCTGCTGCACTCCAGTCCCCGGCGAACCTGTCTGCCATTACGCAGGCGATCAGTCAGGGAGATGCCACAACACTGGGCAACTACTTCGACGAGTCCGTGGAGGTTTCCATTTTAGACAAAGACGATGTGTATGCCAAAGCTGATGCCATAGGCGTCGTGCGGCAGTTCTTTAGCCAGAACCGCCCATCCGGCTGGAGCACCGTACATAAGGGAGCCGCCCGTAATAATGATTCTCAGTACTGCATTGGCAACCTCACTGCCAATGGGCAGACCTTCCGGGTGTACATTTACATGAAAGAGAAGAACGGCCGGCAGCTTATTCAGGAGCTTCGCTTTGACCGGGAGTAGAAGGCTGCTTTCCTTCCAATACGCCCATCCCAAACAGGGCAAAATCATACTTTACGGGATCAGCAGGGTCATAGCGCCTCAGCGCTTTGGTAAGTTCCAGCACAGCTTGCCAGTCTGCCTGCTTTCGGGTGAGCAGCCCCAGCCGCCGGGCTACGCGCTCCACATGCACATCGAGCGGCATCAGCAACTGTCCGGGGCGTATGGTTTTCCAAAGCCCAAAATCCACCCCGCGCTCATCAGTGCGCACCATCCAACGCAGAAACATATTGAGCCGCTTGCAGGTCGACTTCCGCACGGGCGTTGCCACATGCTTGCGGGTACGCTGTGGCGCAAAGGGACGATCGAAAAAATCTTCGTGAAACCCGGCCAGCGCAGGCCCCACATGCTCCGCGCCTGCATGGAGATGGCGGGCAAAAGCCGTTTCCAGAGAATCATGTGCCCGGTAGTAGCGCTGAAAAAAATCCAGAAAATAAAGCGTATCGGTAGGCTGAAAGGTCCGGTGCTTAAAGCGAAGGAAGCGGGCGCGGTCTTCCTCTGTATGTTGCGTAATAAATTCGTAGGGAGCGCCATCCATCAATGCTACCAGCTCCTGTGCTTTGTTGATGATCGTCTTGCGCTGCCCCCAGGCCAGCATTGCTGCCCAGAAGCCCATGATCTCAATATCCTGCCTGCGGGTAAACTGATGCGGGATGCTTATCGGGTCATCCTCAATAAAGCCGGGCTGATTATAGTAGTCAACTAATGCTTCTAACTGTTGCTTAAGGTCTCGCTTCGGCATGCTTTTTTGGCTGTTCGTAAATCCGGAAACGCCCCAGCCCCAGCCGCTGCAGCAGGTGGCTGACGGATACCCGCAGCACGCCCAGACCGTACTTGCTGCTGCGCGCAAAATTGATGGAAGAAGCCTCTTCAAAGTATTTGGTCGGGCAGGTCACCTCCGCAATATGAAACCCGGCGTAAATGATCTGGGAAAGCATCTCGTTGTCAAAGACAAAGTCGTCGGAGTTGGCGTTGAAGTTGATGGACTCCAGCACTTCCCGGCTAAATGCCCGGTAACCCGTGTGGTATTCTGAAAGCTTGTAGTTGATCAGGAGGTTTTGAGTCAGCGTCAGGGCGCGGTTGGCGATGTATTTGTAGAGGGGCATTCCCCCTGCCAGGGCTCCTTTGCCGAGAATCCGGGAGCCCAGCACCACAGGATAAAGCTCATCGCCAATGATGTTGACCATAGCCGGGATCAGCTTAGGGGTATACTGGTAGTCCGGGTGCAGCATAATCACGATATCGCCCCCCAGTTCCAAGGCCTTGTTGTAGAGGGACTTTTGGTTGCCCCCGTAGCCCTTGTTGGTCTGATGGGTAATCACGTGCTCAATGCCAATTTGACGGGCCAGCTCGGAAGTATTGTCCTTACTGGCATCATCACAAAGAATAACTTCATCCACCAGGTCAAAAGGTATCTCGTTATAGGTTTTTTCAAGCGTCAGTGCAGCATTATAAGCAGGCAGCACTGCGATGACTTTCTTGCCTTTATACATGATTGCGGTTTATTGGGCGCAAAGATAGGAAAAGTACGTAGACCTTATGGTATTGAGCTGACAAACCAATCACCGGCTTCTTTGTTACACCCACCAAAAACGAACACCCATGTCCAAAGCCATCTTGTGGTTCCGCAACGACCTGCGGCTTACCGACCACCCGGCGCTCCATGCAGCGCTCCGGAAGCACGAAGCCATCCTGCCTGTTTATATACTGGATGAACGCCTGCTGCAGCCTGACCGCTGGGGCTTCACCCGGCTTGGCCCCTACCGTCTTAAGTTTTTGCTGGAAAGCCTGGAAGATCTCAGGGATGACCTGCAGGAAAAAGGCAGCGGACTGCTGGTCAAAGTGGGCATGCCGGAAAAAGTCATTCCCCAATTGGCGGAAGCCCATGGCTGTACAGCCGTTTTCGCTTCCCATGAATACACGCATGAAGAGCTGCAAACCGAAGCCCAACTGACCAAGCACCTGCCGCTCCACCTTTACCACAGCCAGCTATTGGTCAACCCCGAAGACGTGCCCTTCGCTGTGGAGCAGACGCCGGATGTCTTCACACAATTCCGAAAGCGGGTGGAAAAATATGCAGAAGTCCCGCTTCCGCTGGACCCGCCTGAAACGATTGCCACCATGGCTTTTGAGGCAACAGCCCTGCCTACCCTGGAAAGCCTGGGCTATCCTGCGCCTGTGCAGGACGACCGGGGTGTGCTGGCGTTCAAAGGCGGCGCACTTGCTGCCTACACCCGCCTCGACCACTATCTTTGGGACACCGACGCGCTGGCTTCCTACAAACAGACCCGCAATGGGCTGATCGGGGCCGATTACTCCTCCAAATTTTCAGCCTGGCTAGCCAATGGCAGCATCTCCGCCCGGGCTATCTGGCACGAGGTAGAAGCTTATGAAGCGGAACGCACCAAAAATAAAGATACGTACTGGATGAAGTTCGAACTGCTGTGGCGGGAATACTTCAAGTACGTTGCCATGCGGTACGGGCGCAAAATCTTCTTCAAAGGCGGCATACAGGACAAGGGCGTGCGTTGGAAAAACAGCCCTAAAGCCCTTCATAAATGGATGACCGGTACGACGGGAGACGATTTTGTGGATGCCAATATGCGGGAATTGCTTTACACCGGCTTTATGAGCAACCGGGGGCGGCAAAATGTTGCTTCTTACCTGGTCCATCAGCTAAAACAGGACTGGCGCAAAGGTGCAGCCTGGTTTGAATCCCTCCTGGTCGACTACGATGTAGCCAGCAATTATGGCAACTGGATGTACGCCGGCGGGGTGGGCAATGACCCGCGCGACCGGGTCTTCAATACCCAGAAGCAAGCCAGGGACTACGACAAAAATGGCGATTTCCGGCGGCTATGGCTGCACGAGGATCAGCGTGACCCTGAGGAAGTTATCGCTCAGCTGGGCGTGCTTCAGGCAGAACATTTCTAAATAAGGCGCGGACAGCTCAATCCGTCAACTTTGGATGACCGCCTACGTTGTAATAGGCGAGTCAAAAACCAAAACACAATATGAGTACCGAAATTAAAAATCTGACCCACGAAAAAGTGGATGTAAATATCGGCATTGAAACTTCTAACCGTCAGGGCGTAGCTCACGCGCTGAAGCAATTGCTTGCAGATGAGCATGTGCTTTACATCAAACTGCGCAATTACCACTGGAACGTTACCGGCATCCACTTCCAGCAGCTTCATGCTTTCTTTGAAGAGCAGTACGATAACCTGGAAGACCATATCGACGATATCGCGGAGCGTATCCGCAGCCTCGGCTTTTTCTCTCCGGGCTCTATGGAGGAATTTAAGAAAGAGGCCCGACTGGAAGAAACCGGTCATCTCAACGGCAATGCGGAGCAAATGCTTAAAAACCTCCTCGCTGACCATGAAGCTATTATACAGTTTCTGCGCCACGATCAGGACGTAGTAATGGAAGAGTACAACGATGCCGGCACACAGGACTTCCTCATCGCATTGATGGAGGAGCATGAGAAAATGGCATGGATGGTACGCGCCCACCTCGGCTAAGCCTCCTTTGTCAAAGGGTTCCCGCCTCGTAGCAGGACGCTGAAAAAGAAAACCGGAGCAGGAAATACATCCTGGCTCCGGTTCTTTTTTTTGTGCTATTTGCTTAAGCTAATATTGCCTAGTTGATCTCCAGTTTGAATTTCACTGGCAAGTTGAAGAGGACTTTTACTTCCCGTCCGCGCTGACGGCCCGGGGTCCACTTTTCATCCATGCTGTTCATCATTTCGACTACCCGGAGGGCTTCTGCGCCACAACCGCCGCCGATTTCCCGTACCACCTGAGCATCATCAATGGTGCCGTCGGTGTCTACAACGAAGCTTACGACTACTGTACCTTCGATGTTGTTATCCCGGGCCACGGAAGGGTACCGGATGTTCTCGTAGATGAACTGAAGCATCTTTTTGTTGGCGCACATCCGCTTTTCGGAAGCACTGGCTGTCATTTCTTCACAGCCGGGGAATCGAGGCATTTCCTCTACCACCTTGAAGATTTCCGCAGCTTCTTCCTTGGGAGGAGGAGGTGGGGGCGGAGGAGGTGGAGGTGGTGCATCGTTCTTTTCTTCAAAGACAGGTGCGTCAATGTAGGTGTCGGCGTCGATAGACTGGTCTTCGAATTCGAAGTCATCCTCTTCGTCTATGTCAATCTCCGCTACCGCCTCAATTTTTGGAGGAGGAGGTGGTGGAGGTGGAGGAGGCGGCTCCGCAGTACGGGGCTTTTCAACTTCGATATCAAAATCCATTGCAAGAGCATCTTCAGGGATATAGACCTCTTTCTCGTAGACGGTCCAGTTGAAGGCTCCGATTACCAGCGCCAGTACGGCGATAGCAGCGACGCGCAGGAACATGGGTGAATAATTGAATACATTTACTTCCGGATACTTATTGCGTGCAGCGAGGCGGGAGCTCCTCTTCTCATCGCGGTACCGATCGGCCAGGCCGGAACGGGACTGTTTATTGAAATAGAAGCGCCCCAAGAATATAATGGCAAGAAGAACAAGTACTCCA
>JANSXW010000309.1 GCA_024742755.1 bacterium | reverse complement strand
GGCCCCAGGAATGCACCAGCGGCAACGCTCGTCTCCCAAGAATGCTCCTATGGCACTGCTCGTGTCCCCCGCTATACACCAATAACCAAAACAAAACCATTCCCATCCTGGCGGGGGGCGGGGGTGGAGGTTCAACCTTTTTAATTTTCAGCAACTTCGGAGCTGCGACCTGACAAGCAGGCCCAGGCTCAGGCTGCGATTCCTAAATCGCCGCCTGAGTACCTTGGCACATCAAAGCTTTAAAGTCAGGTGGCAACTTCGGAGTTGCGACCTGACAGGCAACCCCAGCAACAACGACCGGCACCGCTCGCCCTACGCCGCAGGCACTCCCCGACCGCCGAAGTCTCGACGAAGGAGGTCCCTTCCCCCGGCGTTCTAAAAACCCACCGCTCGCCTATTGGATCCACCCTCACCTACGGTTGAAGGTACACCTGATAAGCCGCCTTTGCCTGCCTCGTTTCGACCGTAAGCAAGTAATTTCCTTCCACAAGGCCAGCTAAGGGCAACTCCGCAGCTTGAAGTGGTCCTTTTACCAACTTCCCATCCAGGCTATGCAGCATCAGCGTAGGTGTTTCGTCCCAGGGCCCTTCTACGTACAGTACAGCCGCAGCAGGATTAGGGAAAACCCGGACCGCCGCCCTGAACGCCTCATCCACAGATACCACCAGGTCACTGCCGTCGCAGTCTTCATCTATACCGTTATTGGGGATTTCCTCCGCCCCCGGGTAGATATCCGGATTGCTGTCATCGCAGTCCTCCCCATCGAAGAAGCCGTCATTGTCTGCATCTATGAAAACGACAGACAGACTGGCGATTTTTGCACCGATATTGCCGACCACTTTAACCGTATCGTTGTGCAATACCATATCAAAAATCTGTGAGGGAATATCGCTGTTCACTTCTGAATCGAAATAGTATTCTTCCTGATCACTGTCAAAGTAGCGAATACCATCGTAAAGGTCACCAACCCAAAGCTCACCGCCCGGCGTGTAAAGAATCCCCTGATAACTGCGCTCCCCGTATACATTACCCATATCCTGCAGATTGCCGGAGCTGTCATCATACCTTAACACACCTGAGTTGGTCGTAAACCAGATATCCTGATTGTGATCAACGAAAATATCCGCGACCCGCAGGTTCCAGCCACCAACCAAGTCGTACAAGTCCAGGACCTGCCAGTTGGACCCATTATTCAAAAAGTAAACAAAGCCAGACGTAGACAAGATTACCCGCCCGTCAGACTGAATGGCCAGTGGATTCCTGAGCACATCAGATTCAAATGGGGCATTATCTGTATTGTACACCGTATAATCCTCACCAGACTTCCGGATTAGCCCAAAATCAGGCGCGATCATCCAAAGTTCATTGCCATGGGCTTCAATGGTCCGCAGCTCATCATACGGCAGGCCGCTGTTCTCCGTTGTATAGTGTGTCACCACTCCGCTATTGACCTCAAACAGTCCTCGGTCGGTAGCCACCCAAATTACGCTGTCGCTATCAACTGCCACGCCATAGGCCTTCGTATCCACCTCAGGATCAAGCTCAAAGGACTGCCATTCGTTTCCGGTCTTCACAAATAACCCACCCAGTGCACTGCAGACGTACAAATTGCCGCCTTCATCCACTTCAAGGTCCCACAACATCGGCCAGGTCGGGCTATTGGGTGGAAATTCAGATTCTATCTCCAAAGATTGGGCACTTAAGCCGGTGGCAAAGAGCATCGCGGAAAGCGCGAAAAGCAAAGATTTCATATCAATACATTTTTTAATTAGAGAAAAGCTTCGCAAAAATAGTAAATCTGATAGATTTGGTACCATTGAAAAAACTGTTCCCTCTTCCGGAAACCGGGCAGATTTTATTTTTTCGACACTTTGAAAACCCAGCAACACCGACCAGCACCGCTCGAATCTCAAGAATGCGCCCGGAAAGGCTAAGGTTGGACCCGGGCAAAGCCTAGCCGAGGTTTAGGTTGAGGGCGCCGCGCAGTCTTCGCGGAGACGACAATTAATTGTCGCGCCCCAGGCGAACCAGACACCGTCCCCGGAAACCCGCCAACGGTCGGCCCCGGAAGCCCCTGCCAAGGTCAAGGTTGGCCTCGGGCAAAGCCCAGCCTAGGTTGAGGTTGGACCCGGGCAAAGCCTAGCCCAGGTCAAGGTTGGTCCAGTGCAAGACCTAACCAAGGTTAAGGTTGAGAACGCCGCGCGGTCTTCCCGGAGACGACAATTAATTGTCTCGCCCCAGGCGAACCAGCCACCGCCAACACTCGGCCCCGGAAGCCCCAACCCAGTCCAATGCCCCATTAGGGGCAAAATATAGGTAACCCCCAAGACCAACCGCTGCCTCGTGCCATAGGCCTGCCTGGCTGGCCATGGCAGACAGGTACGAAATGTGAAAGCCCAGCCACACCGATCGGCACCGCTTGTGTCCCCCGCTATACACCATCACCCAACACAAAAACCATTACAATCCTGGCGGGGGTCGGGGGTGGACATTCTACCTTTTTCATTACCAAAAAACAGCGCCACAACGACCGGCAACGCTCGCCCAACCCCACAAGCGAAGGCTCGTGCCCCCCGCTATACACCACAGGCCCAGCCTCAGGCCGCGATTCCTAAATCGCCGCCTGAGTACCTTAGCACATCAAAGCTTTAAGTCAGGTGGCAACTTCGGAGTTGCAACCTGACTGGCATGCCCAGCCACAACGACCGGCACCGCTCGTGTCCCCCGCTATACACCAATATCCAACACAAAACCATTAAAGTCCTGGCGGGGGTCGGGGGTGGAAATTCTACCTTTT
>JANSXW010000167.1 GCA_024742755.1 bacterium | reverse complement strand
CTATCGCAGCACACCGATATTAACCACAGAATGCACAGAATACACGGAATGCTCCTCTGGCACATCGCAACTGAAGCCATATTCCGTGTCTTCCGTGGTCACCCTATCGCAGCACACCGATATTAACCACAGAATGCACAGAATACACGGAATGCTCCTCTGGCACACCGCAACTGAAGCCATATTCCGTGTGTTCCGTGTCTTCCGTGGTCCCCTATCGCAGCACACCGATATTAACCACAGAATGCACGGAAAGCTCCTCTGGCACACCGCAACTGAAGCCATATTCTGTGTCTTCCGTGGTTTATATTCCGTAGTCTACAGATCAAAGCTTCACCCCCAACTGATAAGCCCCAACCAACAAATCCTCCAGATCAGCTTCGCCCTGATTGGTCAACAGGATGACCCCAGTTTTTGCAGCCCGGTTAAAGCCCATGATGGTAGCCACGCCCTGTTCACCCCCATCGTGTCCCCACAAAGCATCAGGCTCGTACAATTCAAAAAGGTGCAACCCCACTTCATCGTCGATATGGGCGATCTGAGGGGCCATCATCGCCTGTGCAGTAGCGGGCTTCAGCAAGCTGACCCCGGCAAACTGCCCGTCGCCGGCAATGGCCGCAGCGATTTTGTGCAGGTCCCTTGCAGTCGTCCGGAGCCCGCCGTTGGGATAGTCGGCATTGGTGTAATGATCAATGGGTTCATTTTGCCCACCGATATCGTCGTAGGGCGTAACAATCCGTCCCGAAATTTCGTCCAGCCGCCAGGAAGTATGGGACAGCTGCAGCGGACTGAAAATCTCAGCTTTGCAATAGTCGTTGAAACCGAGCCCCGAAATTTCTTCCACAAGGACACCGATCAGGGCACTCCCGATATTGCTGTATTCATAATCGGTGCCCGGCTCGAAGTCATAAAAGTTTTCATCGGCATCGTAAAACTGCCCGCCCTGCGACAGGTAGTTTTCGATGAAGAAAGACAAAGGTATTGGCGGGTCCTCTCCATAATAGTACTGCTCGTCCATAACCGGGCCATTGTCGGCTATGCCGGAGGTATGCGTGAGCAGCATCCGAAATGTGATGGGTCGGGCATAACCCGGTACGTTTACCTCGAAAGGCAGGTAATCATTGACCAGGTCATCCAGTTGAAAAGCGCCCTCATCGTATAACTGAAGGAGGGCAGTTGCCGTAACGACCTTAGAGATGGAAGCAACCAGGAAAAGATGGTCAGGTTGTAAGGCGACCCCGTCTTCGAGATTCGCAAAACCGGCATACTGCTCATACAATACCTCTTCTCCCCTGAAAATCAGCACTGCGGCAGCCGGGATATTCTGATCGTCCATTTCTTCCTCCAGGAAGGCTTCGAAGTCCTCAATACTGTTGATCTCTATGGCTTCTTCACGGCAGCTTACTGCGAACAACAAAAGTAAAAGAGCAGGAATCAGGCTTAGTTTTTTCATTGAACAGGGTTTGATCAGATCGCAAAACGAAAAAAGAGGGCCAAATAATTGCATTTACCTTTCTAAATTACGCACATTCAGGCATAAAGTTCCCACCCCCCTGTAACCAATCCTACCTCCCGCATTATGAAGGCAACGAACCAAATTTTAGGGACAGGTTTTTCCGATGTTCCTAATTAATTGGATGCCCCGGGGCTTTTTAAAAACCCAATTAGACCATTAGCCTGACGGTAAGCGCCAGGCTTTCGGAAAAAATGCAGGATAGATGCTATCGAATTTGCAATTAAGCCGTTCTTTTGCAAAAACCATTCCTATGAGTGCGCCCAAGCGGACGGTCTCAGAAGCAGACATGCAGGAAGAGTGGCTTGAAGTGCAGGCTGCTCAAAAGGACCCCGCTATGTTCAGGCCCCTCTATGAGCGCTACCACGAGCCCATCTATCTTTACATTTTTCGCCGGACTACAGATGAGATGCTGACGGCAGACCTTTGCTCGCAGGTGTTCCTGAAGGCTATGCAGAAAATCCACCGCTACGAATACCAGGGGGTGCCTTTCTCCGCATGGCTCTACCGGATTGCCAGCAATGAAATCGCTCAGTATTTCCGCAAAGCCAATAAAAACAGGGTGGTCACCATTGAGGATGCCCCCCTGTCGCACCTGGCCGAAGAAATCGGCCGGGAAATACCGGAAGACCTCACGCCTCTGCTCGTTCAGGCACTGGACGCGCTGAAGGAGGAGGACCTACAGATTATTGAACTGCGCTTCTTCGAGGAGCGCCCGTACAAGGAAGTTGGCGAAATATTGGGAATTACGGAAAACTACGCCAAAGTGAAGACTTTCCGGATTCTGAACCGTATAAAGAAAAATCTGGGCAAATGATGTATCCCCTGACCACAAGACCGAGCGGAAACGCAGTGCCTGGAATTTATGCCTGTTGGACGCCCCTGGCCGGGCTGCAAAACCAGCAACCATGAGCAAAAACTACAATTTTAAAATCAACCCTGACCTGCCCTCCGGGCCAGACATCGGCAAGCACCGCGACTTCGATGCGCTGCTGGGGCAGTACCACGCTGCACAACGGGCACAACGAACAGCAAAAATCCGGAAGCTGGCCTTTCGTAGCCTGAGCGCTGCTGCTGCCGTAGCCTTGCTGGTAATCGGGGTAAGGGCTGCCTTTTTCTCTGGTGAAACGGCGCCTCCAATGAGCAATGCCGCTTTCCTGGCGGACCAACCTTTCATCGATCAGCCCATCGAGTCCCTGGCCGCACCGGCTTTCGCCAATTTCAGGGTGAATACCGCCAAAGGTGGGGTTTATGAGTACCCCAGCGGGTCAAAATTGGTTGTCCCTGCCGCAGCCTTTGCTAATGATTACGGCCAGCTCATCGGCGGAGAGGTGGATGTGTTTTACCGGGAGATGCACGATTATGTGGACTTCTTCACCTCGGGCATCCCCATGCGGTACGATTCTGCCGGCAACGCCTATCAGCTGGAGTCAGCGGGCATGATCGAGCTTTACGCCGAGCAGGACGGGCAACGGGTCCAGCTGGCGGTGGGCAAGAAAATTGACATCGAACTCGCCTCTGAAATCCTGATCCGGGCTGACCAGCTCAACGCACCGCCCACCTACAACGTCTATTTCCTGGATACCCTGATCAATCAGTGGCGCTATCAGGACATCGATCAGCTGCAACTGATGGCTGACGGGCAGACGATGGCAAATGACCCCTACCAAAAAGAAAAAAATGCCCTGCTCAGCGAATTGCAGGCCATCGAAGCCCGCAAAGAGAAACGGTTGTCCGCCCTCGAAGGCAGCATCCCTTCCCTGGTGAAGCCTCTGCGCCCGGTGCAAGCCAGTGGCGACCGGCCTACGCTGGAACTCAACTTCCTGGACGGCTCCGTGCAGGTGGAAGATTCCCGGAACGGGCAGGTGAAAAGTGAGCTGGCCCAATTGCAGCAAATGTATCAAAATGTCATCTGGCAAATTTCGGAAGACAGCCCAGCCTACGATTCCAGAGCTTTTGGCGTGGAATGGGAGTCCGTCAGCATTCGCCCAATCAACAACCGGGACTACGAACTTACGCTGATCCATCCGAAAAACCAGGTCACCCTGATCGTAAGCCCTGTACTGATGGGCGAGGACTATCAAAATGCCCTGAACCGCTACAGTGAGGAGTTGACCACCTACCAGAAAACGATGGAAGACCGGGAAGCCCGCCTGAGCGAAGAACGGGCCGTCATCGTTGAAACGGCAGAACAGGAAAAGCAAGCCGCTATTGCCCGCTACGATGAGACGATTGCCGGGGAGGAAAGTACCCGGGACCTCCAACATCTGGTGCGCAGCAAGGTGATGAACCGGTTCAAAGCCGACAAACTCGGCGTGTGGAACTGCGCCCGCCCGGTACCCGTCGCCGCTCAGCCTCTGAAGGCGAAGTACAAAGACCAGTACGGCAATACGTACCAGAAGCATAAAATGTACCTGGTGGACAAGAGCAAAAACACCGTCTATCAGTTTTACTCGGGCAGTGAGGTGGTGGAAGGCCTGAACCAAAACGCCGACAACCTGATTTGGGTGGTTACGCCTGATGACGAAATTGCGGTACTCCGGCCGGCTCAACTCCGCCGCATCAATCAGAAGCCGGGACAGCCTGCAACGCTTGAAATGGAAGTACTCGGGCAGCCTGCTGATGCACGCGAAGCACGGGAAATGCTGCAGTTTTAGGGCAGCCGGGGACATTGCCGGGAACGCACTTACTCCGCTATTTCCCCAAACAAGCCCACTTCACGTTCGCCCGGGCGCGCATACCCACGGTACATGCCGGGCGTATTGAAAGGCATCGTAATGTTGCCATTTTTGTCGATGGCAATAAGCCCGCCTGCACCGCCTGCTTCCTTTAGTTTTTCGTGGATAATATGTTGACCGGCCGCTTCCAGGCTCATCCCTTTGTAGGCCATTAATGCGGTCATATCGTGCCCGACAGCGTACCGGATGAAATACTCCCCGTGCCCGGTACAGGACACGCCACAGGTCGCATTATCCGCATAAGTACCAGCGCCTATCACCGGCACATCCCCGAAACGGCCGTAACGCTTATTAGTCATGCCACCGGTGGAGGTACCCGCCGTGATGTTGCCCGCTTTGTCCAGCGCCACACAGCCTACCGTCCCGTATTTGTAATCCACAGGCAGCAATGCGCCACTTTTTTGGTTCTCCGCCGCCCGGGCGCGCTCCAGGGCATTCCACCGGCTTTCCGTGTAGAAATAATCGGCAGGGACGGTATCCAGCCCCTGCTCGATGGCAAAGGTTTCTGCGCCCGCCCCCGTCAGCAGTACGTGCCTCGAATGCTCCAGTACCGCCCGCGCGGCCCGGATGGGGTTGCGTACGTGGTGCAATCCACCCACCGCGCCTGCATTCCGGGTGGCACCATCCATGATAGACGCGTCGAGCTCATTTTGCCCGTCGCTGGTAAAGACTGCTCCTTTGCCGGCATTGAACAGAGGAGAATCTTCCAGGTAGATGATCGTTTGCTCCACCGCATCCCGGCTGCTGCCACCGGCCTTGAGGATGTCCTCCCCAATCGTCAGGGCAGCGTTCAGGGCTTCCCGGTAAGCGGCCTCTTGTTCCCCGGTGATGTTTTCCGGCAGGATGGTCCCTGCCCCACCGTGGATGACGATGGCGTAGGCGGGCTTTTCGGCACCAGCCTCAGCCGTGGCCGCCGTCTCTGAATGCGATGTGGAGTTCTTAGAACAAAATGCGGCGCTCAAGGCCATTAGGATGATTAGGATGCGGTTCATCATTAACTTTTTTAACGAATAAGTGTCGTCTGCCCCTTAAAGACCTCCGTAAGCCCATCTGCATATTCCACTTCCACGACCCACAGGTAGACGCCCGGCTGTGCCAGTGCCCCGCGGTAGTCGCCGTCCCAGCCTTCCGACGGCTGATTCGGTTGGATGTCCTTGCGCTCAAAGACCAACTCGCCCCAGCGGTCGAAGATGCGGAAGGTCAGAATATCCACTTCGATGTCTTCGCGCGCCAGCACATTGAGGATGTCGTTATTGCCATCGCCATTGGGCGTAAAGCCGGTTGGCACCTCCACGGGGCGGAATTTCCGGGCGTACAGCGTCATGATGGCTTCTCCGGTACACCCGGCGATATCCGTGACAATCACCTGTATGCTCCGCTGAAACTCAACGGTAGCCAGAGGCGCGCTACAGCGGAAACAGCTCAGAATGGAGGAGTCCTTGGGGAACCATTCATATCCAAAGGGCGACAAACCACCGGTAATCTCCGGGTTGAGCCGGAGCGAATCCCCGTAATTGATGGATTGGGTGCCTCCAAGATCTACGATGATTTCATCCGGCTCGCCAATGACGGCATCTTCCGCAAAGAAGCGGCAGTCGTTGGCGTCTGTAATCTGAATGTCGTAGGTGCCGGGCTCCAGTCCAATGAAGGTGGAATTGCCGGAGAAAAAGGCCCCGCCGTCTATGGAGTAGCGGTAGGTTGGTGTTCCGCCGCTTGCCGAAATTTCAATGCGGCCATCTTCATCACCAAAACAGCTGACATCCAGCGCTTCCACGGTTGCCATTAGTGCCGTATCGGGTTGTTCAATGACAATGGTCTCCGTTTGAGTGCAATTGGCGGCATCCGTAATAGATACCGTGTAGGCACCCGCCGCCACACCGGTGATCAGGGAGTCCGTCTCCCCGTTGGACCAGAGATAGGTATAAGGCGGCAGCCCACCGGATACCTCAATGGAAGCCCCGCCGCTGCGCTCACCGTAACATTCCACCGCCGTCATTGCACCGAAGAGGCTGATGGGGCTGGATTCGGCGACGGTTACGTCAAGGGTAGCGACACAGTTATTGGCATCACGCACGGTTGCGGTGTAGGTGCCCAATCCGAGATTGCCAATATTCAGCCCGGTTGCGCCATTGCTCCAGGTGGTGGTATAAGGCGGCGTGCCACCGGTGACGGTCAGGGCAATTTGCCCGTCCTCGCCACCCGAGCAGGTTACCCGGTCCACATCAGCAGTAATGACGATGGCAGAGGGCTGGGCGACCGTAATCGAAGCGGTCGCTTCACAACCTAAACCGTCCGTAAGCGTCAGGCCGTAAACCCCGCTTTCCAGGCCTGTTTGGCCCGGCTGTGCAGGCAGCCCGTTGCTCCAGCTGTAGGTGTAGTTGCCATCGCCCCCGCCCGGGGTAATGGTGATCGAACCATCTGCAGCGCCATTACAGGAGGTTTGCTGAGTTGTGAAATCCAGGTCGAGCTCCGGGATGGCATCCACATAAGCCGTATCTACGATCGCGCAATCGTTGGCATCGGTCACGGTGACCATATACATGCCTTCATTCAACCCCTGAGCCACCGGTACGGCCTGCCCGTTGCTCCATTCGTATTCGTAACCGGGGGTTCCTCCCCCTACAACTACGGTGGCAGAGCCATCGGGTTCCGGCAAACAGGTCGCCATTGTCGAATTGGTGGAAGAACTCAGCGCCTCCGGGTCCTGCAGGGTTACGGAGTCTGCTAGGGTACACCCGTTGGCATCCGTGAGGGTGAGGGTGTAGGTCCCCGCCATCAGGTTGGAAGCTGTAGCCGTGCTTTGCTGATCGCTCCAGGCGAAGGTGTAGCCTCCTGCCCCTCCTTCCGGAGTTACCGTGATGCTGCCGGTGGGCGTACCCTGACAAAGCGGGTCATTGGGCGCAAAGGAAACGGCCAGTTCGGTGGCTTCCGCAATGACTGCGGTATCCAAAGCCGTGCACCCGTTCGCATCGGTCACCGTTACCTGAATCGGGCCCGCCAGCAGGCTCGTGGCAATGGAGTCTTGTTGCCCATCTGCCCACAGGTAGGTGTAGGGCCCGGTGCCCCCTGCGGGCGTCACCGTTGCTGTACCTGAAGCATCACCATTGCATTGTGTAGGGGTGGCCTCCGTGGTACTCAGCAAAACATCAGGTTGCGCAACCGAAAAACTATCGGCTACGGTACAGTTGTTGTCGTCACTAATCGTTAGGAAATAGGTGCCGCTGCCCAGGTCAGCGCGGTCTTCGGGCCCCGCCCCAATATCGCTCCAGCTGTAAATCAGTGTGCCGGTGCCGCCGGAAGCCGTTACCTCCACGCCACCGTCTGACAAGCCAGCGCAACTGGCCGGGAAAGGCAGCAGTTCATAAGCAATGCTGTCGGGCTCCCCTATGCTGATGGAATCGGTGAGCAGGCAGCCGTTGGCATCGGTCAGCTCCAGGACGTACGTGCCGGCCGGCACCTCCGCAATGACAGAGTCCGTGCCGATGAGCGCCCCATCGCTTCGCCATAGGTAGCTGTATGCAGCTGTGCCCCCGGTGGGAACTACAACAGCACGCCCGCTGAGGCTGTCCGCGCACAGCGCATCCGTGCCGGATAGTTGCAGGGCAAGCGGTGAAGGTTCCTGTATTTCAAAGGGTACGGTCAGGGTACAGCCATTGGCATCCTGAATATTCGCAGCGTACGTGCCGGCAGGGATATCGGCTACCATTGAGCTGTCCGAAGCCGCCACCAGGCCGCCATCGTAGGTTATTTGATACGGCAGGGTGCCGCCGGTCAGCTCAAGGCTGACCACACCCGAGGAATCACCAGCGCAACTGATGTCCGTAACGGCTGCTGTAGCCAAAAGGCTGTCGGGCTCCGGGACCGTCAGCGTATCCAAAGCCACACAACCCGTCACATCCGTAATCGCTACCGGGTAATCGCCCGCAGGCAACCCCGTTTGCAGGGAATCCGTGCCAAGCCCTTCCCAGTCGAAACTGTAAGGGCCGTTGGGTGCAGGAATGTCCAGGGCCATGCTGCCATCAGCGGCATCCTTGCAGCTGACCGGCGTAATCTGTTCGATGATTTCGAGTGGTGCAGGTTCGGTGACGGTTATGCTTAAAGTCGTACCGCAATTGGCGCCGTCCACTACCGCTACCTGATAGGTCCCGGCAGACAAACCGTTGAAGATACCGGTCGTGTTTTCCACCCCATTCAGTGCAAACTGATACGGGCCAACGGTGCCGGAGGCGCTCACCTCTACCCCTCCGTCGCTGCCCCCGTTGCAGGTGATCGGCGTGGTATCCAACAGGGTAACGTTTGGAGGCACACAATCCAGTGTCTGGCACGTGATGGTACTGGAGAAACCGGGGCAATCGCCCACCCCACGCACTTCAATGGTCACATTGGTGAGAAAGCCCAGGTTGCTGACCGTATGATCGGAAGTGCCATTGGAAGGCATCCAGGGCCCGCCATCCACACTGACTTCGTACCCGCCGTTGGCACCAGCCACTTCTTCCCAGTCCACCGTAACGCTGCTGCCGGTGACATTCGCACAGTTCAATGCCGGCGCCTCGGGCCCTTCAATGACTTCAACTGTAATCGTATCTGAAGTGGTACAGCCGTAGGAATCGGTGGCATTCAGAATGTAGGTGGTGGTGGTATCCGGTGTGGCAACCGGATTAGGGCAGTCCACACAACTCAGCCCGGCGGCAGGCTGCCATTCGTAGGCAATCTCGTAGACCGGATTGAAGGTGATGGTCCAGCTGTGCAGGGTACCACCCGCACTTGGCGTATCGTCAATCATCAGGAGCTGCCAGGTGCCATTGGAATTCTTATCATCCCCGTAAAGGTCGGACCAAACGCCCTCCGGTGCCCAGCTGCCGGTAAAAGGCAAATCGCTGACCGGCAGGGTGTTGATGTTGGTGGTGGCCTCCGGCGTAAAGCACATATCGATGAAAAAGTCCTGCCCCAGGGCATTCCCCCCATCGGCGCCCACATCGGTCGCCAGCTCCATAAACTGATCGTTGGGCCCGATGAGGAAAAAGTCCATATCATCAATCCAGCGGTGGTCAAAACTGTCGATACAAACCGATTGGATAACCCCCGGCCCAAGCGTGGGCGGGATGACCCCGATGGCCGTCACCGAAGAAAACAACTGCACATTTGGCGGGTTGGCCGGAATATTGACGGGGGAAGTGCTCGTAAAGGAAGGCGGAGGGGGCAAAGGCACCGGCAGCTCGCCCATCAGTTCCAGGCTATCGCCCAGGCACAGCTGCACATCCGGGCCTAAATCAGCAGGTATCAGCGGGTTTTCGCGGATGAGAATAGGTATGGTATCGCGGTTGCAGGGGTCCCGCTGCACGTCGATCAGGATGGTCTCCTCCCCCTCATCGATGCCATCTTCAAAGGCAATGATCGGGATACTGATGGCGCTGTCGCCGGCAGGGATAAACAGATCGGAAGGGATAAAGGCATAGTCCACACCATTCTCAGCCGTGCCCAGAATCTGGTAGTCGATCGGATAATCCGATTCCACCGGGCCAGGGAGGCTAAAGGTGAGCAACCCTTCCGAACAGCCCTCCGCCACCGATCCGTCCAGGCTGACGGTAGAAGCCTCGACATTCAAAGAGCCCGTACCGAAACTCTTGGCTTCCAGGAACACGCCGGAGTCGAAAGCCCCGTCGCTCACATCGGCGATCACCAGTTTGATGGTATAGGTGCTGCACGGCTGCACTACAGCTTCAGCCGTGAAGACATTGGAGAAACCATCGAAGACCGGTTGATTATTGGAGTTGTCGTTGTCGTTGTAGAATTGGGAGTAATCCAGGCTGCCCTCCGGAGGCGTGCAGTTGCCAATGCTGCCATTTGACCCCACCATACCGGAATTGAGGTTGTTGATCGTCACCGGCAGGTCGGTACCGGGCAGAAGGGCGATATTTTCTGCATTATTGGTAAAAGGGCCGTTGATGCCGGGCCCGCTGATGAAAAACCCGAAAACATCATTGAAGTTAGAGCAGGCATACTCCGGGTATTCCTCGGAGCCAAAGATGTAGTTGAAGCGCAGCGTATCCGATATCGGAATAAAAGTGATGGTGTAGCGCACCAGGTCATTCACCTCTACCCCACCGGTGATGGCCAGCAGGTCGGGGTCTGCAAGATTGGTGCCCATATTGGAATTGGAGAAATCATCCCCGACCTGATCCACGCCCGTCCCGGCATTGGAAGCCGCAAAACCAGTGGACATGACGATGCCCCGGTCAATCCCGATTTCGTCCTGTGCCTGATTGAAGAAGCCCACAGACTGAGGGTTGCCGTTGAATTGGATATCCAGCACCTCCACGCCTTCGCCCAGGAAGATATTCGAGATGAGGTTTTGAGGCGTAAACGGGCCGCCGGTAGCGACGCTCATATCCTGTGCAAAAGCGGTAAAGCTCAACAAAAGGAAAGCCGAGGCGCTCAGTAGTTTTCTGGTAATGGTGCTCATAGTATGCGGTGTAACACTTTTAAAAGCTTGCCAGGCCGGATGATTCATAAGTTGTAGTCTCAGTAATGATAAAGCAAAAATGGCAGCGCGGGCATTCCTAAGAACGGGTTTCCCCTTTTCCGCCACTCCTCAAAACAGAAATGCACTGCAATGATTTTTGGCAATATTTTTCAAAAATAAGGTGTTTGCGCCAAAATGAAGTGTTCCGCCCTCATCTATTCGCCGGAGGGTTCTGAATTTGACATTTTACTCTATATTTTGCCCCCGTTAATCTAAAAAGTACGGCATTCTTTCCAAATGCCCGGTATTTTCGGATGCTGTTTAAGAACACTCACCCGTAAAACGACTGTTATACCTCCTGTAATCAGGGTTGCGCCGTGAAGCATGGAAAGCGCTGCGGGCCCGGAAAAAACATCATCCCGGATCGCGCCTGGCCGCCAAAATCAGCCGGGCGCACTGGAAAGCCACAACGTCAAACGAATATAATCATACCATTCTATGGGACAATTTCTGAAATTTTTATTAGCCTCCTGCCTTGGACTGTTCATCGGCTTCTTCCTGCTCATGGGCATTGGTGCCCTTGTGATCGGGCAGGCGATCAGCGCCTCCGAAAAAGTAAAGGACGTAGAGGCCAACTCGGTGCTCCACCTGACCCTCGACCGCCCCATCCCGGAGCAGACCAACAACCTGGAGATCGACCCTTTTGCCTTCGAAACGGAAAGCACCCTGGGGCTGACGGCCATCGTGGAAGCCATTGACCGGGCCGCCGAAGACGACGACATCAAGGGCATATTTCTGGAGCCAGAGCAACTGAGCGCCATCGGGCTTGCTTCCTCAGGAGTCATCCGCGATGCCCTGATTTCCTTTAAGGAAAAAGGCAAATTCATCATTGCCTACGGCGATTACTACACCCAGGCCGGCTACTACCTGGCGGCTACCGCTGATGAGGTCATCCTCAACCCACTGGGCATTGTGGACTTGAGGGGTTTCTCCACGCAAATCCCGTTCTTCAAGGACATGCTGGACCGCATCGGCGTCAACATGCAGGTGTACTACGCCGGCAAATTCAAAGGCGCCACCGAGCCCTACCGCCTCAACGAGCTGAGCGATGCCAACCGGCAGCAAATCCGCACTTATCTGGATGACGTGTACCACCACTTCCTGATGGGGCTGAGCGACGCCCGCGGGCTAAGTGTACCGGAACTGCGGCAGATTGCCAACGACTACGAGGGCATTGACCCCAACAGCGCACTGAGCAGCGGCCTCGTCGACGTAATCGACCACCGGGATGCTGCCCTCGACCGCCTGCGCGAGCGCCTCGGGCTGGAAGAAGACGAAGACATCAAGCGGGTGGGGCTGAGCACCTATGCCAAAGCCAGCAAAGCAGACAAGGACTACTCCGTCAAAGACAAGATCGCCATCATTTATGCAGAAGGCGCTATTGTGGATGGCAATGGCACACCGGGCACGATAGGCGATGAGCAGTACGTAAAGTACATCAAGGAGGCCCGCAAGAGCGACCGCATCAAAGCTGTTGTGCTACGGGTCAACTCACCCGGCGGCAGTGCCATGGCCTCCGAGAACATCTGGAAGGAAATCCGCCTGACACAGGAAGCCGGCAAGCCGGTGGTCGTGTCTATGGGCGACTACGCCGCATCCGGAGGCTACTATATTTCGGCAGCAGCCGATTCGATTTTTGCCGAGCCCAATACCCTGACCGGCTCCATCGGCGTCTTTTCCCTGATCCCGGACGCCAGCGAGTTGATGAACGAGAAGCTCGGCATCCACTTTGATACGGTCAAGACCGGAGATTTCTCCCTCGGCATTACACCATTCTTCCCGATGTCCCCTCAGGGCGCGCGCCTGATGCAAATCCGCACCGACAGCATGTACGAGACCTTCCTGCAGCGCGTGAGCGAAGGCCGGGGGCTGCCCCGGGATTCCGTGCACGCGATCGCGCAGGGCCGCGTCTGGACCGGCAATGCAGGCCTAAAAATTGGCCTGGTAGACGCCCTTGGCGGGCTGGACCGCGCCATTGAAGCCGCCGCCACACTGGCAGAACTGGACGAATACCGCACCACCGATTACCCTAAAGTAAAAGACCCCATTCAGCAGCTGATGGAAGAATGGCTGGGCGAGGAGAATGTCCGGGCCCGGGCAATGCTGAAGTATCAGCTGGGCGATAACTACAAGCACTACCGGCTGGTGAAAGACCTGGCGGAAAGTAAGGGAGTGCAGGCGCGTATGCCTTATTTGTTGTCGTATTAAGCGAGGCGGGGGCTGAGCGAGGCGGGGGCTGAGCGAGGCTGGGGCTGAGCGAGGCTGGGGCTAAGCAAGGCTGAGGTTAAGGTTGAGGTTAAGGGCAATGCGATGGCTTCCCGGAGGCGACCGTCCACTGTCGCTCCCTGCGGAGGACCCCGGCCGGTCTCAACCTCAGCCTCACCTGGGCCCGGCGCAGGACCAACCTCAGCCTCAGCCTCAGCGCTGGCTAAGCAAGGCTGAGGTTAAGGTTAAGGTTGAGGTTGAGGGCAATGCGATGGCTTCCCAGAGGCGACAGTCTACTGTCGCTCCCTGCGGAGGAACCCGGCTGGTCTCAACCTCATCCTCCCCTGGGCCCGGCGCAGGACCAACCTCAACCTCAGCGCTGGCTAAGCAAGGCTGAGGTTAAGGTTGAGGTTGAGGGCAATGCGATGGCTTCCCGGAGGCGACCGTCTACTGTCGCTCCCTGCGGAGGAACCCGGCTGGTCTCAACCTCATCCTCCCCT
>JANSXW010000308.1 GCA_024742755.1 bacterium | reverse complement strand
ACTAAATGATTCGGAGAGCACAGCGTGCTCTCCTCTTCAAAAAGAGGCACAAATTGCAAGAAATCATGCAATGGCACACAAATTGCAGAAAATAATGCAAATGCAAGTATTTTGCACATTTCCACACTTTTCCAATGAATTGCATGCTACGCATGCAATATTTGCTGTATTTGCTGTGCAAAGCTCAGCGTGATATTCTTTGCCAAACGTGTGTTGTGGACTTATTTTCACTAAATGAGCACAAGTGCTCATAAAATGCAAACGTATGCATCGACATAAATTATTGCCAAACGTATGTTCCAGTGCATTTATCGCTTATCTATGTTCAGAGCAAGCTCTTCACAAGACTAAGCTCTTAAACCATTCGGATCAATATTTCTGTACATGCTTCTGAATTTAGCTGGTAGCATGCATTCGTGCTAATTTAGTGCAGATGTGTGTTACTGTGTGGAACACGAATCATGATATGAGTCATAATTATCGGCCATAATTATCCAACAGCATGCTTATGAGACATAAGTGTGCTGCACATAATTCTGCAGAAGAAGCATATTTCTCGACCTTCTTTTGATATCATTTAGCATAGAAGATACGAGTGTATTTTGCTTGCAACTTTGTTGCTTGCAACACAAATCTATTTCAATAGTTAGTGCTCAGCAATTCCTTGGAATGCTTCTTATCGTGATAAAGTTATGTGTGCTCAGTATGCTCAGCATTTAAGCTCTTGTCTTAGGATTGGTGTTGCTGATATTTCAGCACTCAAAGAGCTTTCCAAGCTCTGGAAAATAGATTGCTGTGTGCTTGCAACAAGCATTTGTGCTTGTGATGAGCAGTGATTATTCCAGGATATCGCTGATCTATGCAATGCAAGCATTGCAAGACTCAGCTCTTTTTACTTTCGTGTGCTGAAATCAGAAGATTGGTGCACAGCCTCTGAACTCTGGAATCACAAGCAACAATAGAAATCACACACCAACAATAGATTTGTGTTCCACACAAATGAGTCAGGTGCTTGCCTCTGAAATAAGAGTTGCAAATAAGAGTTGCAAGCATCTGAAATAATAGTTGGAGCAGATCTGCTCCAATCCTCATGCCTCTTGAATAATTAAGGTGCAAGCATCTCATGCAACCATCTGATAATTAAGGTGCAAGCATTGTGTGGTTGTGAATATCAGAAACACAATGAACGTTATTATTTTAAATATCGCATGCTTTCAGCATGCTTATGATAAATTGAGATTGAAGCTCTCTGCCTTTGGAGGAGTAATTATTCTGCATTTCACCATCACACATCACAAGCAATTATTGTGTGGATGAGCTGTAACTGCTATAATCTTCTAAAATAAAAGCTATTTGCTTGTGGCAAGCAGTGCTCTTTTGCACATTGGACTGTAAAATATTATGATTCTTGTGCATATTCCATTCTCCACTCTTCACAAGCTGTGCTCCGCCAGTCTTTTTATTAGAAACCTAATTCCCACTGCACTAAAATCCCAATTGCAATCTGTGCTCAGGAAGTAATTTGTGCATACTACATTCTTAACTTCATAATCCACACTTTGCAAGCTGTGCTAATCTTGGGATTTCACTTATTTATCACTGGGAATCCAGTTCCCAGCTCTTTTGCAAGCTTGCAAGCTGTGCTAAACTCACATTTCACTACCATTTACTATTGCTCATTCAGGATATCGCTTATCATTGCAGACTACGTCTGCAAGCCTAAGCTCTTTTTAAATTGTGAGGCTCATACCTCAAATATTAGAACCCAGCACGCTGTGCTCAGCACGCTGTGCTCATAATCCTGGACAACTAGATTCCCGCATTAAAAATACGCTGAGATACACCAATTGGGAATTCAGGAACTAGCAATATTGTACGTGATTTCCCATCATCGGTCGAGTGGGTTTTTTGGGCAACAACTAATTGCAGTCAAAATGACTTGGAATTTGCCTTTCGGAGCTCAGCTTGTCAGTCATTTCAGTTGTGTTTCATGCGCGCGGTTTTCTTATGTTTACCTTTATTAATTACGTATATTCTTTATGTTTTTAGTTTTTATGTTGGTTCTTAAGGTTTTTATTAAGGAATTAATTCTTCTTTTTTCGCAGAGCCCAAAGGGCTCTGCTTACCGTAAATAGGGGCGCGCACCGATAGCGGGATCGGGTGCTGCCGATCGGCCGGCCCATCAGGTCCGTCTGGGCGGCCGATCCCATATTTGTGCATCGGTGCACATGCACAAAGCACTGAAATCTCACAAGCTGAGCTGGTTTGCTTCCTGGAGACTTGGATTTCGGCTTTGAGCCCATTGGTGAAAAAACCCAGCAACTCAATGATAGGAAAATCAGTACAAATATCGAAGACTTGGTTCCGCCTATCAAATTAGCTCAGCGTGTTTTTTAGTTCTATTTCTTCAATCATTCGTATGGATGCATGCTGCGCATGCATAATTATGCACGAAACACATGTTTGTGTAAATTGTGTGCCATGACACACAAAAGTGGAAATGTGCATAAATGATGGAATTAGTGTAATTTGATGGGATTTAGAAGTAAATGACTGCAGAAGCACAGCGTGCAGATTTATGTTGCAGGTTATCGGCTGTCTATGTTTCGCATGCTTCGCATGCTCACAAGACCAGCCTCTTTAACATTTTGTATGGCTTGTGAACTAAATGATTCGGAGAGCACAGCGTGCTCTCCTCTTCAAAAAGAGGCACAAATTGCAAGAAATCATGCAATGGCACACAAATTGCAGAAAATAATGCAAATGCAAGTATTTTGCACATTTCCACACTTTTCCAATGAATT
>JANSXW010000405.1 GCA_024742755.1 bacterium | reverse complement strand
TACTAAACCCGCTGATAATAAAAGTAAAGAAGATATGGATGAAATCTTTAAGAAAAAATCAATCGGACGTCCTGCAGGTTCGTTTGAAGGTAAGCAGAAACAATATATGGATATGCTTAACAAAAACAAGATTAAGTCCCCAAAACCAGAAACTATTGAATATTATAAACTGTTTAAGAACGAAGAAGGAAAATACGAATTAATATAATAAACACGTTTAAAGAAGAGATAAGTTAAGATAAATAAGGATATGAGCAATAAATATCAAAATGGTAAGATTTATAAAATTACCGATGTTGGTTATAACCAGTGCTATTTTGGAAGCACCTGTGAAAGTTTAAGTCAAAGAATGGCAAGACATAGAAGGAGATATAAAGCATATCAAGACAATAAGGACTATTGTGCTTCTACGTCTTTACTGTTTGATGAATATGGTGTAGAAAACTGTAAAATTGAACTTGTTGAAAACTACCCTTGTAATAGCAAAGCAGAATTGGCGAAGCGTGAGGGTTTTTATATTCAGCACAATGATTGTTTAAACAAGCGAGTAGCAGGAAGAACTCAAAAGGAATACCAAGAGCAAAATGCTGACCGAGTGAAAGAAACACAGAAAAAATGGTATGTTAATCACAAAGAACAGGTTTTACAAAAACAAAGTCAAATGGTCAATTGCTGTTGTGGAGCAATATTTAGAACCAGTGGAAAGGCAGAACACGAAAGAACCAAAAAACATCAGCGGTTTTTAAACCAAAATATTTAATCTAAATAATTCTAATAATATGAATTTATTAGAACTATTTTCAGGTACAACTTATAAATCTAAATTGTAAAATTTAGATTTATAAATTCTAACGCTAAATAATTACAAGTAAATGAATTTACTTGAATTATTTAGCGGAACAGGCAGTGTTGGAACTATTGCAAGGTCTCTCGGGTTTAATGTTATCTCATTAGATTTAAAAAATGCTGATATAAATTGTGATATACTTGAATGGAATTATAAACAATTTGATAAATCACATTTTTCCTGCATTTGGGCATCACCACCTTGCACAGAATACAGTATTGCAAAAAGAACAGGAATAAGAAACATTGAATATGCTAATAGTATTGTATTAAAAACATTAGAGATAATTGATTATTTCGGTTTTCCGTAT
>JANSXW010000015.1 GCA_024742755.1 bacterium | reverse complement strand
GTAGTAGCTGGCAAAGATGGGCTGGTCTATGTCACTGGCTCTACAGATACTCTGGGGCAAAAGGACTACCATACCCGCATATTGAAAGCCAGCGACGGCACAACGGAATGGTCTGCAAGCTTCAATGGCCTGCACAGCAAAGACGATGAAGCGGCCTCTATCGCATTAGATGGTGAAGGCGGCTTGTCTATTCTGGGCAAAAACGGGCTGTCTAATGGCTCTACAGAATACATGCTGGTGCGGTATGCGAAAAAACAGCTGACCATACCTCCGGGGGATGGGGCCGCTTCGCCAGCCTTAGCATTCACAGAACAGCGGGGGCAGCTGACAGATACTTCCGGCACTTCGGTAGAAGGTGTGCGCTTTTACAGTACAGGCAGTTATCCGCCTTTATATGTTCAGAACGACACACTAAGCTTTGTGACCGCAAGCGTAGATACCAGCACGGCTACGCCAGACACCCTGCACCGCGTTGACATTACGTTTTTTGACAGCAAGACTTCCCTTATGAGCGCAGCCGGGCTGGACAAACTGGACAACTACCGGAATTATTATCTGGGGCACATCCCGGAGGGCCGGGCACGGGTTGGGCAGTACGGCCGGGTAGCGGTAACAGACCTATACGATGGCATCAATCTTCAGATGTTTGCAGATAAAAGCGGCATCGTCTATTATTTTGTCATACAGCCGGGCGGGGACCCCGATGATCTAAAGCTGGATTTTCACGGGCAAGACTCCCTTTATTTGAAAGGGCATAATCTATTTGTGGGCACCTCATTAGGAGATTTTAATCTGCCTGCTCCTCAAGCTTTTCAGATAGATAGCATGGGGCAAGAAGTGTCAACTACATGGATCCCAGAGTACAGTATTACAGGTAATCGAGTGGGCTTTAGCAGCACGGGGGCTTATAATAGTGAGAACCCATTGGTAATAGTGCTTCAAGAAACTGGAGACCCTATATTTGAGACTGGCGAAGACTGGGTAGAGTACTTTGGAGGAAGCAATATCGATGTATGTACAGATTTGGCTATTTCAAGTTTAGGAGAAAAATATATCACTGGATATTCATCAAGTATGAATCTACCTAAGATTGGAGAAAATGTTTTAAATGGGACTACGGATATTTTTGTGTCAAAATATCAAGTGAGCCATGAAATTGATTGGGTGACTTTTATTGGAGGGTCAGGGTCAGAGGTCGGCTATGGAGTAGCTATAGAAAACGCAAACGTAGGTATTGCAGGTGTTACGGACAGCAATAATGATTTTCCACAGACAGACCCTGAGATGAGTGGTCAATCGAATGACGGTGTAGTTTTCCAATTATCAGCAATCGAAGGAGTTTTGATAAACTCTAAATTTTTAGGGGGAAATAGTATTGACTTTCTTACAGATATTGAATACGGTGAATCTGATAATTTATTTGTAGCTGGAGTTACCTTTAGCAGTGATTTATCTGCTAATCCTTTAACGGGGAGTTCATATTTACAAAACACAAAATCAGGTCCATCTGATGGAATAGTGGCCGAGCTAAATAGTGGAAACTTGCAGGTTGATTGGTTATCGTATTTCGGTGGGAGCGGTAATGAGATTGTCTCAGATATAGAGTACGAAAAAGATGGAGATATACTGTACATTACTGGTGGCACCTCCTCCTCTCAAGGTGATACTCAGAATTCTTCTACAGGGTGTGATGCGAACTCTGATGGAGATTTCCCGAAGTGTACTTTAAACGGAGCTTACAATCAACCTTGGGGTGGTGGTACGGAAACAAGTGATATTTTTCTGGCTGAATTTGATAAAAATAGATCTTTAGTATGGTCTACTTATTTAGGTGGGAATGGAAACGAATCACCTCCGAATCAAATAACTAGGACAAGATTAGATGTAAATGGAGCGACTATTGCGATTAGCGGAGTAGTTGATAATATGGATTTTCCCCACCAGTCTGTCTCTGGTGGATTTAACTCCAATTTAGATGGTGTGTTTGTAGCCATATTTAGTCAAAGAGATTTGGCTTGGAGCACATCAATAGGCTGTGGTGGGTATAACTTCGATTTCATATCAACTGATGTTTCATTGAGCAATGATAAGGTTTTTATCTCAGGGAATACCTCTTGTTCGGTCGTTCCAGAAGATTCTGATTATTGTGACAGCCCGGAAAATGGCACATTTCCTATTTGCCCTGGATCAGGGGGACTCTTTTTCCAAGATGGGATGATGCCAGTTTTTGGAGGTGGTAATAACGATATATTTCTAGCTTCTTTCGATTTAGGAACATATACAATGAGCTGGTCTACTTTTTTCGGTGGAAATGATGTTGAAAATATCGCATCATTAAATATTATTGACGGAAATGCATTCATCGCAGGAAATACCAGTAGCGACCAAAATTTCCCTCTAAGAAACCCAGTTAATCAAGAAGAATATGCAGGAGGACTTTCTGATGCATTCATAGGTATGCTTGATATCAGCCAGGTAATGGTGTCTACCAAGCACGAAAAAATTCCCGAAATGAAGAACTCCATCTTTCCTAACCCGAGTCATGGTGTCGTAAATATCCCAATTACTTCAAAGCCAAGCGAGATTTCAATTATTAACTCTTCTGGGCAGTATGTTAGATACTATCAATTGGGGAATTTTGAGTCAGAATTATTTAAGTTAAATCTTTCAATACTACCGAAGGGTGTTTATTTTGTTCGAGTTGTTGGTAACGACACAAAGAGCTATAAGTTAGTCCTTCATTAGATATTATTCCTAACCCAGAGAATAAAGCTTTTTTAAGAAAGGAATTCATGATGATCTTTACTTTTTAATAACCACCTGGATCAATCCAAGTTTTTTTGAGGTTTTTATACAGTAAAGAGCCAACTCTACTAGATAAAAGTATTTACGGTCATCTAGCTGAAGCTATCCATAGTTTTTATTCTTTCAGTGAATACGAAAAATATGAATCACTGACAAAACTTACTTTGTGTGCGGAACCAAAGGGAAGGATAATTTAAAGTCAGTTTTGAAAAAAGGAGGAATTTTAGATAGCTTCACTTTTAAGTTAACTACAATAAAACATGAACTATGAACCGTACTTTTCTAATGATCTTATTGAATATGCCACTTAATGTAGGTGCGCAAGGTATTTTAGGTGGTGACCTTGATGTCATTGCGCAATTCTCACCTACTTTAGCACATGCATATTTTTTAATTTATAAAGAAGGGAATGGAAGTCCTGAAGGGCGTATCATTGATTGGGGCGATGGGACCCTGGATACCCTGAGTGGTACATTATCCTCTACTCCAATTGAAGGAGTGGTTGCAGAAGTTTATCACGCTTTTCATAATTATCCTATGATAGAGAAAACCTACACAATTACTGTTTGTGATAGTTTCTTAGTAGAAGGCATTAAAAATATTGAAGATTCAGGAAGTAAGAATTTTATGATTACGAATAGGATAAAGATTAGCCCGTCAGGTATGTCTATCCCGGGACAATATATTGGGTACGCCATTGACTTAGAATACCCGGGAGATGGTACTATAACCCATCATGCAAATGGAGGCTTTGCAGCATTTACGGCATACGATAGTGTCCGGACTTACCTTCTGCCCTTTACAGAGGAAGGGTATACCTTCCCGGACGCAACAGACACCATCACATGCTGCCCACCATTTGTTTGGGACGGTCCAGTTGAGCCTGGGCATTATGCCTTTGCTATTGGTGCAGAGACGTGGTACAATGGGGAGGTCGTTGGAGAAGATGTCAGAAAAATGGTAATCGAAGTAGACTCTTCCTTTTTTCTGACAAGCACTAATTTTATTAGCGGTTTAAATGCCGGTTTCCAGCTTTTCCCTAACCCAGTCAGCTCAACACTTCACCTTAAGCTACCACAGCTTCATACTACAGAGGGTAAGCTAATTATTGAAAACCTATCCGGTCAAATGCTTTACACAGAAGACCTGAACTTGAGCCCGGCACCCCGTAGCTGGCAATTAGATGTGGGAGGCTGGCCGAGGGGGGTATATGTGGTTCGCTTGCAAGTAGGAGCGGAGCAAATGGTGCGGAAGTTTGTAAAGGAATGAATCGTCAAAAAAATCAACCAGTCAACAACAAGAAAACCTGCCCCCTGTAGAGGACAAGTTGTAGACAGAAAAGGAGATGGAAACGGAATTAACCTGCAAACTCCCGCGGCTCCGAGAACGGATTCACCGGCAAAACCGTTATCTTTATGAATGTAGAAATCATGAACTAAAGACAACTGCTCATGGGAGCCGAACAAATCAAGGAAATCTTGCACCTTCGCATTGAACAGGCAGATGAAAGCTTCTTGCGTATCCTTCATGCTATGACCGAAGCTTATGCGAGTGAGCACTTGGAAGAGCGTCAAATCACAGATGAGATGATTATGGCAGTCCCTGCTGACCCATCACTAAAACAGCTTACAGAGGAAGAGCTATTAGCTCGTTTGGAAGAAGGTTCTGCCCAAGTAAAAAAAGGTGATTACATTACCATTGATGAGCTGGAAGAGGAGGTTAAAGAATGGTAGGGAAGTTATGGAAGGTAGTAATAACACGGAATGCTCGTAAAAGCCTGAGCAATATTAATGATTACTACGAAAAGAAAACTACGCCCACTCTCGCTAAGAAAGTCCGTGAAGGCTTGGTGGCTGAGGCAAGAAGCCTGGAGAAACTGCCAGCAAGTAAACCTTTACTTCTCACTGAAAAGAAGGCTTCTCCACCATACCGTTATGCTAAAAAATGGTCCTTCAGAATTGTCTTTCAGATTTTCAACAAGGAAGATCAAGTTAGTGTGATTGATTTTATACACGACAAAGAGAGTCCAGGCAAATGGGATGACCTCTAATCCCTAAGACTATGTTTGGAGCGGGTTCGTCATGAAAATCAAGGAATTGTGGTTCTGGCTAAATCTTTTTTAGCGCGTTTGGCGGGCCAAATAAGCTAAAAAAGATGACGCCAGGTTCATAAGTCCTTGGTTTGCAATAGGAGTAAGCTCCAAACATAGTCTAAGCGCAAGACCTAATTCACCTGCAGTTAAGCGGTGCTTGGCACGACTTCTTCGGGCATCTGCTACATCATTCACCTCACCCAATTAATTGATCGGCCTGTCGCCCCTAACACCAGGGGCACTCTCTGACCGCCATAGTCTTGACGTAGGCGGTTCTTTCCCCCGGTGTTCTCAAACAGCCTCGGAGAACACGTTGTGGATAAAATATACCCCCCTCCGGTTTCCAATGTCCCGGAATGTTTTATTTTTGTGGGCTATGAGATTGAAACAGCTGGAAATAAAGGGGTTCAAGAGTTTTGCCAACGAAACGGTCATCAACTTCGAGGAGGACGTCATTGGCATAGTGGGCCCCAATGGTTCCGGCAAGTCCAATATCGTGGATGCCATCCGCTGGGTGCTGGGGGAACAGAAAAGCCGGGAACTGCGCCTGGACTCCATGTCGAGCGTGATCTTCAACGGTACCAAACGGCGCAAAGCGGGCGGGGTGGCTTCGGTCTCCCTAACCTTCGAGAATACCAAAAACCTCCTGCCCACCGAGTACCACACGCTTACCATCACGCGAATGCTTTACCGCAGCGGGGACAGCGAGTACCGGCTCAACGGCGTCACCTGCCGCCTCAAGGACATTACTTCCCTTTTTCTCGATACAGGTATTGGCTCCAACTCCTACGCCATCATCGCATTGGGGATGGTGGACGATATCCTGGCCGATAAGGACAACTCCCGGCGCAAGATGTTTGAGCAGGCTGCCGGTATTTCCAAGTACAAAGTCCGCAAGCGCGAGACCCTCAACAAACTGAAGCATACTTCGGAAGACCTCGACCGGGTGGAGGACCTGCTCTTTGAGATCAACAACAACCTCAAGTCGCTGGAAAAGCAGGCCAAGCGTGCCCGCAAGTACTTCGAACTTAAGGAAAAGTACAAAAGCTACAGCACCGAGCTGGCCATTCTCAAAATTGGCAGCCTCAAGCAGCAGCAGGAAGAACTGCGCAAGAAGCTGACACAGGAGGAGGACAACTACCGGCAGTACGATGTGGAAATCAATACCCGGGAAGCTGCCCTGGAACAGGAGCGTAAAGCCAATCTGGACAAAGAACAAGCACTGTCCGAACGCCAACGCGAGCTGAACAATCTGGTGGGGAATATCCGCGGTATGGAGAACGACAAGCGGATGCAGCAGCAAAAACAGCAGTTCCTGGAAGACAACCTGCAAAAGCTCAATCAGGAAACCGCAAACGCTAAAGTCCGCATCCGGCAGCTGGAGGAAGACATCGAGCAATACCGCTCTGAGCTGAATGGCGAAAAACGCATCGAAGCCCGCCTGGAAGAAGAGCTGAATCAGGCAGAAGAACAGCTGGCGGCCATCAAAAAAGACCATGGGCAATTGAAAGCTGGATTGGACGAGGTGGTCAGCCAACAGCAAGCCCTGGAGCGGGAAACCTTCGAGCTGGAGAAGCAGAAAGCCATCAATACCAATCAGATTGAAAGCAGTCAGCGCGAGCTCAAGCGCGGGTTGGAGGAAATTGACCGCCGGAAAACGGAGATTGTTGGCTTGCAGGACAAGATGAAAACCCTGGAGGCACAGCAATCCGAACGTCAGGCCGCTGTGGAAAGCCTGGAAAAAGCCGAGGAGGAACGCCAACAGCAGCTCGAAAAAACCGATCAGGAACTCGACGACCTAAACAAACAACGTACCAAGGTCAACCGTACGCTCGATGCCCGCCGCAATGAGTATCAGCTGACCAAAAGCATGGTCGAAAGCCTGGAGGGCTTCCCGGAGTCGATTAAGTTCCTGAGCACCGCCAAATCCAAGGAGTGGAATTCGGAAACGCCCCTGCTCTCTGACCTCATCTACGTTAAGGAAGACTACCGGGTCGCCATTGAAAACTACCTTGAGCCTTACCTGAACTACTATGTGGTGCCCGACCTGGAAGCGGCTTACAAAGCCATCCGCCTGCTCAACAGCACCCAAAAAGGCAAGGCCAACTTCTTTCTACTCGACGCCTTCGAGCGCTACGTGCCCCCGATGGCGATGCTGCCCGATACCCAACAGGCTTTCGATTTGGTGGAAACCGACCCCGCCTACCGCAAACTGGTAGCTCACTTGCTGGAAAATGTGCTGGTAACCGATCAGGAAGAAATTAAGGGCGCCATCGAGGACAGTGATTATGTGCTGCTCTCCAAAAGCGGGCGGTTCATTCAGCGGCGCTACAGCGTGTCTGGCGGGTCTATTGGCCTGTTTGAAGGCAAAAAAATCGGGCGCAAGAAAAACCTGGAAGTCCTCGAAAAGGAGATTCGGAAGCTGGAGCGGGAGGAAGACAAGCTATCGTCTGCCTATTACAGCCTCAAGGACCGCATGGATCAGCTCAAGGCACGGCGTACCGAGCGGGAAATACAGGAAGCTCGCCGTCAGCTCAATCAGCTGATGCAGGAAAAAACAGCACATGCCACCCGCCTCGAAAACTTCGAGTCCTTCATAAAAGAAGCGGAGGATAAGCTGCAGGGGCATACCGACCGGGTCACATCCCTGGACCGCGAAAACGAGGAAATGGATGGCTTGCTCCGGGTGAAAAAACGGGAAGTTAGCCTGCTGAAAGAGCGCATTGCCGATACCGATATCACCTACCGGGACGTGGCGGAGAAAATGAGTGCCGCTTCCACGGCCTTCAATGAAAAGAACATCGAGTTCATCCGGCAACAGAACAAAGTGTCGGCCCTGCAGCGCGAACTGAGCTTCCGCGAAAAGCAACTGCAGGAAGCCACCACGACTGTTTCCGGCAACGCCCAAAAGCTGGAGCAGTCGCAGCTGGAAATCCGGGAATTGCAGGACGCCACGGATGCCCTCCAACAGCAGCTGCTGGAATCCTACGACCTGCGCAAGCAGCGGGAAGCCAAACTCACCGAGGCCGAACAGACCTACTACAAAGCCCGGGGCGGCATTAACGAACTGGAGGATCAGCTACGCAAGCTCAACAAGCAGCGACAGGACGCGCAGATCTTGGTGAACACACTCAAGGATAAGGTCAATGATGTCAAGTACAAGGTAGGCTCCGTAGCTCAGCGCCTGCGCATCGAATTCAATATTGAGATCAACGACATCATCAATGAGGAGCCCACCCTCGGCATGCCGGAAGAGGAAATTGCCCTGAAGGTAGACCGCCTGCGTGGCCGCCTGGAGAACTACGGGGAGATCAACCCCATGGCGGTGGAAGCCTTCGATGAGATGAAGGAACGGGCAGAGAACATCACCAAACAGCGGGACGACATCCTTCAGGCCAAATCAGATCTGGAAACCACCATCAAGGAAATTGAGGAAACCGCCACGCTGCAGTTTTTGGAGTCCTTTGAGAAGGCCCGCTTGTACTTTATCGACGTGTTCCGCAGCCTGTTCACTATAGAAGATACCTGCGACCTCATCCTTATGGACCCGGACGACCCGCTCGAGTCCAAAATTGAAATCGTCGCCAAGCCCAAAGGCAAGCGCCCGCAGACCATCAGTCAGTTGTCGGGTGGGGAAAAGACGCTCACGGCCACCGCACTGCTCTTTGCCCTGTACCTGCTCAAGCCCGCCCCATTCTGTATTTTCGATGAAGTGGACGCCCCGTTGGATGATGCCAACATCGAGAAATTCAACAAGATCATCAAGAAGTTCTCCAAAGACTCTCAGTTCATCATCGTCACCCACAACAAGCTGACGATGGCCGCTGTGGATACCATCTACGGCGTTTACATGGCCGAGCAAGGCGTATCCGGGGTCAGCGCGGTCGACTTCCGGGACTTCGAGCACTCCACCACCTTCGAAGTGAAGGAACAAGCTTAGTGGATTCCATTTTTAAACTTAGGGGCATGAAAAGCTTGGAAAGAATGCCGAAGACTTCGTAGAACCTGTCTGCTTGGCACAGCCAGGTAGAGTCACACCTTAGTAGCCCCGGCAATACCACAGGAGAACGACTTCGTAGAAGTCGCATGTCCCCCCGCTGCGGGGAAATCTCTATACCAGGCGCAAATCACCGGCCTCAGCCATTCATCCAGAACGTTAATCAATCTTATCAATCACCTGCCGTTCAAACTCCGCTTTAGCCAGAGGGCGGCGCTGCTGATCATCCGTACAGTAGTACAACCCGATGACCTGAAGGTTAGTAAGGCTATCATTGCGCGGTATGAGGATAATGTCGGCCTCTTGGTAGCCGCCACAGTGAGCCGCGTAGTAGCTGATATTCACCGTATCCGGCTCCAATCCTTCTGAAAGGGGCAATTCATGCCGAATGAACAAGCTGTCGGCAGCATCCACCCGCGGCACGAATTCACTTTTCCCATAGGGCAGCTCGTAAGTCTCATCCAGAACCAGGAAAAAGTCATATTCATCCGGTGTGCTCGTAGCCAGAAAGGCAAAGACGGCCACAGAAAAGGGAACAGCATAGTGGACCCGGACTTTCCAGTCAGGCGTGTACACCAGGCTGTAGCGGTAGGCCAAAATCAGGACCGGCAGCGCCAGGTAATCCGTGTAGTCCACCACCCGGGCGTAATGCAGCCCGGTCAGGCTATTCCAACCTTCAATCAGCGGTTGGCTGAATGGCGTTTTCCAATACAGGAAGAACAGGGCGATGCCCCAGCAAAGCGTTTTGCGGTAAGCGGGGAAGAGCGCGATCCAAAACAGCCCAAAGGCAAACAGCCCGGCAAAATCAGATAGTTTGCCGGTGAGCAGACCCGGAAAAGCGCTTTTTAGGTAAAAATCGTTGAACAACAACAAGGCCAGGCTCAGGAAGAAGGCCGGAGACTGCAGAAGAGAAAGCTGCCGCGTCATAGGTGTAAGGGTTTGGTTACTATCACTATAACGCGGCAACAGCTTAATTCGATGCTTTACTGATCCGCAAAATGAGCCCTCACCTCCGCAGGAATGAGCTGCTGCGTCATCGGATTTTGCGCATCATTTTCGATGAAGTGCCAGTTTTTCGTCCCCTCGTCGGCAATGGCGTACATCACCTTGTCTACCAGCACGGTAAAAGTATTGGTGGCGCCGTCATAGGACACAGCATCCGTGCCGTGCGTGCCTTCGAGGTTGCCTTTGATCATGCCTACGGTCTCCGGGGTTTTGTAAGCCTCTGAGGTAAATTGGATAGTCATGGTACCCATATAGCTGACGGCCGCGTACCGTTCTGATTCGTGTGCGAAGGGAGCACTGATACGCTTGATGCGATAGCCCGACATGTCGACTTCCATACCGTTGCCGCTCATGTCGGCAAACATTTGCACCATTTCTTCTTTCGAGACCTGCTCAAAAAGTGGCGGATAAAGGTAATCGACCACCGTCTCCCAGTCTTTGTCTTCGGTAGCGGTGAAGTATTGGTTCAACCGGGATTTGATATCCTGTACGTCCTGGGCTTGTGCCTGAATGCCCGTGGAGGCAGCCAGCAAAGCGATGCCAAGCAATAGCGTTCGCATGTTTATAATGTTTTAAGGTATTCAATAACAGCGGTGCGTTCACCCGCTGATAACTTATCGCCAAAATCGTGCCCTTTATTGCTGTAGCCAGGGCGGTTGGTATCAAATGCCCAGTCGCCTTTGGCTTTGTCCAGCTCCGTGTAGGCCCAGCCAAGCGCCTTGTGGTCGTAATCCCGGCTGTCCCCTGACCGCGCCCAGATATCGGGCCGGTTTTTGCTGTCAAGCAGCGCAGCTACTGTGGGGACCGAGCCATTGTGGAGGTAAGGCGCGGTAGCCCAAATGCCGTCCAAAGGTGGTGCCACATACCCCAGCTCAGGCGCAAAGTACGACTTCGGCTCTGATTGCGCAAACCAGCTGCTGTTGTACCATTCCACGATCCCGCTGTTTTTCGCGTAGTTGGCGTACATGGGATCAGTTTTAACCAGCGCCAGAGAAACCAGTTTATTGGGGTAGGTCTCCTCATCGCCGTAGGTGCCGTGGCATTTGCTGCAATTTTCTTCAAAAATCACCTGCCCTTCCGCAGCCAGAGCCCGATCAACCGGGCCCGGATAGGCTGGGGGCTTCAGCGTTTGCAGCCACGCCAGGACATCTTTAAACCCATTGATGGCTTCCCGTGCGGCCGTGCTGTCGGGTATGCCCAGCACAGAAGCCTGGAAAAGCAGCTTGGTGAAATCGCCCCGCCCAATGCCGTTGTAGTACAGGGCGTTCTTTTTCTTAACATGCCAGAGGGGCGGCACATCGGTGGCGATGGTGTAGTCCATCATATCGTAGTTGGGCGTCTCCCGGTAGGTCAGGTCTGCAGGGTCGCGGTGGCGCATGCAAGCTTCAGCCAGGCGGAAGGCCGGATTGGCCCCCGGCTGATTGGTTTGAATGTAAGGTGCCATGGCGTTGAAATAGCGGGAGAAGTCCTCATAGGCTTCCCACTCAGGCTCATCCTTTTTGTACTTGAGGTCTACGCCCACCCGGATTGCCTTTCCCATTGGCTTGAAGCTCTTTTGGTAGTCTGAGAAGCTGTTGCCTAGCCCCGGGACAATCTGCCCGTTGACCTCCCCGGCGTGGCAGGTGAAGCAGTTGCCGTTCATCACGAGTGTTCCGCCCTTGGCCGCTTCAAAGGCACTGACGGGATAGGGCAGGTTGGCGTTGACACCGCCTCGCCGCAGCACCGTGTCGGAGGTGCCGGAGAGGCGCTTTTTCATCATTTCGAAAGGTACGCCGGAGCCGATGTAGGAGCCTCCTCCAATGAACGCATAGCCCGCTTCCGGGTCGCCATCCATTTGCTGAGGGGAGGCGGGCAGGGTCTTTACTTTCCAGTCTTTGTCGGTAGCCGTGCCGGGCAGGGTACTATAGCGCTGACAGGCAGCGAGGGCGGAAAGCCCAAGGATAAACCAAAAGAATCTCATAGCACTTTATCGGTTTGAATTGCGTTGAACAGAGGTGGAAACAGCCTATGGGTTCCGTTGTTTCCGTCAAACTATACATGACACGTTCTGGTATGGGCGAAGCTCAGACCAAAACGGTCAGTATATACTGCACTCGATGTCGGTTTGGATTCCCAAACCTCATCGACGACAGTTTACCCAACGATAAAGGTGCCGCCTTGGTTGTGGAATTATTACCTTTGTCCTCTTATTTACCAACTTATGTTGAACCCTCGCCTCACTTTAAACTGCCGTGGCAGACTGCTGAGCCTCCAATCGCCTCAGGTGATGGGGATATTGAATGTCACACCGGACTCCTTCTTTGACGGGGGGCGGTACACCCGTCAGGATGCCTTGCTGCGGCAGGCGGAGCAAATGCTGAAGGAGGGGGCGGCTATTTTAGATATTGGTGGCATGTCCTCCCGCCCCGGTGCCGAAATCATCCCGGTGAAAGAGGAACTGCAGCGGGTTCTGCCTGCCATCAAAGCCCTGCATGAGGCTTTTCCGGAGGCAATCCTCAGCATTGATACCATCCGCGGGCGGGTGGCGGAGGAAGCGGTGGGGGCAGGCGCGGCAATTGTCAATGATATCTCCGCCGGTGCTTTCGATGAATCGATGTACCCGACGGTGGCCCGCTTGCAGGTGCCGTATATCCTCATGCACATGAAGGGCAGCCCTAAGACCATGCAGGACAACCCGGATTACGAGGATGTGGTCCAAACGGTGCTCGACTTTTTCATTGCGGAGGCCGGCAAGCTGCGGGCCCTTGATGTGCACGATATTATACTGGACCCCGGATTCGGATTTGGCAAAACGGTGGAGCACAACTATCAGTTGCTCAAACAAATGCACCTGTTTAAAATCCTGGACCTGCCGTTGCTGGCCGGGCTGAGCCGGAAATCAATGATCAATAAAGTACTGAAAACCAAGCCGGAGCATGCATTGAATGGAACCACTGCTTTAAACATGGTCGCCCTGCAGCAGGGGGCAAAGATACTCCGGGTGCACGATGTAAGCCCGGCCAAAGAAGCCATACAGCTCTGGCAGCAACTCGAAATGGTATAAGCGCATGGAATGGCAATCCCTCACCGAAACAGACATCAAGTCGGCGACCCTGCGGTACCTGAAGCACCACTATCGCTTCCGGCAGCGGCAGGGCGGCTGGGAGCTGTCCTCTGACCTGAGGGGCAAGGGTGGGATCGTTGCCGATGGTTTTCTGTCCTTTGTGCAGCCTTCCGGCGAGGTGTTTCGGGCGACTTTCGAGGCGACTTCCTACGATACCAAAGCCGAGGTGCGTTACCGTAAACAAAAAGTACTGCTTTACTGGGACGCAGCGGCTGTGGCGGCCTGTTTTGCCTGCGGCTTGTTGCTGCTTGGCTTGTTCCGGGCCTGGTTTTCGGTAGAGGAGCTGACGCTGACCGGTGCGATTGCTTTGTTCATTGCCTTTTTCACCTTCGGCTTTTTCGGGTTTTTGTTGCTGTTGCGCAATTGGCGGCGCTACCGGTACATCTATGCCATCGAGCAATTCAAACGCTACCACGCCGACGAGCAGTGGGTGGCTTTGGGGGAGGACGTTTTCGCCAATCTCACAAGCGACCCTTACTATCTGGAGCTGAAAAATCAATGCATCTACAACGGCATGGGGCTGCTGATCGTGCGCCAGGATAAGTCCATCCTGATGCAGCTGTCGCCAGCCCGGAAAGATGTTTTTGGGCAAAAACGAAGCAATATCGACTTCCTCAGGCAGGATGACCTCCAACGCATGCTCGACGAAGGGCGCTACCCGGAATGGATGGCTACGCTGAAGCCGGAAAACCTGCTGCGGTTCCAGCGGCGTTACAAATATCAGATGCTGACCGTGGGCATCTGCCTGGCCCTGACCTCCGGCGTGCTTTACCAGGAAATACAGGAGCTAAAAACAGTTGAGGAGGAATCCCCGGAAGCTTACCTCAGGCGCATGGCCAATGTCCGGGACCGCAATGAACGTTACACTCAGCCCATCACCTTCGTGTTGGATACGCTGATTACCTGGCCCTATCCCATCCGTAAGGACATGGAGCCTTATCTGTCGTTGCAGCCTGCAAAGCCGGAATCGGTGCCGGTGCCTCCGGTCGCGCGTTCCCGGGATTACAGCGAAGGTTTTGTCGGTCATTTGGATGGCGCTGCGCCCTATACCTACGACTGTTCCCGCCTGCGCCCCCTGCCCTCTACCGGCTACATCATTCAGGAAGGCGTGTACCAAAGCTACAGCGCCGTCACCGCCCGAATCCGGGAGCTGGAAGGCTTCGGTTTTACGGCAAGTGCCGTTTGGCTGGGCTGCTTTGATGAACTGGAAAACGGTTATGCTTTGTACTTTGGGCTGGTTTTTGATGACCCCGGTGCCGCCCGGTCCAGCCTCGAAAATTATCAGCAGCGTTTGGGGGATAACGTCTTAAACCTAAATTTGCAACTTCGATCGCTCACTCCATTGGAATAACTTTTAAATTGAAATGCCTTTGATCACTACATCTTCTTATCGTCCAAGACCCTGGTTCCGCAACCATCATGTTAACACCATTTACCCTGCTTTCTTCCGTAAAGTGCGCGATGTGGCCTACGACCGTGAGCGCCTTGAACTGCCCGATGGCGACTTTCTGGACCTCGACTGGTCCTGTACGGGCAGCGACAAGCTTATCATCGGGCTGCATGGCTTGGAAGGCTCTGCCAACCGTCCCTACATACAGGGGATGGCCCGCTATTTCAACGACCGGGGCTGGGATGCGCTCGGCTTGAATTTCCGCGGGTGCAGCGGTGAGCCCAACCGCCTGCTGCGTTCTTACCACATTGGCGAAACGGGAGACCTCCGGCAGGTGATTGATCATGCGCTGAGCCTGGGCCGCTACCGGCATATCGGCCTGGTGGGCTTCAGCCTGGGCGGTAATGTGATCCTGAAGTATCTGGGCGAAGGCGGGTTTCATCCGGACGAATTGGTGGGGGGTGTGGCCTTTTCTGTCCCCTGCGATGTGAAGTCGGCCAATACCGAGATTGACAAATGGCACAACTGGCATTACCGGCAGCGTTTTATGCAAACGCTCAACGCCAAGATGGTGGAAAAAGCGAACCGATTCCCCGGTCAGTTGGAACTACCCGAGCGAATGCCCCGCGATTTCCGGGAATTTGATGACCGCTTTACCGGACCCATCCACGGTTTTAGGGATGCGGAAGATTACTGGACCAGTTGCAGCAGCATCTACTTTATCCCAACCATTGAGCACCCTGCCTTACTCGTTAGCGCTCAGGACGATACTTTCCTGAGTGAAAGCTGTTACCCCTTTGATTTGGCCCGGGACCACAAATACTTCCATTTCGAAGCTCCAAAACGAGGTGGCCATGTAGGATTTGTCACCGTGAACCGGGATGGGTATTACTGGACAGAAAAACGGACGTTCGATTTTCTGAATCAACGCATCAAGGATTAAAATGCAGAGGCCGGAACCAGGCCCTCTTCAGGCTACCTGTTTCCGGCCTACGGCATTGATCAGGCTTTCTGTGGAGCCCAACCTTTTTCGTAATCCCGGCCCCAGTACTTTTTCATGATTTTCTTGTCCCTGTACTTGCCGGTCTGCGGGTCGATGGCAAGGACTGCATCCCCTTCTCTGGAAGAGGTATTGGCATAGTGGCAGAGATTGGTGCTGATGGCGCCCTCGTCGATTGGGCAGGCCAGGGGGGCTTTTTCCCGGATCGCTTCAAAAAAGTTGCGCACATGCCGGTCCGTAAGGCTGCCGCCGCCGCCCAGTGCTGTGCCCGCCTCATCTCCACCGGAGACTTTCTCCGTGACCAGGTTGCCGTCTCTGTCAAAGTGCTTATAGTGGTTCCGGTCCACAAAAACGGAACCTTCCGTACCATAGATGACGGTTCCCCGCCCACCACCGTAGGTCGGGTTTGCATTTCGGCTCTTGCCATCCCAGTTGATGACCTTTCCGCCCGGGAACTTCAGGGTGGCGTACATGGTATCGTACATGGTCCAGGGATCGTCTTTGTAGTGGTTTTTGGCAGAATTGACCCGTACTTCCTCCGGGAATTTCACTTGTAGCGCCCAGCGGGCGATGTCGAATTCGTGGGTGGCGTTATTGCCGGTTTCTGCCGTGCCCCAGCGCCAGTACCAGTGCCAGTTGTAGTCGCCTGCGATATCAATGAAGTCGGTGCGCGGTGCCGGGCCCTGGAAGAGTTCCCAGTCCAGATAGTCGGGCACTGGAATTTTATTGGCATCCGGTACCCGCCCCCGGTTGTTGGAGTAAAAAGCCGTAGCGTGGTAAGCTTCTCCAATCAGCCCCTCGTGAATCGCCTGTACGACTTCCTGGCTTTCCAGAGAGGACCGCTGCTGAGCGCCCATTTGTACAACAAGGCCGGTTTTCTTTTGCCAGTCGATGAGCAGCTCGCTCTCTGCCGGATTATGGCTGCAGGGCTTTTCCACATAAACGTGCTTACCGCCCTGCATACTGAGAACAGAGCCGGGAGCGTGCCAGTGGTCGGGCGTGGCGTGGAATGTGGCATCCACCTCCTTGTTTTCCATGATCCTTCGCATATCCTTTTCGCCCTTCGGTTTTTGCCCCATCACCTTTGCCACTTTTTCAATGGCTTTGTTCTGACGTTGTTGGTTGACATCGGAAACAAAAACGACCTGTGTATTTGGCGTTTTCGAAATGCTATCCAGCAACCCACCGTAGCGCCGCTGACACCCGATGATTGCCACATTGATCCGGTCGTTGGCACCCATAATCCGGTTGTAGCTCTGAGCGGTAGCCGTAAGCCCGCCCAGGGACATGGCCGCTGCACTGGCGGAGGCTTGCTTGATGAAAGTTCTTCTCTGCATGATTTATCTGTTTTTTCTGATCTCGTTTACTTCCGGCCAGGGCATCACCCCGACGCTGTCCGCCCAGGACTCAAAAGCCAGGCGCATTTCTTCTGCTTTTTCCGGGTGTTGCCCGGACAAATCGTTCAGCTCAGACCGGTCTTCTTTCAGGTTGTATAAAGCCCAGTCCTCCGGCCCGCCCCAGGCAGGCAGCACCAGCTTCCAGTCGCCTTTGCGGATCGCCTTGCTGTCATTGTGTTCCCAATATATTAAATCTCTGTGGGTTTGGCGATTTTCCCTGAAGACCGGCACCAGGCTTTTGCCAGGGGTTGGGGTGATGGCATTGCCCTGGAATGCTTCGGGATAAGTGGCATTGGCAAGGTCGAGGCAGGTGGGCATGAGGTCGGTAATATGCCCGGCGGCGTGGTTTTTCTGCCCGCCTTCAATCATTTTCGGAAAATGGGCGATGAGCGGGGTGGAAATGCCTCCTTCCATCGTCAGGCTTTTGAACAGGCGGAAAGGGGTGTTGCTGACATTCGCCCAGGCAAACCCATAGGCATCAAAGGAATCGGGCCCGCCGGTTTTCCCGCTTTGGTCGTGGACGATGTTCCACTTATAAACTTCCTCATGACAGCCACCGTTGTCGGATAAAAAGACGATCAGGGTGTTGTCGAGTTCGCCTTGCGCTTCAAGTTGGGCCACCACCTTACCAATTCCCTGATCCATGCGGTCGACCATCGCAGCGTAAGTGGCCATGCGCAGGTCCCAAAGGTCCTGTTCTTCCTCTGAAAGCGTATCCCAGTCCGGTACCTTTTCGGGGTCTGGGAAGGCGGGGGGAAGGGCCCAGGCAGAGTCGATGATCCCCAGTTCAAGCATGCGCTCGTAGCGCTGCTGCCGGATTTTTCCCCAACCAGGTTTGTATTTGTTGCGGTATTTGGCAATTTCAGATTCGGGAGCATGCAGCGGCCAGTGCGGTGCGGTGTAGGCCATGTAGAGAAAAAACGGCGCCGTACTGTCCTTTTGTTCCTGTATAAATTGTGTGGCGTAGTCTGAAATGGCATCAGTCATGTAAAAGCCTTCACCGGGGGTGTAGGGCTCGCCATTCAGGGTCATCTCCAGCGGTGCCCTGCCGGGGCGGTATTGATTCAGGTTGTAGTAGCTGGAGGCGCCATTGATAAAGGCAAAGTACTGATCAAAGCCCCGGTCGCCGGGCCAGTGCGGGCGGTGTTCGCCCACGTGCCATTTGCCAGACATGAGGGTGGAATAACCAGCCTCCCCAAGGGCTTCAGCCAGGGTCACGCAGTTCTGATTCAGGTAGCCCTGATAAGCGGGCAGTTCGGGCAGGCCAAAAGTCATGGAGCCCATCCCTGCCTGATGCGGGTAGAGCCCGGTGAGCAGGGATGCCCGGGTGGGGCAGCAGCGCCCGGCATTGTAAAACTGTGTCATTAGCAGCCCGTTGCCCGCCAGGCGGTCCAGGGTGGTGGTGTTGATTTCTGAGCCCATGCAGCCCAGGTCGGAATAGCCCATGTCATCGGCTAGTATGATGATGATGTTAGGCCGTTCGTCGGCTGTTGCGGTTTCGGAGGCTTTGTCCTGACAGCTTCCCAGCCATAAGGCGAGCCCCAACAACCAGGTCAATCGGTAGTGCATCGGTTCTCGTTTTTCAGTTTGTTGGCACCAGTAGGAGGGCATCGGCTGCTACCGGCCCGTTAGCGGCTCCGGCATTTAGCGTAAGCTGACATGGGCTGCCCTGCTCAAAGCTGTAGTTGCCTAAGTCTACCCAGTCTCGTTCATGCGCCTGAAGATCAATCGTTTTTTGAGTTTTATGCTCCTGATGAGTGATGGTGACGGGCAGGGTGGTTGCCCATTCTGCCTTCATGCCCCGCGGCCTGCCGGGTACATAAAGGTATAACTGATAGTTTCCAGGTCTTTCTACTGTGGCCTGAAAAGTGAATTGTGTCTCCTTGCTCACTTCCGGCCCCGTCATCGCGTAGTCCGTTTTGTACTGCCCCATCCACCGGCTTGTGTCCTGCCAGTTGCCTACGGCTTTTACCTGAGCGGCATCCGCATTGTCTACCAGGATGTCTGGCCGGGTGCCGTTGAGCAATGGATCCGCATCCATGCGGTCTGCGATTTTTTGATAGTCGATTTCCTGCACGGTTTTTTGCCCTTCAATCGCGAGTTGGGCAGCAATAGCCGTGACTTGCCCCATCACCATAAAGACCGGCTCCATTCGGATAGAGCCGTAGGCGATGTGGGAGGCAGACAGGGCGACCGGAACCAGCAGGTTTGTGCACTCTGAGGCTTTCGGCGTCAGGGCGGAATAGCCGATGGGGAAGGGGGGGAAACCACCGACTTCCACGTTGCCTTCGTTTTTGACCATCGCCTTGCCATCTTTATGGATGACCACCCGGTCGCAGTTGTGAGAGTCCATAGTGTAAGCGGCCAGTCCAATGGGGTCCTGAACCACCTCATCCCCAAGGCAGTGGTGCTCGGTCATGACCGTCTCGCCAATCATGCGGCGGGCTTCGCGCACGTACATTTGGTGGGGGAAATGCCCGTTGTCTTCAAACTCATCCTTTGCCCAGCCCCAGGTATTCAGGTCGTCCTGTACGCGCTTGGGTACCCGTGGGTCGGTAGCCAGGAAGTAGCACAGGCCTTTGATGTAGTTCTCGTGGTCCTGCCGGATGATTTCGCGCTCCTCATAGGAGGCTTCGGGATAGTCCCAGTTGCCGCCAATATAATCGGTGGAGAAAGCGCCCCGGTTGTTGATGTCCGTTTTATGCTTGGGCATGCGATTGATGATAAAATAGGTGTTCGCATCATGCCGTTCCCATCCGGCTGCTTCGCGGGATTCCAAAAGCCGAAGGAGCAGGGCGTATTTCTCCGGATCGTATCCATCTGGCCGGGTTGCTGAAAATGGCACCTGATTCTCCGGGTCGTCCGACCAGCAGAGGCGGAAATTATAGGCTTGTACTTTTTGGTCTCCGGTGCCATCGGGGGCAACCGGCTCGTCATTGATGCCCCAAAGCAGCCCGCTTGTGGAGTCGCCTGCTACCACGTAGGGGTCAATGCCATCTTCAAACTGATGTTTCTTGCGGAGCTGCACGCCATTCAGGGTTTCGTTGTAAGTCGCATTGGCTTCCCGGCCGATCGTGTAAGAAACGCCAGCCGCTGCCAGCAGATCGCCCTCGTAGGTGCAGTCGATAAACACCTTTGCGGCAACCTGCCTGCTTGCACCACCGGCCGTCAGGTCCTCCACGGTGATGCGTTGGATAGTGGCCCCTTTCTTTTCGGCAGATTGCAGGCGGTGCTGCCGCCATACGTCCACTTCCACTTCGGCAATATATTCCTCAAAAGTGGACTCCGCCACAGAAGGCTCAAAGGTCCAGGCTTCAAAGATGCCATAGTGGTCCCCCAGTCGGCGGTAGAAGTCCCGGCTTAGGCCTGTGACAGCATGCTTGTTGCCAATATCCGTAGAGCCCAGCCCGGAGGAGGAGAGGCCTCCCAGGTGAGTGCCCGGCTCAATGAGCAGGGTTTTGAGCCCGAGTTGCCCGGCTGCATGAGCGGCAATCACTCCGGCAGAGGTGCCGCCGTAAATGCAGATGTCATATTCCGGAGATTCAGCGGTAGGCTCATTGCTACAGCCAAAGAGCAGCAGGCCCATAATTGGAAGGAGGAGAAGGAGTCGGTTCATCGCGATGGGTTTTTCTACTATCAAGTGGATTGCCTGCGGGGCTTGTAACCTGAATACCGTCATTTTACGGTTACCAATCCGGGTTGGGGATAACCTGTTGTAAACGAGTCTATGCATAAACTGGGTATCGTTGGCGCCGGAGCGGTTGCCGCCCTGCACGCACAAGCCATCGCCTCACTGCCCAATGCGCAGCTAACGGGCTGCTGCGATGGTGGGTCTGGCCGTGCCAAAGCTTTGGCGGATCAATACGGCGCTACTGCATTTGCGGATTATGAGGCGCTGATCGAATCGCCGGAAGTCGATGTGGTGCTCATCGCCACCCCCAGCGGGCTCCACCTGCAACCTGCTATACTGGCGGCAGAGCGGGGCAAACCGGTCCTCTGTGAGAAGCCACTCGAAATCACTACGGAGCGGATTGATCAAATGGTTGCGGCTCATGAGCGGGCAGGCACAAGCCTCGGTTGTATTTTTAATTACCGCTACGATGAGGTCGTGGGGCATATCCAGCAAGCCTTGTCGCAGCAACGCCTGGGCAAAGTCACCTACGCGGCCGTCCGGGTACCCTGGTGGCGGGATGCGGCTTACTACGCGGGTTCCTGGAAAGGGACACAAGCCCTTGATGGTGGTGGGGCTTTGATGAATCAGTCCATCCACATGGTCGACCTGCTGCAGCATTTGATGGGCCCGGTGCAGTCCCTGTTTGCCTACACCGAAACCCTCGCGCATGATATTGAGGTGGAAGATACTGCTGTAGTTGCGTTGCGGTTTGCCAACGGCGCACTGGGGCAGATTTACGGCAGTACCGCCGCCTTCCCGGGCCAACCCCGCCAACTGGACTTAACGGGGACGAAAGGCACCATACAGCAGGTGGAAGACAGTCTTTCTGTGTGGGCATTTGCGGAACCTTTTCCGGAGGACGAATCGGTCCGTGCTGACTTTGGTCAGGCTGGCACAAGCGGCGCTGCCGACCCGATGGCGATCCAATACGCTAATCACGCCCGGTGCATTGCTGAGTTTTTATCTGCTTTAGAAACAGGAACGCCCTTTTCTGTCGATGGCAAGGAAGCCCGGAAGTCTGTTAAAATTTTGGAAGCGGTTTATCAGTCTCAGGAGGAAGGGCGACCGATCCATTTATAAAGCTATATGACGATATCAGATCTATGATTTGAAGAAGAACTTGAAATGCGCTAACTTGGTTAAAGATATTGGCAACGATCAAAAAAAATGGAGAATGGTAGCTGATGAAAAGATAAGAAATGAAATTAAGGATAGGGTAGAAAAAATATCTTCGGATAAGCTCAATAACCTACTTGAATATGTAAAGGCATTGGAATTGCCGGAAAAGCAAACAGATAATGGAGTTCTCAGGTATTTTGGTGTTTGGAGCGATATAGATGAAGATCTGTTTGAAGAGTTCACAGAACGTCTTCCAGAGAAGATATTACAGGAATCAAAAGGGAATATCTGAGAAGTGAAGAATCAATACTATACCGACGATAAAGTGGTCTCAGATAAAGATCGGAGCAGCAAACCTACTTAAATGTTGGCATAAACGCTGGAAAGTGGCCTTCGCCTGCCCTGACAAGCTTCGTTTCGTCAGTGGCCGATGTCGCAAACTACTTTGTTGGCGGTAATTGAAAAGGAACACATATGCAAGATTTAAAAGCCTATTTGGAGAAAATATCCCCCTTAAATAAAGAGGAATGGAGCTTGACTCTTCAAGCATTCAAAGAAGAGAAATATGGAAAAGGTGTCTTTTTTATCAAAGAAGGTGGTTACTGCAACAAAGTATCGTTTTTATCAAAGGGTTTGTTCAAGCTATACTACCTGACTGAAGGTCAGGAAAAGATCATGTTGTTCTTCGCTGAAGGACAGTTTCTAACTGACTACTTCGGTTATCTGACCCAAACTCCCTCCATTCGGCCCATACAGGCGCTGGAAGACTCGGTTGTCTATACCATCACACGTGACAAATTAGACCACCTAATCAAAACGTCCCAAACATGGTCAAACATAGCAAGGGTTATGGCCGAGAGGGCTTATATTTTCGCAGTTCAAAGGGCTAATAGGCTGCTTCACGATGATTTTGATACTCGATTTATCACATTTATGACTGAGCATCCCTCACTCTTGCAGAGGGTACCTCAATATATGATTGCATCTTATCTTGATATGACCCCCGAAACGCTGAGCAGGGTCAAAAAAAGGACTTTTAAAAGTAATCCATCGCTAAAGTCTATACACGCAGGTATTGATCCCCACTTGCTTTGACCGGAAACGAGATCATCACTTCTTGATTTGAATCAATGAATTGAAATGATGTGAGATAGAATTTTGCATCAACAATTTCAAATTCAAAATCTGGAAAAAATGAAACGTATTATCATGATGATTTCTTGTTTAGTAGGTTTAATACCCTATGGTTATGCTCAAGACAGTAAGCCCAAATCAAAAATTGAAAAGGTAGTTATTGAGTATAACGGGAAAAAGGTTAAGGCAAGACAATTGACTGTTAGCTCTGAAATCCCGATACACATAGATAGTGCTTGGGCAAATGTAAAGACCCCAGCATTATTGCAATTTGTGGCAAAAGGTAAGATAAGGTTCAAAGCAGTTGAAGGTGAATTTCCTAAACAATGGGAAGTTGGACAGACTTATGGTGCAAAGATGAGAGTTTTTGGATTTATTCCATATGGCGGAACACATTATTTATTCATTAAAGAGATTGATGACGATAACCATAAGATAGTTGCCCAAGAATGGAATAAAAGGGCAAAGGTTTGGAATCATGACGTAGTATTGAGAGATTTAGGTAATGGGAAAATATACTTCGAGGACTCTATAACGATATATGGAGGAGTAATGACAGGGATTATTACCTCATTCTCGAAAAGATTTTATACTCACAGACAGAAAAGATGGCAAATAGTGGCAAAGGAAAAACTGAACTTTGCAGAGTAAAGTACTACCGCCAACAGCCGTTTTGCAAAAGCGGGGGTTTCGTGCTTCTATAGTAGTGAAGTGCTAAAAACCCCCGCCTTCGACCGAGTATCCCTCGCTCTTGCAGAGAGTTCCTCAATATATGATTGCCTCCCGATTGCCTCTTAGCTTGAAATGACTCCCGAAACGCTGAGCAGGGTGAAAAAAGGACATTTAAAAACAACCCATCCCTAAAGTCTATACACACAGGTATTTAACCCCACTTGCTTTAAGCGTAAACGAGATCATCACTTCTTGATTTGAATCAATGAATTGAAATGATGTCAGATAGAATTTTGCATCAACAATTTCAAATTCAAAATCTAGAAGAAATGAAACGTATTGTCATGATGATTTCTTGTTTAGTAGGTTTGGGTGGTGTTGCTGTAGCACAAACCTCGAATCAAACCGACATAGAGGAAACCCTCTATGAAAACCTAACTACATGGAGACAAATTGAGTCGCATTTACCCGAAGGTTTTCGAACATCACCTTCCACAATGCCCGAGGAGTCTTTTACAGATTGGAATGGCTGGAAAATTCACCTGGACTCGTATAAGAATGCAGAAGCCCCGGCAAAGGTAATCCTCTTGCACGGGGTAGGCGGAAACGGAAGACTGTTGTCATTTATTGCCGTTCCCTTGTTCAATGCGGGTTTTGAAGTCATTGCCCCGGATTTGCCAGGATACGGTAATAGCATCGTGAAAAAACGAAAAGTGGTTTATGATGATTGGGTCAACCTCGTTTCCTTTCTGATTGACCAGGAAAAAGCAAAAGACCAGCGGCCAGTCTTTGTTTTTGGGCTAAGTGCCGGAGGAATGCTGGCGTATCATGCGGCTGCTGAAAATCTTCAAGTGGCAGGCGTAATTGCCACCAACCTGCTCGATCAGCGCGATAAAAGGGTACGAGATGCCTCAACTGGTAGTAAACTCAAGAGTCGTGTACTTGTACCCATGCTTAAGTTCACTTCACTTTTTGCTGGTGGGGCAATGCTACCAATGAAGAAGGTCGCTAATATGAAAGCAATTGTAAACGATGAAGAAGTATTAAAGCTTTTACTAAGCGATGAAAAGTCCTCGGGCACTAAAGTTCCGCTCAGGTTTCTGACCAGTTTGATTAAAGCGAAACCTGCTATCGAACCTGAGGATTTTCAGATTCCGGTATTTTTGGTTCACCCTGGAGAAGACTGCTGGACACCCACCTGGACCAGCGAAGTGTTCTTTAATAGACTAGCGGGTAAAAAAGACTTGAAAATTCTGGAGAATGCAGGTCATTTTCCTATTGAACAGCCTGGAATCAGCCAATTACCTGATTTTTCTATCGGATTTATTGAGGCAAATTTGTGATTTCAGGGTTGACTTAATTGGCGACCATTAAATACAAACTGCCGCTAACACTGTATAAGAGTAATAGCGGGTGAAGTTGTAATGTCAAAGTCTGTGCATTATATCGTTTATGCCTGGTTTGGCATCTACAAGATACAGACCCAAATCCTGGAACGCAATATCGAGCGCACGGAAGCCTTGATCAGCGCGGTCAGATCACGTTGAATTATTCTGGTTGCGGCACCACTTCAAATAACCCCGCCTCCGGCCAGCCGTCTTCTGTAATCGCCTTGTAGTAAATATCGAAGGACTCCCGGTCGCGGTGCCAGCGCCACTGCCCAAGTGGGGTATGTACCGGATAGTTGTCAATCGCTTCCAGCATGGCAGCGGTCTCCTCCAAACCATCATAAATCTGCCGCTGCAATTTCGGAGTGCGGTATTCCTCACCTTTGCACCATAGACGGTAGCCGAAGATCGCCTGTGCCGCGCCTCTTCGTTCCTTCGCAACAATCAGGGTGCGGTTGAAGGTGTGGTAAAGCCTTTGTGCGGCGACTGTATCGGCGATAAGCGGCAGGGCTTTTTCCACCCGTTTTAGGGCCTCTTCAGCCAGCCTTATACCGTACGCTTTTTCTGTAAGGATGTCTTGATAGTATTCTGGGGTGAGCGCTTCATTTGGCGAAAGCCAGGCGCTGTCCACCACCCAGGAAAGGTCCTTTCTCATGCCGATGGTATCGGTTTTGTAGGCGGGGAAGGACAGGGCATTGAGGATGTCCTTATAATGGTGCAGTCGTTTGTTGACATCGTGCCCGATCCACGTGTACTGATCATCCGGGGCATACCATTCTCCGGTAGTGTGGGTCTGATAGTGCCCTTTTCGGTGGTAATTGAGGCGGGAGTGGTTGGCGGTGTGGGTGCCCAGGGTGTAGAAGGTGGAGAGGACAATGGACAGGGCGCTGTCAAAGGCAGGTCTTAAAAAGGGCACAACTGGGGCTCCGTAAGTTTGCGTAATGAAGGCGGCAGTCAGGCTGTCCGTCTCTGCGCCGAGGTCTTTGGCCAATTGAGCAAGGACAAACAGGTTGAGCTCGCCCGGTGTGCCTACTGCGGCGGTCTCCTCAAAGCGGTCGGTCCGGGCACAGTAGCCGATGACGTTCTCAAATTGCGCGTAGTACCGGAAAGCATCGGCAAAATAGTGGGCAAAGGTATTGGCAATCAGGTTTTCCCCGGCGTACTCCATGCCGCAATCGTACTCAATCACAACCGGGAATGGGATATCGGTAACATAATCCTGGTAAGGATAGGTCAGGAACCAGTCGTGGGGCGTCATTTTAATCATGACGGTGATATCGTCGCGCTTGATCTGCTTCAAAGCATTCAGAATGATTTCCCGTTCAAACTGATTGTAGATGAAGGTGCGGATAGTCAGCTTCAGCCCACGCTGATCGATGAAGTACCCGCCCAGGGAGTCGACCAGGGCCGCCAGCTTTTCGCTCTTGGTTTTTAGTTTTTCGGAATGCTGATAGATTACGTAACTGCCGGTTTCGATGAAGGTCAGGACGATCCCATCCAGGTTTGGGGACAAGTCCAGCAGGCTATCGTAATCCTGGTACACCCACTGCCAGAATTCAGGGTCGTCCAGGTTGAGTTGTTGTTGCAAGCCACCTTCAAATTTGGGGGTGTGGTGGGTGAAGTCTTCGTTGGCTTCTGCCTTGACCTTGAAGCGGTCGGGGTAGTAATCCAGGGGATAGAAGGCATGGTCCCAGACGTAGACGTTCTCAATACCCCGTTCGTGGGCCGCATCAATGAAGAAGTTGGTGGCTTCCCGGTTTTCCGGCTTGCGGAAGTCCTTCAGGTCGTGCACCAGTTGATAGTGGGACAGTTCGATGTGGTTGATGCCGTATTCCACTGCTTTATCCAGGGTCTTGAGCCCGTTTTCCAGGTGAGAAGACAAGATGTTCCAGCCCCGGTAGGAGAATCGCTCCTCAGGCTGAGCGGTTTCCGGGGCAGGCTGACAGCTTTGGAACAAGCTGGTAAATAAGACAAGCAAGGCAAAGTAGAGGATACTTTGGTTCATTGGCTTTTCTTTTGATCGATGAGTTGTTTGAGGGTAGCTTGGTCGTATGCCCCTACACTATCCGCCCAGGTTTGGTATTGCCGGGACATCGCCTCGACTTTTTCGGGGTGAGCTTCAGCGAGATTGTTGATTTCTGTAGGGTCAGAAGGAAGGTGGTAGAGCTCCCATTCCCCCTTTGGGCCTTGCCCAGGCAGCCGGTGAGCGGAGACGAGCTTCCAGTCGCCTTCGCGTACTGCCCGGTTGAATTGATGTTCCCAGAAAAGGGTTCTGACGGAGGTGTCCGGAATACCCCGAAGTACGCTTTCCAGCGACTGCCCCGGAGTAGGGGTAATGCGGCGTTGTCCAAGCAGCGCGGGGTAGGTGGCGTTTGCAATACTCGCTAAGGTTGGCAGCACGTCAATAACATGCCCCACGGAAGACCGGTCTGTTTGCCCTGCCGGAATCTGACCCGGCCAGTGGGCGATAAATGGCGTGCGCATCCCACCCTCATGGAGATAGGATTTGAACAAGCGGAAAGGCGTGTTGCTGACATTCGCCCAGGGCAGCTCGTAGGCGGGAAAGGAATAGGGCCCACCGGTTTCTCCATCGGTTGGGTAGGTAATCCAGGGGCCCAGCGGGTCTTCGGGACAGGCACCATTATCGCTCAGGAAGAGGATGAGGGTGTTGTCGAGTTGGCCGCTTTCGCGTAAAGCTCGTACGACTTTCCCCACGCCGAGGTCGAGCCGGTGCATCACCGCCGCGTAGAGTTCCATTTTGTCAGACCATTCACTTTGGGCGGTTGCTGACAGGGTATCCCACTTTGGAACGGTGGGGTAGGGAGCGGTCAGCTCCACATCTGGCTCAATAATCCCCAAAGCCTTCATCTTTTTCAGGCGGGCTTCCCGGATTGGCGCCCAGCCTTCATCATAGGCCCCATCGTATAAGCTCCGGTCCTCCGGGCGCACATGCAGGGGCCAGTGCGGGGCGCTGTAGGCCAGGTACATGAAAAAGGGTTGCGCCCTGTCGTGCCTCTGAATGAAGGCTGCGGCGGTATCTGAAAAGGTATCTGTAGCGAAAAAGTCAGGCGGGGTATGATACGCCCCACCGTTGTAGCGCATCTCCAGCGTATCCTGGTTTTTCGCCCAGGGCCAGGCATTGAAGTAACTCATAGCCCCCTCAATGAGCGTGAGGTATTGGTCAAAGCCTTTGTTGCCGGGCCAGAAGGGTGCTGTATTGCCGATGTGCCACTTGCCGACCTGATAGGTGGTGTATCCCTGTTGTTTCAGCACTTCAGCGATAGTTGTGGCATTGTCATTGATTCGGCCAGAATAGCTGGGCAGTCCTTTATCCTGATTTTGGTGCCCCATGCCCGCCTGATGCGGGTAGAGCCCGGTAAGGAGAGCGGCGCGGGTGGGGCAGCAGCGGGCGGCATTGTAAAACTGCGTGAGCCGTAGCCCGTTATGCGCCAGACTGTCGATATGCGGTGTGGCGATCTCGCTCCCGTAACAGCTCAGGTCGGAATACCCCATGTCATCCACGAGGATGAGCAGGATGTTGGGCGGACCGGTAGCCGTTTCTACTGCTGGTGTGCAGGCATTTAACAACAGCAAAATGGCAGTGCAGGTGATAAGCCAGGTTGATCTAAGCAAGTTGACGGTCATAAGGTTGTTGATTCAAATTAGGGCAGGCCGGCAACCCGGATTTTGATAAGGCCCTTTTTCTTTTTGAAGGCTTCAGGCTGCATACGGACTTCAATGCGTTTGAGGTTAGGCACCACCTTATCGAGTTTGGAGGGTGGCGGATCCAGGGAGGCCACCGCCAGTTCAAAATCAGCCGGAGCGATGACTTCGAGCTGAATTTGCTTTCCGTCAATGGTAAGGGTGGCGGTTTGATCTTCCAGCTGTACCTCTGCATCGGTTACCCATTGCCAGGTCAGGGATTGGGTGTTTTCAGAAAGCACTACTTCATCCTGAATGAGCAATGCTGAATCACTTATCTTTTTGAAGGCGCGGATGGCACGCTTCAGCTGATTTCCATACAGAGGCGAAAGATCAAAAGCCACTTCAGGGTGTTCCGGATTGAGATCGGAATGGTGAATCAGGGCACGTCCTTTGACCAGGTGTTTAGCGCCGTTGATGGTCAGAGTGCTGTGCCCGAAGTTGTTTTTAGTCAGGAGGTCCCAGCGGGGAGCGTCCTGTGCTTTGTTCCAAAGTGCGCCTACACCAATAGTGCGTTCCAGCTCGTAATAGTCCTGATTGCCAAGGTCGATGGCAAAGCGTGTTTTTTGCCACTCCAGGACGAAGGAGCCGGCATCCATGTTGCCATGGTTGTCATCTGCGCTGCCGCCTTTGGCTGCCAGGTACAGGCCGTTGGGCTGCTTTGGGGCAAAAACGGCCAGCGGGGCATCCCCTTTAGCCAGCCATACGGGCTCCCGTTTGAGTTCGGGTGCATCTTCGGACAGCCGCAACAGATTGAGCAGGTAGAGCGTGGAGAACCGGCCTTTTGATTGCTGCTCAGGTGAAGGAATATTTTCCATGGCTTGTTTTATCGCTTGCTGTGGAGGGCGAAAACCCTTACGTTGCCCAAACCAGCTCAGGAGCCCAATGTGTCTCAGGGAGTGATACCCATTAGTACTGGCATCAAAGTAGTTGTAATAATCGCCGGATGGCCCGGCGGTCATTTCGCTAAACGCCGCACTTCGGGCTACGCCCGGTACTTCCAGAAAATCAAATCCGGTGCCCAGAGCCGATTCAAAAGCCGAAATCGTCAGGGTCAGGTAATTGGTGGCGTAAAACCAGTAGCCCGGGCCTTCGTTGTAGGCGCCATCGGGCTGATAGGGCAGCAGACCGAGTGGAAACCGTTCTACAGTCCTGTTTAGGACAAAGGAGGCCAAGTCGGGTTCTTCTTCGAAAATGGCCAGTGCCGAAATAGCCAGCCCTCCGTGACACACCAGATTCCAGTTGTGCTGGGAGACCCACCACCAATTATCCCAGGTGATGCCGATACTGGGTATGATGGCTTTTTCCAGCAGCGCATTTTTAGCGGCTTTCAGAATGTCTGGAGCCATGTCTTTCCCACACCAGTCTATGGCTAGCCCTACCGCCGTGGCCATCTCGGCGGCATCCAGAAAGTGGCTGGGGTTCCAGTCGGGGAAATGGGCCACGGTCAGGAGTTCGGCTTCCAACCGGTGGAGGTATTCCGATTGCTGTTCCATGCGGTAAGTCATGGCGAGCGCAAGCATGCGTTGGAGCGCCTCCCGGGAGACACTGAGCAGCCTTCTTCCCTTTTTCACATAGGTCAATGGAGGGAGCTGCAGGCTGTAATCTGCGTAAGCTTTGATGTGTTGGTAGAGTTGTTTGACATTGGCATCGTTTTTCAACTTGTCGTTGAGCAACTGCTCGGTCTCTGTAGTGAAAATCAGCCGGGGCGCCTGAGGTTGAAGATGCTCCCGCAGCCATTCTTTACTGATGGATTCGTCGGTCACCACCTGTCCGTGAAGCCCTGTCGCGCAAAGGCTTAGTATCAGGAATAAGCTGATAGGGGAAGGCCAGGAATATTGTTTTACGGTTTTGTGCATTATCTTATTGTTTTAGGGCCAAAACTTCGCTTTACTGAACAGCCTGGGTTTTGAACTTCGGAATATGCTTTCGGATGACATCCATTTTGTATTCCGGATCTTCATCGTAAAATCCATAGTAATAGTAGAGCAGCAAGTCCACGTCCATCTTCATGATATTGGAAAGAGCAGCGTCCATTTTGTCCACTTCGGCTTTGCTCATGCGCTGATTCTCTACCAGCATCATGGTTTTAAGGCTGTTTTCCCGTCCGGCTTTGAGGTAGCGCTCTCCGTATTTGGGGAGCACCTTTGTATCCCGGTTGGTGATATTTTCGGTCTTAGTGAGGGGGTACGGTTTGCCATCCGTACCAAAGAAATCAAGAGGCCGTATAGTCGCCGAAACATTGACAACGGTATCATCCCGGCACGCCTCATCGAAGTGGACGATGGTCAGGTCGGGTTGCTGGGCTTTGAGCGTATCATTGATTTCCGAAAAGAATTCCGCAAAGTCTTCCATATACTTTACGTAGTCGCCTTCCGCATTGTCTTTCAGTGCCAGTTCAGAAAAGTCCTGCCATTCCCACCAGGTGGATTTGGGCTCATCCCAGATGATGCCGTCCAGATCAAACTGTTTCAGCATCTTTGAGGTGGTTTCAATGAAGTAGTTTTGACCTCCGGGTGGTAAAAGCTGCTGAGTATGCCATGCGTTTTGCGCACAACCGGTGTGCCATCTTTCCTGAGCACCGCTGTTTCGGGGTGATGGTAACCAAAGAGCGGTGGTTCGATGGGCTGCCCGGCGGTAATGCCAGCCATGCGCGAAGGTACGGCAAAGACCTGCATGTCCCGTTGATGAGCTTCTTCAATAATGAAGCGGATATTGCCTTCATTGTACTTAGTATCACCTTCGGTAATACCAATACAAACGATATCGGTGCTGAGCGCTTTCATTTCATCCAGGTCATGGCGGATGTTTTCAGGCACTAAAGTAAAATAGCCTGAACCGAAATAGTAAGCGCCAAGGAGACGGCCGTTATCCTTTGACGGGGCTGTCGGCACGGCGGTTTCCGCCTTGGGCTCAGTTGGGTTGCAGCCAGGTGAGATCAGTCCGGTCAGGAGTGCAACGCATAGCAATATTGAGGTCTTCAAAACAGGGTTTTCCATTCAGAAACGGTTTTATCCTTTACAACAAGAGGTCGTTTCAACTATGGATTGTCATCAAAAAACCGGTCAATTGAGGTGTTTGATAGGATTCTCCTCCATTGCAGGTTAAGGTTTCGTAGCCCAGGTCATCAGCCATGATCAGGATGATATTGGGGGGCGTTTTCTGAGCGAGTATCGAACCGGTAAGCAATATGTTGCTGATGGTCACAGTGAGGTAAAGAAAGACGGTACTGTGTAAGAATTTCATAAACAGGTGTTTAACGCCGGCTGGCTCAGGTGTGGCTTGAAGTGGGGATTGGCTTCACGCAAAGTAGAAAAAGTTAAGCATAAAGTAAGCTTCAAAATTTGATGTGGGGAATAGTAGGGTATTACTTCCCCTGGATAAAAGAAAGCCTCAACTAACTATACGGACCGGGGGGATCTATCGTTTTGTAGCGTGGTACTGAATGGAAGCATTGTTTATTTCCACTTTCTTTACCTCGGGGGAAGAAGGCTCTGCGTCCGGGATCACCAGTCTGCCACCGCTGAGGTTTTCGCCCCAGAAGACGCTAAGCTCGGTCTGTTTGGGCTGCTGATAGTCGTAGCGGAATTTCCGGTTGAAGTCTCCGTTGATGATCCGGACGGGGATTCGCCAGCCTTCGGGCACAGAATCTTCCGGCCAGGTGATGGTTATTGTTTCCAGTTGAAGATTGGAAAGGTTTTTGGCGACGATAGCGGCTTTGGCGGTGAGGACATCAGGTAAACTAGTAGGGAACTGTGCACTCTTGATGTCTGTACCCGGCGCTGTAGGGTCTTCCACAAATGGATAGCGGAGGTGTAGGTCCCGGATGCGAATGTCTGATAGGTGATCGGGTTCTATAGAGGTAAGCAGTATGCGCCCATCGGTTTCGCAGCTCACCTGGTCGATGCTGACGTTACGAATGCGCCCGACCGGTGATTCGGGAGTCCTCTTAGCGATCATCAACTGGATGGGGCGGTTTAGGACCAGCGGCGCTTTGGTACTCCCCGTGATATTGCTGACCAAGACATCTTCCACCGTCGCTCCGTCCCGAACGTAAATGGCAAACAGACGGGAAGCCGCCCGAACAGCGCAGTTGCTAAAAGTAATCCGTCGGTAGTCGGCGTAGGATTCGGTGCCGAGCTTGAGGGCTGCGCAGAGCGTTTCCAGGGTGCAGTTGGTCACGGTTACGTCCTCGCAGGGTTGCCCGTTTTTCCAGGTTTTCAGGACAATGGCATCATCACAGGTGGTAATGTCGCAGTTGGTGACCCGCACCCTTTGACTGCCGGTGATGTCGATCCCATCGGCATTGGGGGCAAAGAGGTCGTTTATGATCCGAATGCCATCGACTACCACGTCCTGACTGTGCATGATGTGGCAGGTCCAATTGGGCGAATTAGTTAGAGTGATGTCGCGGATGGTGATATTTTCAGAATCGGCTACTTCCAGAAGTGCATTAGGCCGGGGCGTCTTCGCTTTGATCCACTGCGGTGGGGGAGAAGCCGGTGTTTCCCAGTAGAATTTCCCTTGTCCGTCGATGGTGCCTTTGCCTTCGATGAGGACGTTCTTAACTCCCGTGATGGAAACGAGATAGCGTCTTTGTATGGCTTTGCCATGTTGATCGGTTCCTTCATGAGTGGCGTAGGCCTCGAGTTGGTTGGTACCGAGCAGGGTGGCTCCACCCTGAAGTTCGAAGATGATATTGTCGCGCAGTTCTATACCGCCAGTGAGGTATTTTCCTGGTGGAATGATGACTCTGCCGCCACCAACCTCCGCTGCGGCATCAATGGCGGCCTGTATGGCCTGAGTGGTCAAGGTTGTGCCATCACCCACTGCGCCGTAATCGGTAATGCGAAAAGCACCATTTTGAGCCACCACCTGATTAAAAACCAATGCAAGCAGTAGTGTAATGAATAGGGAAAAGTGGGGCTTGGATAAGGAAAAGGAAAGTTGTCCGCTGCGAATTGGCATATTACATTTTTTTTGAGGGGGTCGAATTGTTACACCATTTTTGACCCGTCGTATCAAGTTGGATGAACTCAGTTCGCCTCAGAATGACCTTTTTGAGCCTCCCTTGTAATGCCTGCCCAGCCAGGACTTCCTTTTCAATTCATATACGAAGCATACGGAATCCTCAAATTGCCTTTCTTCCAAAAACTCAAAGCCAAGCCGCTCGTAGAACCGGTGTGCCTTGGTATTCGATTTTAAGGGGTCAATCAGGATAGAAGTTACCTTAGGGTCGGCGAAGCATCGTTCTATGGCTAATTTCATCATGATCGTTCCATAGCCTTGGTTGAGGTTGGACGCATCATCTATCCAAATATCAATTGCCCTTTTGTTTGGCTCTACCTGTCCCCAGTATTTCGTTTCCTCCTCTGAAGGGTCAATAATTTGAATCATACCAAGGGGTTCTGTATTTAACTCAGCGATCAGTTGTTCCCGCCAGGCTGGACTTCGGCGGAGTTCCACTTTCCAGTTCCAATCGCTATCGGGGTCGCAGGCTATGACGTGGGGCTGGGTGTCCCAATACTCGAGCAGCGCCAGATCTTGCAGTGTTGCGGGCCGAAGTTGAATCATAATTCCTGTTTTTTTCCAATTGTGCCTCATTAAGCATTCTCTGGGAAGGGTCAATTCCAATAAAGCGATAGCCTTGTTCTTGGAATTCACGGGTATAATTCCCGGTTCCGCATCCGATATCCAGGTAAACGCCATCCCCTTTCGGTTGAAGGTGTGCCAGCATTTGCTGGGTTAAGAAAGGGTCCGCCTTTCTGGTTACATTGTAGTTTTTTCCGATGATATCATACTTTACATTCATTGTTCAATTTTTGGTAAATCGTATCCTTGAGATGCTGGCATAGCACCTCTTAATCCTTTATTACCTGACTGCCCCACCAATCCCCCGCATCAAAATCAGGGGAAAGGATGTGCTGCCGTTTCTCTTCCAAGCGCGGAAGCAGCTTGTTTTCGATACTGTGCAGGTAAGCTTGCTCTTTTTGGGCATCGTAGAGCGGGTCTTTCCGAGGGAACCTTGCGCCTACGCTATTTAAGTAATCAAACAACTCCTCATGCAGGCGTTCTGCAATTTCAGGATGCTTCATTACCAGGTTTTGCTGCTCTTCCAAATCCGTTGATAAATTGAATAATTCCTGTTTGTCGCTTTCGTAGTATTGGATCAATTTCCAATCGCCCCTACGGATGATAGAGGAAGGTTCTCCACCCTGATTCCCGTAGTGCGGGTAATGCCAGATCAACGGGCGTTCGAGAATTGCTCTGCCTTCGAGGGCGGGTACCAGGCTAATCCCATCTTGGTGTTGATGGGGTAAAGGTGAAAGTCCAGCCAGTTCCAGCAGGGTGGGGTAGAAGTCGGTGCCGGTGGCAGGCGCAGCGATTTCAGCTGGCGCTGCTTTCATCCATGGGACTTTGATTAGGTAAGGCTCCCGGATGCCCCCTTCGTACTGATACCCTTTACCGCCGCGCAGGGGCAGGTTGGAGGTAGAAAAGGCATCTCCGGCAGCCACCCCACCGTTATCGGAGGTGAATACCACGATGGTGTTTTCTGTCAGCCCCAGCTCGTCCAATCCGCGGAGCACCTTGCCAACTGCTTCGTCCATGGTTTCCACCAATCCGGCGTAAATGGGGTTGTCCTGCACTTGCCGGATGGGGAGGAAGTGGCCCATTTCATAACCGCTCGGCGCGATGCCCTGCCGGTCGGCTTTTGCGCGGTATTTCGCCCATTTTTTCTCCGTGGTTTGAATGGGGGAGTGGACGGCGTAAAAGGACAGAAAAGCAAAGAATGGCTGCCCGGTGGAGTCCGGGTGATGGGTTTGCAGAAAGTTGACGGTTTCGTCTGCCAGCCTTAAGGATAAGTTTTCCCCAGCCTGTCGGTTCTCAAGACTAGGGTTGGTCCAGGGCGAGAAGAACCCGCCGATGGGCGAGCCTTTTTCCCAGCCGCCTTTGTTGATGTCGAAACCGTGGTCTTCCGGCCAGGAGCCTTGGTTGCCCAGATGCCATTTGCCGGCGAAGAATGTCTGGTAGCCTGCCGCTTTGAAGGCCTCGGCGAGTGTGGTGTCCGCAGGGCTTAAAGACCGTTCATACTCAGGAGGTAGCAGTTGGCTATTACGACCCGCGCTCCGCCAGGCGGTGTCCGTCCGAGCGCCAATCCAATCGGTAATACCATGCCGTGCCGGAAACTTTCCCGTCATAATACTAGCCCGTGAGGGGCTGCACACCTGACAAGCCGCATAGCCATTAGTAAAACAAAAACCTTCCTTTGCGATCCGGTCGATGTTGGGTGTCTCGTAATAATCAGAGCCATTGTAGCTGACGTCTTTCCAACCGAAGTCATCGGCGAGGATAAAAACGATGTTGGGTGGGGCTTCTGAGGAGCCTGTTGTCTTTTCCTGATTGCAAGAGGTCAGGGCCAGACTTGCTAATGCGATAAACAATAAGTGAAAAGCGTATTTCATGTTTGAATAGATTTACTTTGATTCTTCGCATTAACTCAGGCGGCGATTAGGCCCCGATAGTTGTCAGGGGGCAGCCTGAGACAGTGCTTTGTCAGGTCGCGACTCAAAAGGCGCCACCTGAATGAAGCAAGAAAGCCCCGGTGCCATCCACTTCCCACCTATCCGGCTCAAAGTGTTTCCGCTAATCATAAACCAGCCAGGCGGTAGCCGTTGTATTCTGATCTGTCCTAAACCGAATCCAACGTGCCTGGAAATCTGCCGGGAACTGATGAGTATACGTTTCGCCGGGGGCTACCGTGACCCGCTGGTATTCCATCCAGGGCCCATGGCCAACAGGTTCCACCTCAATGGTGAAGTTGACAGGCTTGTTGGATTGATGGGATAGCTCAAGGCGGCGGCGGTCGAAAAAACCAATAAGGTAAGGATCGGATGGGGCCCCGGCGTTGACTTCGGTGTTTTTCCAGGGGCCACCTTGCCCTGTGGGCTTACCAAGTTTCCACAAATCATCAATGGCTCCTGCCCAAACGGCTGCTTTTTCATCTGCTGAGACAATCACATGCTCGTTATCTTTTCCGGCAGTGGGGTCAATTCCAGTCATCACCAGCAATCCACGGTAACTGGCGTAATCATGGATGCGGAAGGAGTGAGAAGCGACTGGGCGGACCTTAGCAAAGCCATCGGCGTTTTCCGCCGGTAGTTCATAAAAGGTGCCGTGCAGGTTGAGCAGGTCGCGCTCAGTGGCTACCTCCCGGGCGATCCGCAACCTTCCGGCATCCGTCAATTCGGAAAACTTGGGGTCTCCAAGTGGGAAACGCCATCGCCTTCCGGAGTCATCGACCACCAAAACGGAACTTTCTTCTACTGTGACGACATCTTTTGGGATGGCAAATTTCGCCGTGATGAAATCCAGCATTTTCGGATCTTCTTTAGGTTGCAGTTCCAGCTTTTCGTTGAGTGCGTAGTAGCGGTACTCACCGGGCTGAGTGCCTGAAAAGTGGGTTGCAGCCACCCCTAAGCTTCGGCGGTTGTCGCCCAGCCCGTAAAGCAGTCCACCCTGCACATTAGGTTGATCGACAGCGGCGAGGCCAGCGAATATTGGGTCTGCCTGCGTGCTGCGTTTCTCTTCATCTGCGTAGTAGAAATGAGCGGTGGCAATGGTCTCATGATCTGTTTTCACCCTTATCCATTCTCCACTTTGGTCCTGATCGAAAGTCACCCGCGCATTTTCACCTGCTTTCAGGGTTTGGGTAGTTAGTGGTTGCCAGTCTCCTGTTCCATCAACATCTGTTTCAAAGGTAAAAGTTACGGTTGCGTCCCCTGCATTTTGCACCCAGCAGCTTCGTTTTGGCCAGCCAGCGAATAGGAAAGGCTCGGATGGCCTGTTGGCTGTTACAGGTTCTTCCAACCAAACGGCTCCGGCGGCGGTATTGGGGCCCAGTTGGTCGGGCGTATCAAGGTCGGTAAACCAGAGATTGGAATTGGACTGGCCGGGCCCTTCAATACCCCCTTTGACTTTGCGTTTGTTGAGAAATTCCTTTTGAGCGGAATCATCACATCCAAAAACCAGCTGATCCTTCCAGCGTGCGAAGTCGCCAATAACTTTTAAGTAGGCTGACCGTGGGCGGAGCCCGGCGCTATTATTTGCGGTGAAGCTTCCCGGAAAGCGCCAGAACATCCCGTGCATAGTCATCAGGTAGTCGGGCTGATCTTCGGTGCCTGCATCGCGGATCCGGGGCCATTCCGTATTCCAGCCGTGGGCTCCATCGTAGCTGTGGCTGGCTTTGGGCAATCGGTAAAATTTCCACCCAATATCTGCATCACGTACACCAAGCAAAACCGACTTATGATCCCACCCGGTAGCCCAGATAGGATCGGTTGCAGGGTTCGCATTGCCATGAATGCCGCCTGGTCCGGTGACTTCCACAAATTGGGCCCTACGTACGGTTTTCCAATCTATGCCATCCCACTCCGCTAATACGCCGGAAGGGATATCGAATTGTTTCAGCGCTTCTTCGGAGGGCTCCCCATTGTTGGAATAGACCAGTACTCCCTGACCGGAGTAGAGCCCTTTGCCATGCGCACCCGGTAAAAGGGTACTGTATTCATCGCCTTTGAGACCATTGGCATCCTGGTACAGCTCCTTTACTTCCAATGTTTTTACATCGACCTCGTAGAAGCCTTCTTCCATAGTGCCGTAGTAAATCTTTTCTTCCGGTTGTTCCAGATGGCGGGCCGTACCGGTATGCCTTCCTGGCATTTTTTTATAGGGAATGGCGCTGACCCGCCGCTTCTGGTCAATGGCATAGGGCCCAATGAACAGTTGTTGGCTTTCGGTGTGTATCATCCGGTTGGCGGGGGTGCCACCGATGCTTTCCTCACGTACCACCTGCTTCAGGTCTGGTGTAATTTCGTAAAGCTTATCGGTAGAGCCGTTGGGTAGGTGGGGACCGTAGGTGATGACCCAAAGCCGGTCGGCCCAAGGGACAACTGCTCCGGTGCCGCACTCGCCTTCCTGGTTGTAGTAGGCGAGGTGGGGGTAGATGCCGCTGAGTTGTATGGGCGCAGAATCAATAGCGTTGTCGGTCGCTCCCGGAACGCTACAGCTTTTCTGAAAACTCAATACAAGCGCAACCAGCAGGAATAGGCAGCTATTTTTTAAAAGCATAATGTCTTTTGTTGGCTTGGTGGAATTGCGTGGATTCAAGTTATCGGTTTGACGAGATTTGGAGGTCAGAGCCTTTCATTACAAAAGCAGGGAGATCTGGCGCAGATGCCTTAGCCATTGGAGCAAAGAGGTATCCGCCCTCCACATTATTACCATAAAAGGCATGAAACTCGGCCATCTTCACCCGGTCATAGATAGGAAGGTGTACTTTGTCCATTTTTCCATTCTCAATACGCTCGGGGTGCTGCCATTCCTGCGGTATCGTATCGCTCTGGTTCCAGTCAATAAATAAGCCGTCGAGGGATAAATTCCGGACGTTGGAGGCTACAATAGCCGCGTTAGCCGCCATGGCTTCTTTTTCGATGCCTCTGAATTGATTGCTTGTTGCTTCAAAAGCATAATCACCTGGATTTTCGATGTAAGGATAGATCAACCGAATGTCCCTGAGGTTAATATTCTCCACTCTTTTTCCGTGATTCGCGGTGATCAGAATGCGGCCCTGTGTGGTAGCCGTAAAATTGCTGACCGTTATATTGCGCACATTGCCGCCTTCACGGAGGAATTCTCCTTCGCGGCTGTAGGCATCCCAAGCGCTGATTTGGAACGGGCGGTTAAGTACGAGTGGGGCATTGGTATTGGCGATGATGTTGCTGACATTGACTTTTTCCACATCACCGCCCCAGGTGGCGTAGATGCCAAAAGCCCTGGAAGATTTCGTAATCACGCAATTGGAAAAAGTCAGGTCACTAATCCGTTTTGAGGTCTCTCCACACTTTAGCGCGACACAGGTTGTCTGCATGATGCAGTTGGTCACTGTGACGTTGGAGGAAGTTCGGCTGTCCGTAGTCGTTTTGACACAAACGGCATCATCGCAGGTTTTAATATAGCAATTGGAAACCATGACGTCATTGCAGCCCGTTACGTCAATCCCATCGTTGTTGGGGCCATAGAGGTTGTTTATCAGCCGGATACCATCCACGACTATGTGGTCTGAGTTGAAGGCATGCAAGGTCCAGCCTGCAGCATTGGTTAGCGTAATGCCCGACACCCGTACATTTTCGCAGTGGTCAAACTCGACCATCGGGGAGGGTCGGCGAACCTGTTTTTTCATCCATCTCGGTTTGACATCCGTATGGTCATACCAATTCTTCCCTTGTCCGTCAATAGTGCCTCTGCCCTGAATGGTAACGTTCTTAGCATTTTGGGCAACGATGAGGTGGTAAGGCGTACGGTCCTCGTTGTGGCCCCAGTACAGACTGTCATAATCCGCAAGATTGGCGGAACCCAGAAGCGTGGCACCCGGCAGTAGTTCAAATACGGTATTGTCCTTCAGATAGATCGTGCCAATGAGGTACTTCCCCTTCGGTACAAGGAGCTTGCCGCCTGCTTCGGAGGTGGCATCCAATGCTTTCTGGAAGGCGGCTGTTTCCAGGGTAGTTCCGTCTCCGGTAGCGCCGAAGTCGCGGACGTTAAAGACCCCGGTTTTCTGCCCGGGAGTATTAGTACAGGCAGCAAAGCCCGCAACTACTCCTATACAGAAAAGGGCAGCTTTAATCCATTGAGCGGTCCTTGAAAGTGGGTTTAGGTTTATCATCATTCTTCAGGCTGTTTTAAGGGTACGACCATATTCCAGGTGTGGTTCGCATTGCGGAATCCGCCCGGGCCATCGGCTGTGGCGGCAAAGAGATGGGTGGGCCTGCCATTTTGGATGAGGAGCTGAGGCCGCTCAAAGGAGCCCTGAACGGTTTGGGTGCCATCTGACCACTGTACGGTCCGGGAGTAAGCTTTAGGATTTTTGCCGAGTGTCCATTGTGTTAAATCTTTGGCGGTCAGGAAAACGCCCGCGTGCTTTTCTCCGGTGATGGTGCCTTCCATATCCTTCGCCAGGATGTAGTAGGTGCTGTCCTGTTTCCAGATGAACGGGTCTTCTACAATAGCGGTGGAAATGGGCGCTTGAATGACCCTGCGGTAGGGGCCTAAAGGGTGGTCTGCCCGCGCATAAGCCAGCCGGTTTCCGGTTCCGCGAATATGAGTACGGTAGATGAGGTCCACACTTCCGTCCTCATTGATGTATGGTGCAGGGTTGGTAACAACCACACTATCAAAACCATTGGGCTGAGGAGCGAGTATAGGCGTGTCCAACCGCTTCCATGGGCCATCCAAAGAGGTTGATTGAGCCACACCAATGCGTATGTTTTTGTAAGCCGGATTCTTGTAGATGTGCCGGATTCTGCTCAGGGAGTCCGCATCCGGGCTTCCCCCTTCGTAAGTGGAGCCTATATAGAACAGATAATATTTGTCTCCCCATTGCTGTATGGTCGGATTGTGGGTCATTTTCCCATCCCAGTAGCCGGGGCGGCGGGGCAACGCCACATCCTTAAAGGTATACGGGCCTTCCGGCTTATCGCTCACTGCATGCACCACCTCGGAGTGGTACACATATCCCTGATTGAACGGATACTGCTTGGGCCAGCGGGAAGCAAAAAGGTGGTACTGCCTATCGGGCCCTTTAATGGCAGAGCCGCCCCAAATCCAGTATTCGTCTGCGTTGAACCCGCCACCTTTGGGCGGAGAGCGCAGCAATTCAGAAAAATCACTGATGCCGGGGCTTGGCTTTTCCGAAGGGCTGCAACCGGCCAATAAACATAACAAGGCCAGGCTAAAAAGAAGAAACCGGTTCATTTAAGTATTTCTGTTAGTCGAACAAACAAAAGACCTGATCCTCAGGCCTTCTGATGAGGTTGAGCATCTTTGGGTTAGGTAACCTTGGCGCTGGTAATAATCTAAGGGGTTGCCGATGCCCAAAGCTGCAGTTGTCACAGGTCGAAAATGGGATGCTCCGAAAAGAACGTGGTTTTTGGTATCTTAGGAAATTCAAATCTGCTAAAACGGATATACCATGAAGTTAATATGGATTGCTTTTTGCTGCTTTCTTTTTTCTGCCCCGCTGATTAGTCAGCAGGATGATATTACTCTTCAGGAATTATTCTTAGAGTTAAAGCAGAAGGACAGTTTAGTCTTCAATCTTGGGTTCAATGAATGTGATACAGCTCAATTAAGGATTTTGATCAGTGATGATTTTGAGTTTTTCCACGACCAAAGTGGACTATTGGATTCAAAAGAAAACTTCATCCGGAACATCCCCAACCTTTGTAAGATGAATTACAAGCCCACCCGTGTACTTGTGGATGGAAGCATAGAAGTTTTTCCATTATATTCTAATGGTGTGCTATACGGTGCCATACAGAAAGGGGAGCATGAATTCTATGGAGAAGAGCCGGGCAAGCCTAAGTATTTGACAAGTAGGGCTAAGTTTACCCATGTTTGGATACTTGAAAATGGAGAATGGAAGCTGAAACGGGTACTAAGTTACGACCATCAGTCCCCTGGCAAATAAAAAACAAGTAGGTCATCTTGTAAATCGTAAACTATAACCGTTCCGTTTTATTTCATTTTTCAAATGAACCGTTTAGGCTATGATCAAAACAGAGCATTTCGAGAAAGTAGAGGATCAAGAAAATAGCTCATCTCTCTTCAATTGGAGAAAAGTTGCCTGGGAGTTGAGGAGAGCTGGAGACCGCCACAGGTCGAGTAGATTGGCACAATCAGCTTTTTTTGGCAGAATTTCTTAAAGCGTTCTGACCCAGATATTTCTAAAGCTTACCAGATCGCCGTGATCCTGAAGGACAATGGATGCTTCGCCATGAGGGATGTAGTAGGGCGTACCCTTATAGACTGTGCTACCATCAAGTTCGACGGCATTCTGAACGACTACTCCATTATGTATCACGGTCAATTTGGCTTTAGTTTCAACAGCGCCGTTCTTTTTGAAGGTGGGAGCGGTAAAGATGATATCGTACATTTGCCATTCCCCCTTTGGACGCGAAGCATTGACCATTGGTGGGTACTGCTTATAGACCGATGCTGCCTGTCCATTACTGTAAGTTCTGTTCTTGTAGGAGTTTAGTACTTGTACTTCGTAGCGTTCCATCAGGAAGATGCCGCTATTGCCTCCTGCCTGGCCTTCTTTGTCATTATCAACCGGCGTGCGCCATTCAATGTGCAGCTGAATGCTGCCAAATTTCTTTTTAGTGGAAATATAGCCCTTACCAGGTTTTACAGTCATTGCCCCTTCATCCAGCGCCCATTCTACTTCCCCACCATCTTTTGAATGCCATTCTGAAAAACCTGTTCCATCAAATAGGATTAAGGCATCCGAAGGTGGAGCACCGTAAGTTTTTCCAGGTGTAACGACTTCGGGTTCATTATCCCAGAATTCAGTCATTGCCGGGTTGACTTCTGATCTGTCAATTTTTTGGGCACCAGCAGTTACCAAAAGGAGAAGGGTTGGAACGAAAAAAATGATAATCTTGACTCGCATGGTTTATTGCTAATTTAAATGGTGAATCGCGATAACCCTAATATTCTCTGAGGCTTGTCTGACTTCGTTATTCTCCTCTGATCGGCCAGTAGGGGCTGGGTTTATGCTCCTTCCGGATAATGGCTTCAAATTCCTCTACCAAATCGGCGCGCTCATAGTGCCAGTTGTACAGCTCTTCCGGGTCTGCCTCAAGGTTGTAAATCTGCAGCGGTCCGCCCACCCATTCCTATTTTTAGGCTAGAAAGCTGTAGAGGCAGTTGCTGAACTGGAAAATATTGCATTTTATACACGGATTGTATAGTTTCAGAAAAACCTATTCAGGTATGACAACAATTAACCCTGAATTTGTGGTGGCAACCCATCACTTTTCAGTAGCCGATTACCACGCAATGAAAGAGGCCGGTATATTAGAGATGCAGAAGGTGGAGTTGCTGAATGGGAAAATAGTTGATATGAGTCCTATCAAAAGCGCTCATGCTGGAGTGGTCAACCGCCTAAATCATTTGCGGAATCAATGGTTGCCGGAAGACTACATACTAAGCGTGCAAAACCCTGTATCACTTGGTGAGTTTTCAGAACCAGAACCTGATTTAGCTGTATTGCGGTATCGTGTTGACTTTTACAAAAACAGCCACCCAAATTCGGAAGAAACCCTATTGATTATTGAGGTTGCTGAGTTAAGTCTTGATAAAGATCGGGCGGTAAAACTGCCTATTTAAGCTACGCACAATATCCCTGAAGTCGTGATCATCAATTTGGAGGATCAACAAATAGAGCATTATCATCAACCCCAGGACGGTCGGTACAAAGTAGAGCAGGTATTTTCTTTTGGCGAGACGATGGAGGAAGGTATGCTCAAAGGCAGAAGACTGCCTGTTAATTAAATTTTGTTTTGGGCCTTATTCCAATTCTCTTTTCTGCTCTTTTAAATGAGAAAGACGCCATACAGGTGGGCTTCATCCTGAGATCAAAGATTTAGCGTTTGAGTTGTTTGAGTAAAACAATTCACTCGGTTAATCATGCGAAATCGTAACCTCCAGCAGTTCCGAAAACACCCCTGTACGCCCCCAGTAATCTACTGCTCTGACTTTGTAGCGAATGGATTCCCCGGGGCTGCCCGGCAAATCCACAAAAGCCCTATGATTAGCCCATCGGGGCTGACGCTAAGGTTTTCCGGGATTTAAGGTTTCCGGATATTCAGCCTTTGGATTTGGAGGGTGGGTAAAAGCTTTTCAAAAGCCTCCTGAGCCGCTTTTTCGGAAAGGTCTGCTTCCTTCTCCTCTGGCAATTTTCGGCAATCCACTAGGCGCTCCCCCTGATGGTGCAGCCGCCACTGCCCGTCAAAAATGGCAAAGTCATCTTTTATAGCGCCGGTTACCCATTGCCGGTGGGGTTCCTGCTGCCCTTCTAGTACCGGAAGAAAAGATTGCCCATCCAGCGTAAGCTCAGCAGGTAGCGACACGCCTGCCAGGTCACAAATCGTTGGGAAAAGGTCGGTCATGTCCACCAAGACGTCATTTGTAGTGCCTTTGCTGAGGCCAGGCCCGGCAATCAATAGCGGCACATGCATGCCACCCTCGCTGAGGTCCCATTTGCCACCTTGCACCAGCCCGGCCTGCGTTGGTCTTGGTTTTTGAGATTGAGTGCCGTTGTCGCCTACAAAAATGATGTAGGTGTTTTCCGCAATACCCAGGCTTTCTACAGCAGCTACCAGTTCTCCTGTAATCTGATCAAGGTAGGTGATCATACCGTCAGAGAAGGAGCTGTTCCGTTAGACCGGTCATTAGGTGTATCAATGATGGGGATATGCGGCAGCACCATATTGTGTTGGATGCAAAAGGGCTGCCCGTTATTGGTAGCTTTAGTCATTTCACCGATAACGTACTGAGCCATTAGGTCGGGCCCAAAGGTGTTGGAATCTACCGGAACGACAGCACCATCCTGATTATAGGTGACACCCCAGTACCGCTTGGTTTTGGCACCGTCCTTCCAGATTTGCCAAACGCACCAGGATTCAAAACCGGCTTGCCGGCAGTGATCAGGATGAAATTCCAGGGTGGCCAGTTGCCATTTGCCGGTCACCGCGGTGTGGTAGCCCTTAGCGCGCAGCAATTGAGCGTAGCTGGTAAACTTCTCGAAATTCACGGCTTCCTGTGTGCCCAGGTGAACGGGGAGCACTTCAGTATAGCCATGCCGGTGGGCGTACTGACCCGTGTAAATACTCATGCGGCTGGGGGTGCAGACCGGGCTGGTATATGCCCGGGTAAACCGTACCCCCGACGCAGCGAGTTGGTCAAGATTCGGTGTGTGGATGCCCATGCCGCCGTAGCAGCCCAGTTTTTCATACCCCAGGTCATCCGCTACGATGAAGAGGAAGTTGGGCGGTTGTTTAGTTTGGCTGACTCCACTCGTTAGCGCCAATAATAAGCTGAGTATAGTGAGCAGGCAATACTTCATCTCATGGCTATTTTTGTAGGGGAGGAATTGGGGCAATGCTGGCTTCAAAGGCTTCCATCCTGGCTTTCAGTTCGGCTGCCTTTTCCGGGTATTTGGAAGCGAGGTTGCGCTGCTCACCGGGATCCTGAACCAGATTAAACAACAGGTCTTCATCGTGCGGCATGGGCTCGCCACGGGCTCGGCCCGGATTGGCCAGTTTAAGCTTCCAGGGACCAGACCGGATGGCATTGAGTTTGTCAATACGGTAGAAAAAGAAATCGCGTTCGTTTGTAGGCTTTAGCGTCAACAGGTCTGTGCCATTTAGCTTCAGCTCATCGGGCAGCTCATAATCAGTGATAGCCGCAAAAGTGGGCAACCAGTCGCACATAATGCCAGGCGTGGATTCGACTATTCCCCCTTCAAAGTAGCCTTTGCCATAGGCAATGGTGGGAACGCGGATGCCCCCATCAAAAGTGGTAGATTTACGCCCCCGAAGCGGCGCATTGCTGCCACAAGACTCTTTATTCCCCCAGCGCTGAGGTACCTGCCTGGCACCGTTGTCGCTGGAAAAAACAATAATGGTGTTTTCAGAGAGACCGAAATCCTCCAGCGCCTGCATAAGTTGGCCTACGCTATTGTCCAGCTCCTGCACCACATCGCCGTACAAGCCATATTTGGAAGTGCCCTGAAATTCCGCCGAAACAAAGAGGGGCTCATGCGGGAAAGTATGGGGCCAGTAGAGAAAAAACGGCTTATCCTGGTGTTGAGCTACAAACTGAATGGCTTCGGCGGTATACCGCTGCGTGAGCGTGGGCTGATGCACCGGCTGATCGATGATAGTGGTGTCCCGGTAAAGGGCGAGCAACTGTTTGGGCTCATAATCCGGCTTCCAGGGGCGGGGCCAGTCCATGTCATTGGAATACCGGACTCCGAAAAAGTAGTCGAAGCCATGCTGACTGGGATGATACTGCGGTTGATGCCCCAGGTGCCATTTGCCGATACAGGCGGTTGCGTAGCCCTGCGCCTTGAGGAGTTCCGCCATCGTAAAGGTTGCCGTATCCAGCCCGCCCTTGCTCCAGGGGAAAAACACCGGTCCAATGCCATTACGGATAGGGTACTGCCCGGTAAGCAGCCCGGCCCGGGAAGGCGAACAAATCGGTGAGGTGCTGTAAAAGTCGGTATAGCGTATGCCCATTGCCGCCAATTCGTCTAAATATGGCGTATGGATGCTGTCGGAGCCGTAGCAGCTGAGGTCCCCGTAGCCCATGTCATCAGCGTAAATAAAAATACCGTTGGGTCGCTGCTGCTCCTTGGTTTGCGCAAAAGTAAGCGTTGCAGCCAAAAGGAAAAGGGATAGCAAAGAGGCTTTAGAAAAGGGTGTTTTTCGTTTCATGATTTGTTCTTTTTGGTCTGCCCTCTCAAAAGGCAAATCGCCTTGCAGTTTTACGAATGCATTCCTTTACAGCTTATTGTTTCCAGTAGTAAGTTCGACTGCGCCCGTTTCCGTAATCAATTCGCCGTTGGTGCCTGATGGCAGCCCGATGGTTCCGGTTAACTTCCCGTTTTCCTTTTTCAGGTCCAGCCTGATAGCTCCCTTGGGGTGGGGGTGTGTACATTGCAGAGATTGCCCTTCTTTCAACTGAGGCGCAACCCGCACGGACTCAAAGCCGGGTGCAGCGGGCCGTATCCCCGCAGTAATCGTATACAAATGGTAGTTCGGGCTTGCTCCCCAGGCGTGGCATTCCGACCGGCTGCGCAGGGTGGTTTCCGGCCAGGTAGTGGCTCCGGCGTGGAGCATCGTTTTCCAAATCCCTAAGTTGTCCAGATATTCCTGACCCAGTCCGGCGGCCCGGAGGGCTTCAAACTGATAAAATTGCCAGTAAACCGTGGGCTGCGTCAGGGTGGTATCGGTCAGGGCATGTCGCATGAGCTTCGCGGCTGCTTCGCCCTGCGCGATGCCGGTCAGTATGGCCAGGTGGTTGGTGTGGGTAGAAAACTTGTCACCTTCAGGCGTGTCCGCGTAGAGCTGACGGTCGCTTTTCCAATAATGCTTCGGAATCGCTTCCTGAAGACGATCTGCTACGGTCATATACTGATCGTAATAATGAAAATCACCGGCATAGGCTTCCAACTTCATCGCCCATTGGAGGGCAAGCAGCAAGTGGAGGTCGACCAGTGCCGCGTAACCGTCATCGTCAAATGGCGCTTCCCCTCTTGGGAATGCCCAGTCCACGAAATTGTGGTAATCGGGCCGCTTTACAGTGCCATCTTCCCGCAACCGGTCCAGGAAGTAGCCCAGCAAAATCCGTGCAACGGGCAGCTTCTGCCGGATGAAGGCCTTGTCGCCTGCATACATCATGTAGTCGTACAGCATCCCAATCCAGTACAGGCTGTAGTTGGGAATGTAATAGGTAGAATTGGTCGGATAGCGGGCCGACAAAAAGCCTTCGCTGTTGAGCGACCAGGAAAACTGCTCGATGGCGTTCTTGCCAAGGCTGGCGTCCCCAAACAGGACATAGCTGATCAATGCCTGTACCCGGGTATCGCCCTCAAATTGGCTCTCCTCGTAATACGGGCAATCCATGTAGGTATCATGGGCACAAAGCCGGATAGTCCGTTCTCCAACTTCAAGAATTTTAGCGAGGGTGTCCTGCTCGGCTTCAGGCATTCCTTTCATACTAAAGGTGGCTTCTGTGGTAAAGGGGTAGGTGGAAAACCGGCTGAAGAAGTCTTCGATCACCAGTGGCTCCTCCTGAGTCTCTATGGATATTTCGATGTACCGGAAAGCCCGCCACCAAATGGGTTCGTAGGTGCGCTTTTTGCCGCCATCTGCCGTGAATTGATCGTAGTAGCCGATGAGCTCTTTGCCTGCTATTTCTCCGCGGTGCCCCTTGTTACGAGCCTTAACGGGGCCGATGTTTGGGGCCTCCACGTATTCCAGCCGAATGGTTGCCCCCCTGCCGCCACTGACTTGCAGCACCGGGTAAGCTGTAGTCATCACGCCCTGATCAAAAACAAGCGTGGCTTTGGTGTTTGCGGGGATGGTGACCGGTACTGCTTCTTGGGGAAAACCCTCCGGAATGGCAGCTCCCTCACTTCGACGTACGCTTTGGAACCGCTGATCGGTCAAAAATTCGTGAGGCAGGGTTCTTGGCGTTAGTTTCCAGCGGCTTGCCCAAATGCAGGTTTTGGCGAAAGCGCTCTCCACCCGTTGCGCTCCCGGCCATGGGCTGTCGTCATAGTCTACCTCACTCCAGCCCCAGTACAGCTTCCGACCATCCACAATTTCCCGGGAGCCCCCGCCGTAGTAGCCTTGTACCTGACTGCCGTCCACGAGGTTGGGCGAACAGGAAGGATCGTGAATGGCTTTCCAGCCTTGACCGGTATTCAGGAACCGGAAGGCTTGGTCGCCCGCAGCCAGCACAAAGCCGGTCTGCACGCTCATTTGCGCATCCGGCGGATGGGAGCCGTAGTTGAGTACCTGCGCCGCCAAAACATTCTTGCCGGGCTTCAGATAGGGCGCGATATCGGTAGACTCGTAATACCAGTGATTGAGGTCGCCCCGCTGCGGCCCGTAGGTTACCCGTTCGCCATTGACGAAGAGCTGGTAACGGTTATCACCGCTGCTGTGTACCACCAACTGATCCGGGACGGTGTCCAGCTCAATGGTTTTGCGGAAGCGGTGCATGGCATAGCTTTTCCAGGGCGCATCTGCTGGGGCAATCCACTGTGCGGGCCAGACTTGGGTGAGGTCTTCTGGCTGTGCTAAAATAGGCAGGCTAAACAAAACGTAGATCAGGATCGAAAATACGAGGTGTAGTAGGTTGTTTTTCATCGGCAGTCAATTAACACATGAATGCTATCCCGGTCCGATTTGTCGTCCCGCAGGGCGAAGACTTTCTCCTGATAATCCACTGCCCGCACTTTGAACTGCCAGCCTTCTGCGGCTTCCGTAGGGTAAGCAAAGCCTTTGCCCAACAGGTGCGTGGGGTTGACTTTTTCGAAGAAAGTTACCTTCGGAAGGTCCTGAAGATAGGCGGTGCTTTGCGTAAGCAAGAATGCCAGCAGCGCCAAACGGCCAATGGTGTTCATAATTGGTTACAGCTTTTTTGTGTTTTGGTCTTTGGTCTGAAGATGAAGAACAATCCTTTTTGTAATCGAATCCTTATGCCTGCACTATTGCTTTACCGTTTTTATTGGGTGGTCGGTTTTTTCAGCCTGACTTTCCTATCCTTCGCCCAGGCGCCTTCAAAAACGATCTACCTTCCGGATAGCATCCCCCTGCATTTGCAATACATCAGCCCCGGCCAATTCATTATAGGGAGTCCCGATGCTGAACAGGGGCGCGACCGTGACGAGGGCCCGCAGAAACGGGTGGACATACAAAAAGGCTTCTACCTGGGGGCTTATGAAGTGACGCAACAGCAGTGGTTGGCTGTTATGCATTACAACCCGGCTGTTTTTAAGCACCGGGCGACTCACCTGCAATTCCCCGTGGAGTCGGTGTCGTGGTTGGAAGTGCAGTTGTTCCTGGAGCAGCTCAACCAATTGGGTTTAGGGAACTTCCGCCTGCCCACCGAAGCCGAGTGGGAATACGCCTGCCGGGCGGGCACGGATACGCGGTTTTACTGGGGAGATGCCGAAAACTGGACCGTCCACCGCAATGCCTGGGCGAATTCCCGGTCGATGGCGGAAATCCATCCGGTAGGAGAGAAGCCGGCAAATCCCTGGGGGCTGCACGATATGTCGGGCAATGTCTGGGAGTGGACTTCAGATAAGTATCAGCCCTATGACGAAAGCCGTCCACCGGTGGATAGCCTACGGGTATTCCGGGGTGGCAGCTGGTTTGATTTTGAAAATGCCGTCCGCTGCGCCAACCGCCACAAACATGGCACCGCGCAGGGGTATCCGGCTATTGGTTTACGATTAGTATATGAGCCTAATGAATAGATTAAAATGGTTAATGCTCGTCCTGCTGCTAGGCAGTACTTTGCATGCACAGGAAATCCGCACCTTAGAGCTGGGAGAAGGCTTGGCCATAACTTTCGTCCGCATCCCGGCGGGCACCTTCGAAATGGGCAGCGAACCCGATGACCCGCACGCCCAAAAAGATGAATTCCCAATGCATAATGTAACGCTAACGGAGGATTACTATTTGGGCCAGTACGAAGTAACGCAAGCAGAGTGGGAAGCCATCATGGGCTATAACCCTTCCACCTTTCGGCACCCGGACCGGCCGGTGGAGATGGTTTCCTGGAATGATGCGCAGGTATTTATCCAAAAGCTGAATGTGATGGGCAAGGGGACATTTCGTCTGCCCACCGAAGCAGAATGGGAGCGGGCCTGCAAACTAGGCGGGTACACGTTTCGGGATGAAGAAGGGAGGATTGTACCCTGGCAATTGCGGCAGTACGCCTGGTTCCATTCGCAATCAGAAGGGCGCAGCCACCCGGTGGGGCGCAAAAAGCCCGGCGCCTTCCAACTTTACGACATGATGGGCAACGTCTGGGAATGGTGCAGCGACTGGTACGGGCCCTACCGGGATTCAGCCCAAACCGATCCCACAGGACCTGACACAGGTGAGATTAAAGTCTACCGCGGCGGCAGCTGGTTCAATGAGCCGGCTGCGCTCCGCCCGGCCAACCGCCACCGCCACCCGGTGGATGTGCGTTTCACGAATGCTGGGCTACGGCTGGTGATGGAGCCCTAAGAGATATCGCTTATGCTGGCAGGGGAGATTTCCGGGTTGAGGTTAAGGTTGGTCCCGGGTGCAGCCTAGGCAGGTTGAGGTTGAGGTCACCGGGGTTCCTCCACGGAGATCGACAGCCTGCTGTCGCCGTCAAGGAAGACCGCGCCTAGCCCCTCAACCTCAACCTTAGCCTTAACTGATGCAAACGCTTAGTGCTCCTCTGCCTGGTACCAACCAATCTATTATTCCACCCGAATCAGCGCCACGCGGCTTTTCCCATTACCCTCATTTTTTATCTCCAAAGATTTGCCGGAGCCGAGCTGTTGTGCCGGGCCCCATTCCGATGAGTCGATGTCCAGCCATTGCAGCGTCATCGCATCTGCCTTTGGCAAATTGAGGTTTACGGCGCCGGCATCCGGGAAGTATAAAGCATAAGTTTTTCCGGTTACGCCAATAGCATATGCTTCATTAGGTCCTGTATTCAGCAGAATTTCCGGTGTGGCGGTGGCTTCCCAAAAAGGTAGTACGTTACAAAGCATACGCATACTTTTGATATTGGACTGGGCTAATGGCTCCAGCCCATGCCCTGAGTTGGGCCGGTGAAAACGAACGGAGGCGGCACCAAGAAAAGCGCTCCGCCAAAATCGTTGCACCCCGTTAATGGCGCTGCCGTGCTTATCCTTGCCGTAGGTTTTAACGGTATTCAGCGGCTTGGGGCGGGAAAGGGTAGCTACCTTTTCGCGGTAAGCTCGGCCATTGTCGTAATGTTCCTGCCCCTTTTTGTGGTTGTTCTGGGAGATATCCAGGAAGGTGAAAATGTCATCGTGGAATAAATTGGTGAGGTGATCAGGGTGGTCGAGATCGTGCGGATCCCACATTTCAGTAACGTGTACGGTACGCCCGGCTAGTTTAGCTTTTGCTCTTATGTAACGCGCCCAGAACAGCGCCCAGGTTGCCGTCACGGAAGTCTCGTTGTCGATGCAGTAGAGGACATTGTCGTGCTTCAGGCTGATGTCCAGCAGGCGATCTGCAAAACGCTGCTGATAGGCAAGTAGCTGGGTGTTATTGTCCATCTCCGGAGCCGACCAGAAGAAGGGGTTCTCCCGGAATGTGGGGTGCGTGGAGACCGTATCTGGCAGACGCGTACGCCTTGGGTTAAGGGTGCTGTTGTTTTTGGGATTAAAGGGGTTATCCAGCGAAGAGTAGCCTCAAAAGTCGCCGCAGGCAACCCCTAGTTTTAGCCTTGACAGACCACTAGTGGATTGAGCCGTAAATATTTGACAGTTAAAGACCAGGCACTACAAAAGGCTTAAGCGTGAAAACACTATCAAATAATTCGGTCTAGTCGCACTAGTGATGCTGTATGCCCCAAATCAGAGAAGTAGCGTTTTTAGTTTTCATCAATCTCCAATCTGCTGACCTCAATAAACTCGAACTTGGGCCTCGGATCATCCTGAGTTGGTTGAACCTTGAAGTTGCGGATCACCAGCCCATCCACATGCCTGGCAAAAAGCCCGTGGGTGGGCAGGTACTTCCGGGATTCCAGCCCCTTGGTGAACATGGTAATTTCCGGATAGCGCTTTTCATTTTCCGGCACCTCCGTAAACAATTCTTCGGCGCCAGGGGCTTCGTTGTATTCGATGTCGATGTTCTCCAGTGTTACATTTTGAATGGGGTGCCCGGGGAAACCCGTGACGGAGGAACTAAACGGCCCGGCATCAGTAATCCTGAAGTTAGAAAGATGAATATTGCGCATCTGCCCGGGCGCAGGCTCCGGGGCATCCTCCGTATGCTTGCGGGCCCGGTTGCCCAACTTGAGAAAAACAGGTGCATAAACACTGTCTGCCCGGAGATTATGTATCCGGATGTTTTCCATTGTTCCTCCGTCTACCAACTCAATGGCTATGCCCGTAATGACCCGCCATAGTGTCCCTGATTTGTAGTGGAGGCTGTCACTTGCGGATATGGTAATGTTGGCAATGTCTATATTTCTGAATCCGGCTGTGGTCTCTGTTCCAAACTTTAAACCGTGGCAGTGGGATTTAAGGTCACAATTCCGGACGGTAATATTTTCGCACCGTGCCGGACCGGTACTTTTGAACACCAAAGCATCATCGTGGGAGTCGATGCGGATATTTTTGATGCTGACATTCCGGCAACCATCCACATTCAGCCCGTCGTTGGTAAAGTTGCCATGGTTGATGGCGGTAATGCCTTCGATGTGCAGATCTTCGCAGTTGAGGTAGTGCTGTAGCCACAGCCCGGCGCTGGTAAGGGTAAGCCCTTCCACATTTACGCGCTTGCAGGAGATGAGGCGCATGCCCAGCGGCTTGTCCCTTCCGTGCTTAGCGGTTTTGAACTCCGGAGCATAGCTGTTGCCATGTATCATGCCCCGTCCGGTAAGGGCGATGTCCGTAGCACTCTCGGCGTAGATAAATGCTTTTCGGCTGTACCGCTCTGTATAGGAACGGATAGTGCGCTGCTCCATGTCCGGATAGTCCCGCAGATAGGGGCTGCCAAGTAGGGTATCTCCGGCTGTAATGTGGATTTCAACGCCACTTTTGAGGACAAGTGTCCCACTTACGAAAGTACCTCTTGTGATGAGTACTCTGCCGCCACCGGCTTTGTTCGCCGCGTCAATAGCCGCCTGAATAGCATGGGTATTCAAAGTGGTTCCATCGCCTTTCGCTCCGTAGTCTTGAATAGAGAAGACGCGCTGAGATTGGGCAAAAAGACCCAAGGGTAGCGATATTATGAAAAGCAGCAATGTGATTTTGTATAGCTTCATGATTAGTCATTTATAGTCCTCGAATGGCAATACCGCTCAGAAAAGTGGTGCCAATTTCCGGTTCCAGTTCTATCCTTAGCCCTTGCTGCCCGGTGGCTTTCACCTGAAAGGTTATTGCGGTAGCCTGAACGTCTTCCAGTTGCATCGCAGAACGCACCCTTTCTCCGTTGGCACTGATGTGGAACAGCCGGTCCGCAACTACCTCCGCTTCGTCTCCCTCTGCACCAAGATTATATGCCAGCTTCTCCCGGCCTGACTTGCTGTACACCTCAGCAAAGTGGAGGGTGACTTCGTACCAGCCATCCGGAACATCGGCCCGGAAAGTGGTGAAGGTATCGCGGTGGGTCTGGTAAACGGGCTCGTTATCGGAACCAAAAATCTCCTTATCACTGCCCACCCGGAAGCCTTTCCAACTCATCATCGTGTTACCATCCACATACCCAAAAGATCCCGGCTGATAGGCGCGCTCGGGCAGCCACGCTTCCCTGGTAAGCATATCGGTGTAGTGAAAATGTGCCCCCAGGTTCATCCGCAGGTCAATCTCCTGAACTGAAAGACGGCTTAGATTTGCAGGAATGACCTGTGCGTAAAATTCACTTTGCCGGGACAAGCCCTTCCCTGCGCTCACCTCAATAAGGTTGGTGCCTGTCCCGAAAGGGACCTCGACTACGGTATGGTAATTATCGGTTTCAAAAGTGCCTAAAGTCTTGCCATTCAACATCACTTCAACGGCCGGCTGATTGGAAAAAATCCAGACCGGTTGGGTGAAGGTGCCGGATTCGTCTGTGAAGCCTGCCCGGTAGCGCCAGTCCTGACTGCCAATTTGCAGGTAGGGTTGTTGGCTTAAAGCCGCCTGATAGTAAAGGTAGCTGTCCTTGGGCGTGCGGTCGTGGTGCAAAATGCCTTTGCTGTTGATGTGAGGCACCGGGTCTTTTCTGCCCTCAGAACCAAAGTCGGCAAAATTCCAGATCGTTCCGCCCATCACGTGAGGCCGGGCGATGATCTGCTGGTAATAACTGGCGTGGATCATGGTTTGCCATTCCACGGTAAAGTCAAAACGCTTAGGGTTTGCAGCGTGGATGCGCGGGTCACTGCCACCTCCGTATTCGGCAACAATAATGCCTTTGTCGGGATGGTCCCGGTGGAAGCGGTCCAGGAATTCACCGGCTCTTGGCATATTTTCCGAGTACCAGCCGTAGTAAAGGTTCCAGCCTACCACGTCGGTAATATCATTCATGCCCGCATCGTCGTATAGCTCATAATTGCCATGATGGGCGATAGTCGTCCACCGGGCAGGGTCTTCCGCTTTGGCTACGTCGTTGAGGTGGCGGGTGAGCTTTTCCACCGCTTTCAGGTAGTCGGCTTCCGAAATGCCCGGGTTGTCTTTTAGCCCGTTTTTCACGCGGAGGAGCACTTCATTCATGAAGCCCCACATGATGACTGCGGTGTGGTTGTGGTGTTGCCGGATCATTTCCTGAAGATTGCGGGTACTGACTTCGGTGAAATCATCAGAAACAGTGATGGAGTTGACGATGGGGATTTCTTCCCATACCAGTATACCGAGTTCGTCACAGGCTTCGAGCAGGGCCGGGTCTTGCGGGTAATGCGCAATCCGGATGAAGTTGCCCCCCATCGCTTTGAGTATTTCCATGTCGCGGCGGTGCAGTTGGTCCGGCATGGCATTGGCCAGCCCGGGGTAGTCCTGATGCCGGTTGACACCGATGAGGTCAAGTGGTTCCCCGTTGAGGAGGAAAGCCCGGTCCTTGTCCATTTCAAACCAGCGGAAGCCGTATTTACAGGTGTAATGGTCAATGGCTTCCCCTTTTTCATCCAGTAGCGCGACTTCCACCCGGTACAAATTGGGCTGTGCCGGGGACCAAAGATCGGGCTGGCTGACCATAAGTTCCAGCTCTGCCGTGCCCGGGCTGTTGCTGCTTAGTTTAATCGGTGTTTCTGCTTTAGCGACCTGTTCTCCGCTCTTATCGAAAACTAAGGTTTGAAGGGCAAGCTTGGCGCTTTGGGCTGACTTATTAAGCACACGGGCCTTCACCTTTAGGGAGGCAGCGCGTTTGGACACCTTCGGGGCACTAAGGTAAACGCCCTTTGTACTGCCATCGAGCCGGTCGAAGTGTCGCTCCCCCTTGCGGATGAGGTAGACATCCCGGTAGATGCCCCCGAAAAAGGTAAAGTCGCCCGACATCGGAGGGATGGACGGGTGGTGCCGGCTGTCTACCCGAACAGTGATCGTATTCTCTGCATTCAGTTGGACGTAGGGCGAGATGTCCACCGCAAAGGCCGTGTACCCTCCCTTGTGCTCGCCTGCCAGTTGGTTGTTGACATACACCTGCGCCCATTGATAAGCGCCTTCAAACTTGAGAAAGAGCTGATCCCGCCCGGTTTTGGGCAGGAAAACCTGCTTTTGGTACCAGCCTACCGACCTTAGGTAGCCATCGGCATCATCGTAGGCATCGAGCTGGTTCCAGGTGTGGGGGGTGTTGACCGTTGTCCAGGCCTCGGCGCCAGGCAGGCCGTTGATGTTCGCATTTTCCGCTAACAGGAATTTCCATCCTGCATTGAAGGTGGATTCCTGCGCTAAAAGTGCAGTCGTGAAAAGCAGGCTGCTGAGTAGCAATATCCAGGTAGGTTTCATTTCAGATTGTTTTCGGTGCTTCGGTTGTGAAATGATCAGGCAGGCGGTCAATCTCTTGCAGCCCCTTGCCCTGCTGGCCAGTAAATGGAAAGGGAACGGGCTTCTGCGAGGTAGCTTTCTATGGTTTTGACCACCTTTTTGTTTTTACGGCTGACATCTTTGGTTTCAGCCGGGTCTTCGGCAAGATTGTAAAGTTCCAGTTGGCCGTTCAGCCCTTGCCTAACCGCTTTCCAGTTCTTCCAGCGCACCGCCTGATCGAAGCCTTTCTCATGAAACTCCCAGTACATGAAGCGGTCGGTAAGGGGTAGGTCTTCCCCGAACAGGGCCGGGGCGATATTCATGCCATCAATGTTCTTAGGCGCTTCAGTGCCTGCGACAGCCGCCAGGGTGGGAAGGACATCAGGAAAGTACCAAGGGTAATCGCTCACGGCGCCAGCGGGCACGCTTCCCGGCATCCAGGCTATCATTGGAGTACGAATGCCACCTTCGTACATATCGCGTTTGCGCCCCCGCAGCGGGCCGGAACTGTCGAACAAACCGTCGTAGCGGTTGGCAGCCCCATTGTCGGAGCAGAAGAAAACGAGGGTGTTTTCTGCAATGCCGTGCGCTTTGAGCAGGTTAAGCAGGCGCCCCACATCGCTGTCGATCATACTGATCATGCCGGCGAAGTGTTTTTGTTTGTCTGTCCAGTCTTTGTCTTTGTAAAGGTCGGCGTAGGGCGGTGTGGCCGCGATTTCGCTATGCGGCAGACAGTAAGGCAGGTACAGAAAGAAAGTGGTATCGTGGTGCCGGTTGATGAAGTCGAGGGCATATTCGGTAAAAAGCGGGTGCGTATGCTGCTGCCGCTGCTTATCAGCATTCCCGGACAGCTTTAGGGTATCCTGGTTCTCCCAAAGAAATTCCGGGTAATGGCTGTGTGCCCGGCGCTGATTGAGAAAGCCCACCCATTCGTCAAAGCCTTGCCGGTTGGGCTCGCCGGTGGTGGCTGCTTCTCCCAGCCCCCATTTTCCAAACATCCCCGTGACATAGCCGGCTTGTTGGAGGACTTCCGCTACGGTGGTGTCTTCCGGCCGCAATGGAATCCGCCTTGGGTTAGGCAGCTCGGGCACTTCAACTGCGGAGAAATTGCCCCGTATCAGCGTATGCCCGCTGTGCTGCCCGGTCATCAGCACCGATCGGGAGGGGGCACAAACCGGCGCCCCGGCATAGGCCTGCGTAAACCGCATGCCTTCCCGGGCCATTTGGTCCAGAAAGGGCGTGGGGATGACATCCTGCCCGTAACTGCCCAGGTCACCGTAGCCCAGGTCATCAACCATGATGAAAATGAGGTTCGGGCGGGGCTTGTCCGGCTGAGCCGCAGCGGTAACGCTCAGCAAGTAAAGCAGCGGAAAGATCAATTTGCTCAAAGCTTCCGGTTTTTTTAGGAGGTAGATTACAAATGCCGGCTGTCATCTTCCTGCCTTCCAACATTACATTTTCTTAGTATTTTGACCTCAAAAAAAAAAACGTATGAAACTGGACTGGATAGCTGGCAAGGGCGCCATCGTCACCGGTGGTGCTTCAGGCATTGGGCGGGGCATCGCACTGGAAGCGGGCAAAGCGGGTGCAAAAGTGATTATTGCCGACCTCAATGCCGACATGGGGCAGGAAACGGTACAATTGATTGAATCAGAAGGCGGTCAGGCGCTTTTCATCCAAACGGACGTGACCGACAGCCGGTCCCTGGAATCCCTCGCCACTCAGGCAGCTGCCTTCGCGCCGGTCTGCTATCTGGCCAATTCTGTGGGATTGCAGACCTACGGCACGGTAGATACCACCTCTGAGGCCGACTGGGACCGCACCATAGCCGTCAACCTGAAGGGGATGTTCCTGGCGACCAAAGCCATCCTGCCGCTCATTCGGAAAAACGGGGGCGGGGGCATCGTCCACATCAGCTCCATACAGGGCAAGCGCTGCCAAAGGAATGTGCTGGCGTACTCCACCTCGAAGGGAGCAGTGATCGCCATGACCCGCTCAATGGGCATAGACCATGCCGCAGAGGGTATTTACATCAATTGTATCTGCCCGGGTTCCATTGATACGCCTATGCTGCGGTACGGAGCGGGGGAACACGGCCCGGCAGACGAGGTCATCGCCGAATGGGGGCGCAATCATCCCATCGGCCGGGTGGGGCAGCCGGAGGAGGTGGCCAAAACCACGCTTTTCCTGTGGAGCCCGGACGCTAACTTTATTGTCGGGCAGGCCCTGGAAGTAGACGGTGGTTTGGGCAGCGTTATTTTTTAAGCTCTCAGGAACTTCCTCCGGAGATCGTTAGTTTGGTAGAAAAAATTAACTTTGCCGCTAAACGAATCCAAGCTCAAATGGACTTTCTGAAAGAACTGGAATGGAGGGGGATGTTACACGATGCGACCCCTGGCATCGAAGAAGTACTGCAATCGCGAAAGGTGGCCGGGTACATTGGTTTTGACCCTACCGCCCCTTCACTGACCATCGGCAACTATGTGCAGTTGATGCTGCTGACCCTGTTTCAGCGCTCTGGCCATCAGCCGGTTGTGCTTATGGGAGGCGCTACAGGCCGTATTGGCGACCCCTCCGGCAAGGACAAGGAACGCGAGCTGAAGTCTTATGAAGAGCTGGACAACAACCTGCAGCATCAGGTCCGGCAGATGGAGAAATTCATCAACTTCACAGAAGGCGATAATAAAGCGATTCTGGTCAATAACCTGGATTTCTACAAGGACATGAACATCCTGGACTTCCTGCGCGATGTAGGTAAGACCCTGACTGTGAATTACATGAGTTCCAAGGAGTCCGTGAAGAAACGCCTGGAGACCGGGCTGTCCTTTACTGAATTCAGCTACCAATTGCTGCAGGCTTACGATTTTCAGCTGCTGTTCAACAAGCACAATTGCATCCTGCAAATGGGCGGTTCTGATCAGTGGGGCAACATTACAAGCGGCACGGAGTTCATTCGCCGGAACCTCAATGAGAAAGCTTACGCCGTGACCACGCCACTGCTCACCAAAGCGGACGGCAGCAAGTTTGGCAAGTCCGCTGAGGGCAACATCTGGCTGGACGGAGAACTGACCACTCCTTACCAGTTCTACCAGTTCTGGATCAATGCGGCAGATGCTGATATTCCCAAGTTTACACGCTACTTCACCCTGCATGCGCAGGAGGAGATCGAAGCCCGGGAAGCGGAGCACGCTGGCAATCCACAGGAACTCAAACGCCTGCTGGCCGAAGAGCTGACCATCCGCATACACTCCGAGGAAGCCTACCGCTCGGTGCTGAAGGTGACAGAACTGCTTTTTAACCGCAAGGCAAGCAAGGAACAACTGCTCGATTTGTCGGAAAGCGAACTGAAGACCGTAGCCGCAGAGATTCCCAGCTTCACCTTGCCCAGGGAAGCTTTGGCAAGCGGTGCCAATATTGTAGACTTGCTGGCAGAGCATACGCAAGTCGTGGCTTCTAAAGGAGATGCCCGCCGTGCGATCAAAGGCAATGCCATCAGCGTGAATAAGGAGAAGGTGAGCGACCACGATGCCGTCATTACCCACGAGGCCCTGCTGCATGGCCGGTACCTTATGGTCGAAAATGGCAAGAAGAATAAATTCATTCTTGAAGCAGAGTAACTGAAAGGACTGGGGCAGAGTGGTTTAGCTTGGCCCTGGTGGATTGAGCCGTAAATGCCTGACCACTTAAAGTACTGCATTTGCAAGGGCTTTAGGGGCAGGATAACTAGCAAGTAATTCGGTCTAGTCGCACTAGTTTGCTTTCGCCCTGATACTGAAATCCCAAATACATATCCTATGTCCGGACCACGAAAAATTCCGATTTATCAGGTTGATGCTTTCGCCAGCCAACGCTTCAAAGGAAACCCTGCCGCCGTTTGCCCGCTGGATTCCTGGCTGCCGGATGCCATTCTGCAGGCCATTGCCGCCGAAAACAACCTTTCGGAAACGGCTTTTTTTATCTCCGGAGGCGAAGCAGACTATGAACTGCGCTGGTTTACCCCGGCCGTTGAAGTGGACCTTTGCGGGCATGCGACCCTGGCTGCCGCGCACTGCCTTTTCACCCACTTAGGGCACCCGCACAAAAGCATCACCTTTGGTTCCCGCAGCGGCTTGCTCACGGTGACTAAGGAAGGGGAGGAGTATATGCTCGACTTTCCGGTAGACAATATCGAAACCGTGGTGGCGCCCCGTGTCCTCAAAGACGCACTGGGCATAGAGCCCGTGGATGTGCTAATGGGGCGGGACGATTTTCTGGTGGTCCTGGAGTCAGAGGCAGATGTCGCCCAGCTTGTTCCCGACCTGCGGTTGCTGAAGGAAGTCCGTTGCCGGGGCGTGATTGTGACGGCACCGGGCAGCACCACCGATTTTGTATCCCGCTGTTTTTACCCGGCTGCCGGCGTTGACGAAGACCCGGTCACTGGCTCTGCGCATACGACCATGACGCCTTACTGGGCAGAGCGCCTCTCGAAGCAGGAGCTCACCGCCCGTCAGCTGAGTAAAAGAGGCGGCAACCTGCGCTGCACCATGCTCGGAGAACGGGTGGCCATTTCCGGTAAGGCGGTCACCTATATGAAAGGTGAAATTTTTGTTTAGAAAACCATAAGCCCTATGCACCTGAGCGAAATCCTTATGCACCTTGGCGAGGAACGCCACAACTACTACAATGCTGTTTCCCCGCCGGTTATGCAGACCAGCAATTTCGCTTTTGGGACGCTGGACGACTTCCGGCGGGCCATTGCTCAGGAGGCGCAGCAACCGGTCTACTCCCGGGGCCACAATCCCACGGTCGCTATTTTGCGCAAAAAGCTGGCTGCATTGGAACACGCTGAGGATGCACTGGTTTTCGGCAGCGGCATGGCCGCCATTTCAGCTGCAATACTGGCACACTGTAAGGCAGGCGGGCATATTGTCTGCGTTGCCAGGCCCTACTCCTGGACCCACAGCATACTGGTCAACTACCTGCCCCGGTTTGAGGTTTCCCACACCTTTGTCGATGGCACGGACCCCGAGCAAATCGAAGCTGCTATTCAGGACAATACGACCTTGCTTTACCTGGAAAGCCCCAATTCCATGACTTTCGAGCTGCAAGACCTTGAGGCCTGTGCGGCTATTGCCAAAAGGCATGGGGTTCCTACCTGTATCGACAACAGCTACGCTTCACCGGTATTTCAAAACCCCATCGACTTTGGTATTGATATGGTCGTCCATTCTGGTACCAAATACCTCAACGGGCACAGCGATGTGGTATTCGGAGTGCTTTGTGGAAGCCATGAAACCATTGAGCGCGTCTTTGCCGGAGAGTACATGACCCTGGGCGGCATTCTTTCCCCACACGACGCCAGTTTGGTCATCCGCGGGCTGCGTACCCTCGAGCTCCGCATGCAGCGCACCCATGAAAGCGCTCTTGAAATCGCCCGTCAGCTGGAAGGCCATCCCGCTGTAGGCAAAGTCCTGCACCCCTGGCTGCCGTCCTTCCCGCAACACGAGCTGGCCCGTCGGCAGATGACCGGAGCAGGAGGCTTGTTCTCTTTCTATCTGGATGCCGATACCTTTGGGCAGGCCGAGCGCTTTTTCGAAGGCCTGGAGCGTTTCCTGCTGGCTGTTTCCTGGGGCGGGCATGAGTCGCTTGTCATGCCAGGTACCGCCTTCTACGGTGTGCCCGGCCGGGAAGACGCTGCCATCCCGTGGAACCTGGTCCGTTTGTACATCGGGTTGGAAGATCCGGCCTGGCTGTGGGAAGGGCTTGAAAAAGGCTTTCAACATATGAAAGGCTAAGCCTGTAACATTTGGCAGGTTTATGCGTAAACCTTTGCAATGGGTTCGTTACCTTTAGAGGACCCAAGCAAAGTACATACTATGAAAAATCTACCCTCTTTTTGGTTAGCCCTCCTGGTGGTGGCTGGTCTGACCAGTTGTTTCCCGGACCGGTTTGAAGTGGCAGAGCCTGATGATTGGAACCCTGCCTTCGGTGTGCCACTCATCAATACATCCTTCAGTATCAATGACTTGCTCGATGACCTCGATGATGGCAGCCTGATTCAGACCGAATTTGGCAACCAGCTTACCATTGTCTACCAGGACCGCATCGAAGCGAGGCCCGAGTTCGAATTAGATCCGCTGCCCACCATTCCCATACCTATCTCGGAAAAAGAACAAACCGTGGAATACCAGGCACCTGGCAACTACCGGTATGAAATCATCCGGTTGAAAGCCGGACAGTTTGCCTATACTGTGCTTAACCCTTTCCCGGAACCGGTTGCCTTCACCCTCACTTTTTCGAACCTGCGGCTTAGTGGGAACAGCCTCTCGGTGGCAGCTACCCTTCCTCCTGCCGATATGAACGGCGCTTCGGAAACCATTGGTACGCTGGATTTGACAGGCTATGAATTGATTCTGGATGAAGACATTGAAACCACCTATACCGCCAACCGGGTCAGCGATAATACCCCGGTAGACCTTCCGCCTTTTCTGACGTCCATCAGCGGTATGGACTACACCTACATTCAGGGATACTTTGGAAAATTTGATGTACGCCTGCCGGGGGATTCACTGGAGTTTGCCTTTTTGGACAACTGGGAAGCCGGCGAGCTGGAGTTTTTGGAGCCGGTCATCAGCCTGACGTTTTACAACACCATGGGCATCCCTCTGGAGTTCCGGTCAGACACTTTCGACCTGTACACTTACCGCAACGGTATTGTAGCGCTCGACAACCCCATGTTTAACAGTGGGCTGCTGTTTGCCTTTCCTTCTATTGACGAGGTAGGAGAAGCCAAGCCTACGATGCTACGCCTGGATTCTGATAATTCCAACATCGTGTCTGCGATATCGGGTGTGCCTTATCAGCTGGACTATGCCTTTAGCGCGGTGGCTAACCCTTACGAGAACAACCTTATCACCAACCACCTTACGGATTCCGTCAAGGTAGGTATTGATGTGGAAGTGGAAATACCGCTGTACGCCCGCGCCAGCGGCTTCCGGATTGTCGACACCTTTGAGGTTGACCTTTCCGACCTGGAAGATTTGGACCGCCTCGGCTTCAAAATGGTAGCAGATAATGGCTTCCCGCTGGAATTAGGCATGCAGTTGCAGTTTATGGACGGCAGCGGGATGGTTTTTGATTCCCTCTTCCAGGAAGGTCCGCGCCTGGTGGAAAGCGGCAACCTGCGCCCCGATGGCACTGTCTCCACGAGCAAAGAATCCATTTTGGAAAGTGAGCTCAGCGGCAGTCAGTTGGCACAAATCCTGAGCCGGACGACCGATGCCCGGATCATTGCCACACTGGAAAGCCCCAATGGAGGCGCGGATGCGGCCCGTATGCTGAATACGTACACCCTTGGCGTTAGGCTGGGTATCCTTGCCGGATTTTAACCTCAAAAAACCCCTCGTTATGTATCGTTTTATAATCACTGCTTTGCTGCTTTTGATGGGTTGGATGCTTACAGCTCAGGAATACGGGCTGTACCAAATGCGCGATGTTTGGAATGCCAGCCATCTCAACCCTGGCTTCTTCCCCCGTCAGGAATTCATTGTATCGCTGCCTTCTGTGCACACCAGTTTGAATGCGATTGGGGTCAATCAGGAGCGGTTATTCGAGTACAACAGTTCAGACAATACCAATTACCTGAACCTGGATGGTGTGGTAGGCGAGCTGGAGCGCGACCTGGTCCTAAAGAACTCCACCATAGTCGATGGGTTGGGCGTAGGCGGCAGGGTCGGCAAATTGTTCGTCAGCCTGTCCACCAGCAGTGTAGTGGATGCGGAATTTACCCTTCCGGAAGCCTTGTTGCAAACCATATGGGAAGGGACCGAGAAGCACCTCGATCAGCCCCTCCATATCGGGCCCTCTGTAGATATGATCGCCTATCAGAAAATCGGGCTGGGGCTGAACTATGAAGTCAATCCCCGGCTGGCAGTAGGGCTGCGCATCAACCGGTTGCTGGGCGGCGGAAGCTTCGTGACCAACCGCAGCGGCCTGACCCTGATGCAAAGCAGCGATATCTACCAGACCACCGCAGAGCTGGACTATGAAGCCTTTTACTACGGTGCCGGTCAATTCAATCTGCTCGATCAGACGATAGAAGGGTTTGAAAATTTCGGCGATTCGCTGGACACGGATGGCGTTGAGCCGGAGGGCGGTTCCGGGCTGCGGCGGTTTACCAACGGCAATACCGGCTGGTCATTTGACCTGGGCGCAGAATACCTGATGGGCGACCGGCTGACTTTGTCTGCATCCCTGCTCAACCTGGGCAGCATTAGATGGGAAAACGCCACGCAGCAAGTCAACCTGACCGGTACCGTCAACTTTGAGGGCGTGGATGCGGCCAATCTGGACGATGGAGAAGACTTTGAAGTGGTGCCGGGCATTGATACCGTAGGTACCTTTGAAGCCACCTCGAATGTCGCTTACACGCAGGCGCTTGCACCCCGTACTTACCTGGGCGCCAATTATCAGCTCTTCCCATTTTGGGATGTCGGCGGGCTTTTGTACAACGAGTTTTTTACGGGCGGTACCTTTACGGCCCTGTCCCTGAGCACCCGGTTTTCTTTAGGGCGTGTGCTCAGCGTAGGCGGCATTTACACCCTGCAAAACGGTACCTTCAACAGCCTGGGCGCCAATGCCGCCCTTAAACTGGGGCCACTTCAGGTTTATGCCATTGCCGACAACTTATCTTCGGTAACTAATGAGGAGCGCCTCGATGGGGCAAACTTCCGGGCCGGGCTCAACCTGACCTTCGGGCGCAAGAAATCAGATTTAAAACTGGCGGCTGCCCGTGGCTTGGATTCGGAAATGCCAGACCCTGTCGATGTGCCGGCTACAACTCCGCCCGCTGAAGGCATTGCTGCCGAGACACCGGAAGAGGCCCCTGCGGTGGAGGGCAATGAAGCTGCTCCGGTAGAGGAAGCCGTACCGGCAGCGCCTGAACCTGCTGCAACTGAAATTGTGGCTACCGATAAACCGGAGCCATCCGAACAGGCCCCATTGCTCACCTATCCCGATGAAGAAAACACCTACCCGGAAAACCACCCGGCAAACGCAGACGGTCTGAAGCTCTTCCCCTTTAAGCTTGAACTGCGGGACAACAAAGACCTGGGGCTGGTCGAAGAAGCAAGCGTAGATGTCTACCGGATAGAACAAGGAGGCTACTACAAACTCATCCAAACGGAAGAAGCCTTTGGTGGACGGGTGAATATGCAGCTTTCTGCCGAACGGGCACCCTATCAGGCCGTAGTGAAATCTGCCGGTTACGACAGCCTTATTGTCGACTTCCGGCCGGAGCGGAAATCCTCTTTGAGCCAGGTCGTTTTTCTGCTTGCCGCCGAAGCGGAGGCGCCTGATGAGGCGTTGGGGTCAGAAGTACCGGAAACCCCTGTTCAGCCTACACCTGAAGCAGAAACCGGGGAGCCTGCCCCCACACCTGAAGTCAACGGGTCAGGACCCGAACCCCCTGCCCCTGAGGAGATGCATACACCGATGCCCGAGCAGGCACCGCTAACCGAAACAGCACCGGAGCCCGAAATGCCAGCCAATGAACCAGAGCCTCCCGTCACCGACGAACCGGCAGCGGTTGCTCCGGCCCCGGAAGCCACAGGGAGCGAGTACCCCATCGCCTATCAGCCGCCTTATGCCACTTACCTGCTGACAGAGCGGACGAGTTTGCGCGAAGCCCCCAATTCCAGTTCACGGGTGATCTCCCGCATGCCGGTAGACACAGAGCTGAAACTGCTGGAAAAAACCAATGAATGGTGGTGGAAAGTCTCTATGGGCGGTTGGGATGGTTATGTGAAGGCTGCGCTGCTCAAGTTGCGGGATTAGTTTTTACAGTCTGCGCTGATTGTGTATCTTTAGGAACATAATTTTTAGCGCAAACGATATGGACAAACTGGTAGTATTGACTGGCGCAGGCATGAGCGCCGAGAGTGGCATAAAGACTTTTCGGGACGATGACGGGCTCTGGGAAGGGCACGATGTCATGGAAGTTGCTTCCCCTCAGGGCTGGCGCAAAAACCCGGAACTGGTACTGGATTTTTACAATCAGCGCAGGCGGCAACTGCATGAGGTGGAGCCGAACTCCGGGCACGAAGCCCTCTCAGCTCTGGAAGATATCTTCAACACCACTGTCGTGACTCAGAATGTAGACGACCTGCACGAGCGGGGCGGCAGCAGCAACGTGCTTCATTTGCACGGCGAACTCTTCAAAGTGCGCAGCACACAGCACCCGGAGTTGGTTTACGAGTGGAAAGAAGACCTGAACATCGGCCATACCTGTGAGAAAGGCCATCAGCTCCGGCCGCATATCGTCTGGTTTGGGGAAGCAGTGCCCATGCTGGAAGAGGCTGCGCTGGAAGTGCTCGATGCGGACATCATTCTGATCATCGGCAGCTCCATGCAGGTTTACCCTGCCGCAGGGCTGGTCGGTTTTGCTCAGAAAGCCCGCAAGATCTACTACGTTGACCCCAATCCCTCCATCAATTACGAGCTGAGCCTGATTGCCGACCTGAAGGTGATCGATGCGCCCGCCACACAGGGCGTTCCTGCTGTGGTGGAAGATTTGATGCGGGTGTAAGCAATTGCCTTTTACAACGAAATCCAACTAAACATATGAGATACAATTGGTGCCTTCCCCTGTTAGCTGCAGCCCTGTTGCTGGCCGGCTGTTCAAAAGACAAAGAAATGGATAAGATTCTGGAAATCTCTTCTCCAGGTGGCGACCTGCAACTACAGTTTACGCTCACGGAAGAAGGAGAGCCTGTCTATTGGGCCCGGTATAAGGACGCCGCTATTCTGGACACCTCCGCGTTGGGGTTTGAACTGGTGGATGCACCAAGCCTGCGCACCGGCTTTGAAATGACAGACTATTCCACCCGGGCGCTGAACGACGTTTGGGAAATGCCCTGGGGCGAGCAGCGGGAAGTATCCAATCACTACAACGAGCTCACCGTGGAGGTCCGTGAAATGCCGCCGCCCAATCGCAAGATGCGCCTGATCTTCCGGGTTTACGATGACGGTTTTGGCTTCCGGTATGAAGTTCCGGAACAGGAAGGATTGGAAGCCCTGGAAATTGCGGAGGAGCGTACCGAGTTCCAGCTCACCGGCAACCACACGGCCTGGTGGATTCCCGGCGACTGGGATATTTACGAACACCTGTACAACGAAACCTCCATTTCCGGTATCGATGCGCTGAGCAAGCGGGACCATCCAAATCTGGCGCAAACAACCATACCTGTCAATGCCGTTAATACCCCGGTGACGATGCGGACGGCTTCCGGCCTGCACCTCAGCTTCCACGAAGCGGCCCTGACCGACTACGCAGGCATGACGCTTTTGGTAGACAATGAGACCTACAAGCTCACGAGCAATCTTGTCGGTTCTGAGCGCACGCCTTATAAAGTAAAGCGGAAACTGCCCTTTCATACCCCCTGGCGCACAGTACAGGTCAGCCCCGATGCCGCCGGCCTGATTGAGTCCAACCTGATTGTGAATCTCAATGAGCCCAATCAACTGGGGGATGTGGAGTGGTTCAAGCCTACCAAGTACGTGGGAATCTGGTGGGAAATGCACCTCGGCAAGTCCTCCTGGGACATGGCAAGTGGCAAACACGGCGCCACCACCGAAAATGCAAAGCGCTACATCGACTTTGCTGCTGAAAACAACATCGGAGCC
>JANSXW010000131.1 GCA_024742755.1 bacterium | reverse complement strand
CGCTGAACGATAGCCGATCATTTTATCAGCAATGTATCCGCCCAGAATAGGCGTGAGGTAAACCATAAGGGCATATGTGCCCAAAAGGGACAGCGCGTCTTCCCGTTCCCATCCCCAGCCGGGATTCTCCACATCTATAGCGCCAATGAGGAAAATGACGAGCAGGGCCCGCATACCGTAGTAGGAAAAGCGTTCCCACATCTCCGTGAAAAACAAAACGAATAGCCCCGAAGGGTGCCCGAGCACAGTTCCGTGTTTGGTCAGGCTGTTCAATGATCCGTTCGACATAAGTGTTTTGCTGTTTTTTGTTGGCCCCGAAGCAGGGCTTGCAGATTCGTAATTCGGTTAGATGAAAAAGCCCCCGGCCCTTCTATGAGAGGGCCGGAGGCCAGGGTTTTATGATTTCGGAGGGTTCAGCATAGACCCATCACCGTCCTGAGTAGGATTGTCTTCATCGGTCTGATCGGCAATTTCGTACCCTTCCTGCTCCTCGAAGTGCGTGTCGGTGGTGTCCTCCGCGCCGTGGGTCAGTTTTTTCAGGCGCTTGAAGAAGAGCAACAGCAGCACACCAAAGGCCGCAGTAAAGATGAAGATGCCGACAAAGGTCTTGTACTCCTGCTGATTTTGCAGCTCGAAGAGTTCGATTTCGCCACTGTACTTGCTTATATCAACTTTAGCACCACCGTCTTTCATGGCGGCTTTGGCTTCCTCGTCGTAGGCCATGCGCACCACAGCAGTAAGCTGTGCATCAGATGAAGCCCCTTCTTCTTTTAGGTATTCGGTTAGCAATTGCTCATTTTCAGGGGAGAGCTGCAGTAGTTCTTTCACGTCCACACCGCCTTCGCGGATGACCACCTGCTCCCCTTCCAAATAGGCATTGGCCGTGAACTCAAAATCATCCGCTTTCATAATGACTGTATCGGCAGTCAGGTCGTACTCTGCCGGAGAAGCCACCAGTTCCGCACTCACCGTTTCCAGCTGAGAAGACTCCCCAATGGCACCCGCCACTTTATTGCCCAGCCCGGTGGCCGCAAAATAAACCCCCATCATGATGGAGACATACTTGACAGGTGCCACCTTCGTGATAAAGGACAAGGCAACCGGTGAAGCACAAAGCTCGCCCAGCGTATGCAGCAGGTAGGCCAGGATCAGGAGGTAGAGCGCGGCCTTGTCACCGTATTGCTCCACATCCGCACTGGCTTTCGCCATGAAGAGGAAGCCTGCGCCCATGATGATGGTACCCACAGCCATTTTCACCAGCGATGAACTCTCGTAGCCCTGATGCTTCCACCAAATCCAGAAGCTGCCCACCAGCGTACCGAAAATAATGATGAACAAGGCATTCACCGACTGAAATACCGATGCCGGGATTTCATACATGCCAGTGGTATACAAATCGGACCGGTAAAAACTGTAGCCTGCCAAAATGAGTGCCCCAATCGGCAGAAACAGGTAGTACGTATCTTTTTTCTGGAAGTAGTGGAGGATGCCGAGGATCAGCAAAATGCCACCAGCGCCGTAAAACAGCAGGTCGATGGTGAAGAAGTTCACCGTACGGTCAATCTTGTTCAGGGTGTAAATATTGAGCAAGCCACCCGCCTGCTCGAAGGCGCCCCAGAAAACAATAATGATCAGGAAAGACAGGATCAGCACAATAAAGCGGTCCTTCTCGATGCTGTTGACCTCTTTGTAGATCATCATCATCAGTCCTGCTACGATAGACAAGAAAAGGAACAGCGCTGCGTAGAGGTAACGGTCGGTGTCTTCAAAAGCGGTGAATGCCAGGATGGAAGAGCCTATAATAAGCGCAGCGGTAACGGCCAGCTGCATGGGGCTTCTGAAAAGCTCTTGGAATAAGTCGCCAAAGGAGGAGTCTGCGGCTTCCCCGGCCGCTTTGGGTTGTTGGCTCGGAGGCTCGCCCACGCCCTTGAGGTATTTTTGCCCCAGCATGAAAATGACCTGCCCCAGCAGCATCCCGATGCCGGCCAGGCCAAAGCCATAGTGCCAGCCGATGGTCTCGCCCACCGCGCCCACGATCAGGGAGGACAGGAATGCACCAACGTTGATGCCAATATAAAATATGGTAAAACCCTGATCCCGGCGTTCATCACCTTGCTTGTACAGACCGCCCACCATAGTGGAAATATTGGGCTTCAGCCCGCCCACGCCAAGAATGATAAGGGCCAGTCCCGTGTAGAAGGCCCAAATGGCTTCGATGGCCAGAATACCGTGCCCGGCAACCAGCGTAAGGCCGCCGTAGAGCACCGCCTTCTTTTGCCCGATAAACTTGTCGGCCAGTATACCACCGGGTATGGACATCACATAAACCAGCATCGTGTACCAGCCGTACAGCGCCAGCGCTTCAGAGGACTCCCAGCCCAGGCCCGGGTTATCTCCGGTTGCCGAACTAATGATGTAAAGGACAAGGATGGCGCGCATGCCATAGTAGGAGAAGCGCTCCCACATTTCGGTGAAAAAAAGGACGAAAAGCCCAATCGGGTGCCCAAATAGCGTGGGCTGATTGTCAAAGTCAAAGGTGTTCGCTTTCGACATGTGTAATTGTAGTTTTAGCTAAGCCGGGTCCGTGCCCGGTGTGGTTCTTCATTTCTGTTGCCCGATGAGACGGCGCTGCAAAACGGGTGTAAAATAGATACTTTTGGCTGAGCCTGCCTAATATCCCATCTATTATTTTGCGGTTCGGACCGTTCGCAGACAATTGGTTCCAGGGCATTGCCCCATGGGCAGCGCAGGATTAGAAACGGCTCCCGGTGCCTCCTGCAAAAAGAAATAGCCTGCCAGGTTATCCTTTACTTTAGCGCCTTTCGGGGCATTTACAGCCCTACGGTCGTTCTCCGCCGTTCCGGTCAGCCTTAGGAAGGGCCATCACCCAGCCCTCCTTTATTTCTTGTTTCCACCGGAACTTCTTACCTTCGCATTCCAATTACCTGAAAACAGGTTTCTTACCTCACCTCATTTAAATCATGATTACCTACATCAAGGGGAATATTACCCACAAAAGCCCGACCTATGTCGTAGTGGAAGCCGGTGGCATTGGCTACCATATCAATATCAGCCTGCACACCTACGCTTTGATCGAAAAGCTGGAAGCGGTCAAGATTCTGACCCATCAGCACATCAAAGAAGACAGCCACACGCTCTACGGGTTTGCTGAGTCCATAGAGCGTAACCTCTTCCGCCACCTGATCTCCGTATCCGGTGTGGGGCCGAGCACAGCACAGCTCATGCTTTCTTCCATGACACCGGATGAGATGCGGGCGTCCATTATCGGCGAGGACGTGGCCGGGCTTAAGCGCATCAAGGGCATTGGTGCCAAAACTGCACAGCGGATTATACTCGACCTCAAGGATAAACTCCTGAAAGACGGGGGCGATGAAAACCTGCCAGCCAATGTGCCACAGGCAGACAATACGATCCGGGAGGAGGCGTTATCAGCTTTGGTTGCGCTGCAGTTCAATCGGATTCATGCGCAAAAAGCCCTGAACAAAGTCCTGAAAGCCCAGCCCGGGATTGGGCAGGTGGAAACCCTGATCAAGCTCGCGCTTAAGGAGCTCTCATAACCAAATCAGTTTTGCTTTGGTTGCCCCTGTTGAATTGCGTTACTTTGCGGCCCTGACAGGAGGCTTCCGGAGTTTCCCAAAAGCAGAATGTTAAAGTTATCGGGTGGGGTAAAATATACCCGCCACCTTCGTTTATAGGTGAAACACCCTGAAAATTGTGTTCGTAAAAGGATTGGGATTAACAAGATTTTAACCTTTTTGATGCCCTGACTTTTTGATTTTCTACGGATTAAGCGATGCCTCGTGCAAGAATTCCATGATGTTGAATATGAATAAACTACTGATACTCGCTACGTTTTTGTGTGGGATAGCAACTATTGCCCTGGGGAGTGGCCCTCACCTCAATGAGGACCCTTACAGCAGCAGCTACACAGTTGCTTCGGATACCATCCCGGACATCGATGAGCGCTATGGCGACTTTCTGACGAACCCGAATTCCAATCCATTCGACCTCAATGACCCCGATGTCGTTGAGCAGAATGTGGAATTTGACCCGGCTACCGGCCAATACATCATCACCGAAAAAATTGGCGACGACTTCTACCGCCCGCCTACCTTCATGTCCTTTGATGAGTACCTCGACTTCCGGCAAAGGCAGGATCAGCAAAATTATTTTAACGAGCTGGCGGGCATCAGTTCCACCGGGGCCACCGGGGCCCTTGACCCGATTGAGAAGATCGACGTGAAGGAAAACCTCCTGGAGCGCCTGTTCGGTGGCACGGAGGTGGACATCCGCCCACAGGGTAACATCGACCTCACCTTCGGCGTCAACTCCAGTATCACAGAGCGCCCCGACCTGCCCGAACGGCAGCGGAACCTGACCAACTTCGACTTCGACATGAACATCAACATGAACGTCGTCGGTAAAATCGGGGAAAAACTCAACCTGACCACCACTTACAACACCAACGCCAACTTCAACTTCGACAACCAGATCAAGCTGGATTACAACTCTGACAACTTTGAAGGGGGAGAGGACGCCATCCTGCAGAAGATTGAAGCGGGTAACGTCAGCCTGCCGCTTCGGGGCAACCTGATTCAGGGCGGGCAAAGCCTCTTCGGCCTGAAAACAGAGCTGAAGTTCGGGCACCTGCGCCTGACGCCCATCGTCTCTCAGCAGCGCTCCCAGCAGGAAAACATCCAAATCGAAGGCGGCAGCCAGGTGCAGGAGTTTGAAGTCCGCGCCGATGAATACGACGAAAACCGCCACTTCCTGTTGACCTTTTACAACCGCGACAACTTCAACCGCTCCCTGCAAAACCTGCCGCAGATCAACAGCCTCTTCAAAATCAAGAAGCTCGAGGTTTGGATTACCAACGACCGGAACGAAGTAACGGACGTGCGCGATATCGTCGCCCTGGCCGACCTTGCCGAGCCCAACCGCCTGGTCAGCCCGGACCAGGTCAATCAGAATCCGTCCTGGAACAAGCGTGACCTGGTCAACCGGGACCTGCTCCCCGATAACTCCGCCAACGACTTATACAGCCGCATCATCTCCCGTGGCGAACAGGTACGGGATATCGACCGGGCCGTTTCTACCCTCAAGAATGACTTCAACCTGCAGCAGACCCGCGACTTTGAGAAAGTCAGCGCGCGTAAGCTACAGCCTTCAGAGTACACCTTCCACCCGGAGCTGGGCTTCGTATCCGTGAATATCAATGTGCAGCCCGATCAGGTGCTGGGCGTGGCTTTCGAATACGAGTACAACGGTAGCATCTTCCGGGTAGGGGAGATGTCGATCAACAACAGCACCGTTGGCACCGATACCACCGATCTGACCCCTAAGGTACTCTTTGTGAAGATGCTGAAGAGCACCACCCAGCGGACCGACGTGCCGACCTGGGACCTGATGATGAAAAACGTGTACCCCATCGGGGCCTTCCAGGTGAATCAAGAGGACTTCCGCCTCGATATCTTCTACGATGACCCCGGTGCAGGGCAAAAGCGCTTCCTTCCGGAGACCAACATCGCCGGCATACCGCTGCTGCGGATTTTTAACCTCGATAGCCTGAATACGCAGGGCGACCCGCAGCCCGATGGTATCTTTGACTTCGTGCCTGGCGTAACCATCAACCCCAGAAACGGCCGGATCATGTTCCCGGTCCTCGAGCCCTTCGGGGAGGCACTGGCCAGGCAGATTAACGACGAAGAACTCCGGCGAAAATACGTTTACGACTCCCTTTACCGGACCACGGTGTTCCTGGCACAGGAAGCCGCCGAGCAGAACCGGTTTATCATCAGGGGAGAATATAAATCCAGTGTGTCCTCGGAGATATCGCTTGGGGCCTTCAACATCCCTCCCAACTCAGTGACGGTGCGCGCCGGCGGGCAGGTGCTGCAGGAAGGCCGGGATTATGAGGTGGATTACACCATTGGCAAGGTCCGCATCCTGAATGATGCCATCCTGCAATCGGGGGTGCCGGTGAATGTTTCCTTTGAGGACAATACCCTTTTCGGATTCCAGCAAAAGACGATGGTTGGTTTGAGGGCCGACTATGAAATCGATGAGAACTTTAATATCGGTGCGACCTTCCTGAAGCTCTTTGAACGGCCGTTTACACAGAAAGTAAACGTTGGGGATGACCCCATCAACAACAATATCTACGGGTTGGACCTCAACCTGAGCCGTCAGGCACCCTGGCTGACCCGTGCGGTGGATGCCCTCCCTGGCTTATCCACGAAGGAACCGTCCAATATCACGGTAGCTGCTGAGGTAGCTGCCATTCAACCCGGCCACGCCCGGGCGATCAGCCTGAACCCTGTGGACGAAGGGGGCGTAGTTTACATCGACGACTTTGAAGGCAGTGGTGCGAGCTTCGACCTCCGCGCTCAGGCCAACCGTTGGTTCCTGGCCAGTGTGCCGCGGAATGACGACCCGGGCGCAGAACAGCTTCTCCCGGAAGGGCAGCTGGTCAATGACTTGCGCTACGGTGCCAACCGGGCGCTGCTCAACTGGTACCGGATCGATCAGGCGGCCCGGGGTGGGAATGATAATGCGAATATTTATACCAGCCAGGTGCCTCAGCTGGAGGTGTTCCCTAACTTGCAGTTGCAGCCCAACCAGTTACCGAATGTGCAGACCTTTGACCTGCGATACTATCCTACGCTGCGGGGCCCTTACAACTTTGATATCCCGGAAGGCTATCCCGGCTACACACGAGGGGTGGAAACTTCCAACGGGCGGGTGGAACTCAGAGACCCTCAGACCCGGTGGGCGGGTATTATGCGCGACATGACCACCAACGATTTCCAGTCTGCCAATATTGAATTCCTGGAATTCTGGATGCTGAGCCCCTTCCTGGACGAGTCCGGGAATGGCGCTGCTTCTGACGCTGATGCCAAGCAGGGAGACCTGTACATCAACCTGGGCAACATTTCAGAGGATATCCTTCGGGACTCCCGCTTGTTTTACGAAAACGGGCTGCCTGGCCCGACCAACCCCAGCCGCCCTACCAATGATACGGAATGGTCGCGGGTGCCGGTCTCCCAGCAGATTACCCGGGGCTTCGACATCGACGAGGCAACTCGGGAGCAGCAGGACGTAGGGCTGGACGGTCTGAGCGATGCCGCCGAGCGGATCAAATACCAGGACTACATTGAAGCGATTTCAGCGACCAACCCGGTGGTGGGACAGCAGGTGGCAGAAGACCCCTCACAGGATAACTTCCGGTACTATAATGACGGGCAATGGCCCAGTGAAGCCGGTGTCTACGAGCGCTACATTCAGTTCAATAACCCGGACGGCAACTCCCGCTCCGCTTCCCAGAACACCGGCAACCAAAACCTCCGCCAAACCGGTACCAACATTCCGGATGCAGAGGACCTCAATCAGGACAACACCCTGAATGAATCGGAAACCTACTTCGAGTACAAAATTCCGCTGCGCCGTAGCCTGGAAAACCCCGGTGAAATTGATCTCGAGGAAACACCCTACATCACAGACCGCAGGGAGGCTTCCAACGGACGGATCTGGTACCGCTTCCGGATTCCATTGACGGAGCCCGATAAGGCAGTCGGTGGCATCCGGGACTTCCGCTCCATTCAGTTTATGCGGATGTACCTGCACAACTTCAACGCGCCGGTGACCTTGCGCTTCGCCCGCCTCGAGCTGGTCCGTAACCAATGGCGGCGTTACCGCCCGGACCTGTCTGAGGTAGGAGGCCCCGCCACACCGGAATGTATTGACGACGAGACCAACTTCACAGTCGACAACGTCAATATCGAGGAGAACAGCGGCCGTGAACCGTTCAACTACGTGCTGCCGGAAGGTATTCAGCGGGAGCGGGCAGTGGGGGTTTTCACCAACCTGCAAAATGAGCAGTCCCTGTCGCTCAATATCGAAGACCTGTGCAACGGGGCGACCCGCTCGGTCTTCAAAGTCATCAACATGGACATGCGGGTTTACGAACGCTTCAAAATGTTCATTCACGCGGAAGAAAAGAATGGTACGGAGATTCCGGAGGGCGCCACCTCTATCTTCGTCCGCCTGGGCAGTGACTTCCAGGGCAATTACTACGAATACGAGATTCCGCTGACGATGTCGGAAGTGGAGGACCTGTCAGGAGCGCCAACCAGCTCTTCTTATAAAAATGCGGTCTGGCGGCCGGACAACGGGTTTGACTTCGCCCTGAAAGACTTTGTAGAGCTTAAAAAGCGGCGCAACGAGGGCGGCGTAAACCTGAGCGAGGAATATGTCGAGCAGCAGCAGGTAGGCTCTAAGATTCACCGCCTGAAAATCAGGGGCAACCCCAGTGTGGGGCAGGTGAAAGTCTTGATGGTCGGCATACGGAATCAGTACGATTTCGTAACCGAAGACGAAAACTTTGACCTGGAGGTCTGGATCAACGAAATGCGCCTAACCGGACTGGATGAGCGGGGCGGCGCTGCTGCTACCGCAAGGGTGGACGCTCAGTTGGCGGACTTTGGTTCGATTGCAGCAGCCGGTAACATCAGTACCATCGGTTTTGGTGCATTGGACCAGAAAGTGCAGGAACGGGCCCGGGAGCGGCTGACCGGCTATGACTTCGCGGTCAACTTCAATCTTGATAAGTTCCTGCCGGAACGCTGGGGGCTGCAGTTGCCATTCTACGCGCAGTTGTCCAACACCACAAGTACACCGGAATTTGACCCTTACGATCTGGATATCCTGCTGGAAGATAAACTCAGAGATGCGGATAACCGAACGCAGCGTGATTCTATTCGGGCAGCGGCTCAGGAGGTCACCACGATCAAGAGTGTCAACCTGACCAATGTCCGCAAAGAGCGGACTGATAACTCCAGGGCGGCCATGCCGTGGGATATCTCCAACTTCAGCGCGTCCTACTCCTATACAGAGTCTGAGTTCCGGGACCCGATTATTGAATTCAATGAAGAAGAGCGCCATACCGGCTCTATTGATTATGCCTTCAGCAGGCGGACCAACTACATAGAGCCCTTTAAGAGCATACAAGGCAATGCCTTTAAGATCATTTCAGAGTTTAATTTCAACCCGCTGCCCAATGCCTTCAGCTTCAGCTCGATCATGAACCGGGTATTTGAAACGACGAGCTACCGCTTCACGGATGTGGCGCCGGAGTACCGGACTTTCTACAACAAAAGGTTTACCTGGGACCGGGACTATGACTTGCAGTGGGACCTGACGAGGGCTTTGAAGTTCAATTTCAATGCGACCAACAGTGCCGTAATTGATGAGCCCAATGAGTCCTTCCTGGTAGAGACCTTCGGGTTTGAACAGGCGCGGGAAATCCGGCGGGACAGTATCTGGACGAATATCCGCAACTTCGGCCGCCCCAAGAATTACCAGCACAACCTGAGCGTGGGGTATGACCTGCCGATCAAGCACCTGCCGCTGTTGCAGGGCTGGGTGACTGCCAAGGTACAGTACCAGGGAAGTTACAACTGGACCGCTGCCGCCCTGAACGTGGATAGCCTCGGGAATGTCATTCAGAACAACCAAAACCGAACGGCAGACCTCGACTTTAACCTGGAACGGCTCTACGATAAGGTCGATTACCTGCGGAAAATCAACCGGGGCTCAAGGGGCGGAGGTGGCGCTAACCGTTCGCGCAGCCGGCAGCCGAGTTCCCGCGATGATGACAAGAGCCAACAGGATGACGACGAGGATAAAAAGAAGCAACGCAACGGGCCTTCCACTATTGAGCGGGCACTGATCCGGCCGTTGATGCTGGTCCGGCGGGTACGCTTCAATTATAATGAGCAGTTCTCGACCACGGTGCCGGGCTACATGCCACAGTCTCAGATACTGGGTATGACGGATTTTGATTCTCCGGGCTGGGGCTTTGTGGCTGGCCTGCAGCCAAACATCAGAAATTTAACAGAAGACCAGTTGTTCAACCCCAACCCTAATAATGTGGAGGGGGACTGGCTGAGGGAGAATGAGCAGTGGATCACCGGAAGCTCCTTCCTCAACCGGGAGGTCATGCAGACGTACTCCCAGCGCTTTGATGCCCGCGCAACCATTGAGCCTTTCCAGGACTTCAGGATTGATCTGGAGCTCAACCGTACCTTCACAGAAAACTATTCGGAGACGTTCAAGGATACCCTCCCGGGCGATGGCGTCCGGCGGTTGGTCCACACGGTGCCCTACGAGACGGGCAGCACGCAAATGACCTACAATGCACTGAGTACGCTGTTCCGTGACAGCCGGGATGATATTAGCGACTTGTTTGACACCTTTGAGGCGAACCGTGTTATCATTTCCCGCCGCCTGGGGGTTGGGAATCACCAGGATGAAAACCTCAGTGCGCTGGGGTACACCCGTGGTTATGGCAATACGCAGCAGGAGGTCATTCTGCCGGCCTTCATCGCTGCCTATCGGGATGTAGACCCAAATAACGTGCGGTTAAATATCTTTGACCAAATTCCTTCGATCAACTGGAGGATGCAGTATAACGGCCTATCCCGGGTTCCATTCTTCAGGGATATCTTCCAAAACTTCTCTATCTCCCACGGGTACCGGTCCACGCTCAGCGTGAATAACTTCCGGTCGAGCCTGCCGTTCCTGGCTACCCGGGCTACAGAGCCTATTGATACCGGGACGTTCAACTTTTACCCACGCCTGGAGATAGCTGATGTTGTCGTTCAGGAACAGTTTGCGCCCCTGATCGCGGTGGATATGACCATGCAAAACGGGATTAGCCTGAATGTGGATTACAAAAAATCCCGTACGCTGGCCCTGAGTACCGTCAACTACCAGCTTAATGAAACACAGTCAGAAGAGTTTACTATTGGGTTTGGTTACCTGATCCGCAATGTGGACATTCCCTTCCTGACCGGCAGCAATAAGAAGCGGGACCGCAAAAAGGAGGAAGAGGAAGAACAACAGGACCCCAACCAGCAAAATCAGGGCCGGAACAACCGGCGGGGCGGCGGTGGCCGTGGCCTGCAGGGGCAGGACCTGGATATCAACTTTGATATGTCGATCCGTGATGATATCAGCTTTGCCCACCGGTTGGATGAGGGCATTCAGGAACCTACCCGGGGTACCTATGCATTCTCGATCTCGCCTTCAGCAGAGTACGCGATCAGTCAGCGGCTGTCACTGCGCCTGTTCTTTGATTACCGGCGTACCGTTCCGGCTATCGGCCCGGCTGCTCCCAGAACGGATGCATCAGGGGGCGTTATCGTCCGTTTCCAGCTGAATTAAGCGAATGAGGCTTTCGTAAAAAAAAGCAGTTGCAGTACATCCGCAACTGCTTTTTTTATTCCTCTTCTGTAGCGGCCTCCTCACCCCAGCCCAGGGCCTGCACCATTTTATCGTAGATGGCGGTATTCTCATAAATGCCCCGGAACAATTCTGCCCGTGGCCCATAGGCAAAAACAGGCACGAGGCTGGCGGTATGGTCCTCTGCCGTCCAACCCGCGATCAGGGAATCTCTGGTGGAGCCCGGCTGAATGGCATAGCCTCCGGTCTCATGGTCGGCAGTGACGATGACCAGCGTTTCCTTATTGCGTTTGGCAAACGCCAGGGCTTCGCCTACGGCCTCATCGAAATCCAGCATTTCCGTAACCAGGTATTCCTGGTCATTGGCGTGCCCGGCCCAGTCGATCTGAGCACCTTCGACCATAAATATAAAGCCCCGGCTGCTGCGCTTTTGAAGAAACCGGGTCCCGATACGGGTGGCCGGTGGGAGGTACTTCCGCCCATCTTTGTTTTTGGGTGGGTCTTCCTTAGCTGTGAAATAGCCAAAACCCCGGCTAAAATCAGGCGTGATGGTATACAGCTCCGTTTCGTAGGCATCGTAGATGTTGTAGCCGTTTTTTCTCATGTCGCTGATAAGGTCCCGACCGTCTGTATCCCGGTTGTTGAAATAGCGCATGCCGCCTCCCATGAAGAAGTCGATCTCTTTCTGCATCAGTTGTACTGCGATATCTTCGTACTGACTGCGCAGGGGGACGTGCGCAAAAAAGCCGGCCGGTGTGGCGTGTACGATGGAGGAAGTAGTCAGCAGCCCGAGTGCATATTCCCGCGCTTTGGCCTGCTCAAAGATGGTAGGGACTTCATTCCCTTCGGCATCCAGCCCCAGCGCACTTTTATTGGTTTTATGCCCGGTAGCGAAGGCTGTGGCCCCGGCAGCGGAGTCCGTAATCAGATCATCCGCAGCATAGGTCTTCTGAAGGCCGATCACATTGAATTGCTCCATATTCAGGGGCTTTTTGTGGCTGTACATACCGGCACTGATTTGGCCAATACCCATACCATCACCGATGAGTAAGATAATGTTCCGTGCCGGTGGTTCGCGTTCCAAAAGCGCCTGGTTGAGATCCTCCGGGCTTTTGCAGCCAAGCGGCAGCAAGAGTAAAAAAAGCAGATAGTATTGCTGGAACTTCATGAAAATGATTTTACGCGCTGATAACAGGGCGGTCGGGTTTGCCAATTCAAATCGCGCTAAGGTACAAAACCCGCTTGTTTTCAGACAAGGGTGTACCGCTTGCCCGGAAGTGTTTTGACGACGCCTTTGAACTCCAGTCCCAGCAGCAGCGCTGCCAGCTCACTGTTGCTTTGTTGCGTAGCAGCCGATATCTGGTCTACCGGCAATAAATCCTGCTGCCTGAGGAGTGCGACAATGGCTTCTTCTCCGGGCGTAAGGTCAGGGAAGAGCTCGCGCTGTATGCCCTGTTGAGCATCTGACTTTTCCCAGCGCATCACGTAAGCCAGGTCATCCACGCTTTCCAGCAGGTTAGCCCGGTGGCTTTTGATAAGCAGGTTGCAGCCTTCGGAGGACTTGTCTTTAATCCGGCCAGGGACGGCAAAAACGTCGCGGTGATAGTCATTGGCCATCTTCGCACTAATCATAGACCCGCCCTGCCGTTGGGTCTCCACCACGATAAGGGCATCGCAAAGCCCGGCAATAATGCGGTTGCGCATAGGGAAGCGCTCCCGGTCGGGTTTCGTCTGACTGGGATATTCGGAGAGGAGGCCTCCGTTTTCAATCATCTCAAGGGCCGCATTGGTATGTTGAGCCGGATAGATGCGCTCCAGCCCGTGCGCAATACAGCCTACAGTAGGGACTTCATTCGCAATACAGGCCCGGTGGGCAGCAATGTCGATGCCAAAGGCCAGCCCGCTGACTATCGTCGCATTATATGGCTTGAGTTCTTCGACAAGCTCTTCGCAGAAATGTACCCCCTGCGGGCTCGGCCGGCGGGTGCCGACAATCGACACTGTGCGTTTGGCGTTGAGGTTTGTACTGCCTTTGTAATAAAGCAAAGGGGGGCTATCGGGCAAATGCCTGAGCCGTTGCGGGTATTCGGGATCGGTATAAAATAGTACCTGAATACCGTGCGCCTCAATAAAATCCAGTTCGCGCTCTGCCATGAAAAGCGCATCTGAATTGCGGATGTTGTGCAGAAGCTGAGGCCCAATGCCCGGTACGCCCTTCAGTTCTTTCGCTGTCGCCTCAAAAACAGCTCTTGCTCCGCCACAGTAACTCATAAGGTTGCGGGCCGTCACCGCACCAACTTTGGGGATGAGCGTCAAAGCGACCTGGTAGAAGATATCATCATTCATGGTAGAATAGCTGACGCGGCGTAAGCCTTCAGATCATGAATCACAAAATAAACCGAAATAACAGGTGGAAAGAACACCCTGCACAGGCAAGACAAAACAGGAAGCCAGCATTAATTTTACTCATCAAAGCAATGCGCTGACTGGCCGGTAACCGAAATATTGCTGCCTCAGCGGGCAGGCTCAGAGGACATTTCCGCGTTAATTTATAATTTCGCTTTAAAGATAGGCTTTTTTAACCGATAGAAGCAATTTTTTGTAGCTTTTTCCGGTCTTATAACACAAAAAGCATTGAAAATAATCTTGTATGAGTGAGCAATCTGGTGGTATGTTGCCAAAGGTAGAGATCCTCATCATTGGGGGCTTTTTTATTTTGTTTATGGTTTGGGCGGTCTCCAAATGTGCGGCTACTCAGGAGGCCTACGAGGAGCAGGCACAGCAGGAAGCCATAGAGGAAGCGCAGGCGGACTCCTTGCGCGGTGCCGGTCTGGTGGGGGACTACATGCCCCTGGATACCACCGTCAAGCCTCTAAAGAACCCGGAACCGGAAGCAGAAAGCACCGCCACTGCGATTTCCACACCCCTCTATGTCATCACACCGGCCTTAAACATGCGGACCGGGCCCGGCCTTCGCTTCAAAATCATGGAGCGCCTGGAGCTCTACGATGAACTGCAGTTCCTGGGCGAGGTGACGGATACGACACAACGCATTGACCTGGGCGAAATCACCGCAGAAGAACCCTGGGTGAAAGTACGCACACCGAGTGGTAAGGAGGGCTGGGTGTTCGGTGCCTGTGTCGACTACTACAAGCACGAGCTTAAAGGCGTCGAAACGGATTAGGGCCACACACAAGGCAGCCGCCCCCCCCCAAACGGCTACAAACCATAGACCCGGATCACCTCCAGCAATTGAGCGGCGAAGTCGGGTTCATCAGAAAACCCTTTGTCCTCGAGTGCTGCCGCCCAGCCACGTACATCATCAACGCCCAGTGTTTTCAGATCGCTGTATGGGCCGGTGGTAATGAAGAAGCTGTAGTCCCTGAAACTGGTCCAGGCATTTTCATACTGCCTGAGGCAACGGCCATCGTAAGACTTTTCTGCCCCTTTCCAGTCATCCGTGCAAGGCAGCAGGAAATGGTTGTTGCGCCCCTCCCCGGACCAGGGGGCTGTGCCGGCCTGACTGTGGAGCAGGGCACTTGCCAGGGTGACCGCTGCAGGTATGCCGAACTTGCGCGCCTCACTTTTTGCTACTTTATCAAAGCGTTCAATGTATTGCTGAATCTGCGCCTGCCCGGTACGCTGCAGCCGCTCCAGCGCGTTGGCCTTCTTAGGGCTGCGCGCAGCGGCGGTGAGGTCAAAATGCTCGGTCTGACTGGCCGGAGTATGGTCCGTCAGGTTGTCCGTATACCGCTCGCTTTTGACGGCTTTTTCCTGCGGCAGTTCTTCCGGGCTTTGCTCCAGCTGTACCGGTGTGTTGAGGTTGAGCTTGAAGCTGAGGTCTTTTTTGAAGGCAACAAAGATCAGTAAGGCAGCAATGCTTAGCTTAAACCAGTTGCGCTGTAGATAGCCTTTGATGTGTTCTGCTTGAGGGCTCATTTTTCTGATACATTTTGTTTCCAAGAATTGTATTTGAAACAAAAGTAAAACAAAAAGTTTTCATTAGCAACGATTAAAAACAAATTGTAAATGATTTTTTTAAACTGTTCTGCAAGGTCAGTTTGGATTTAGCATAGGAATCTTGCATCTTTATTAGCAATAAATCCCCCAAATTATGAGGATCCCGCTATGCCTGCTCTGTTTGTTTTGGACAAATGCGCTTTGGGCTCAGGAGCATAGTCTTTTTATGCACGTTGACCAGTTTGGATACCTGCCTGAAGCAGTAAAGGTAGCTGTAATCAGTAACCCACAGCAAGGGTACAATAGTCATTTGAGTTTTGAGCCTTCTGCTGAGCTACAGGTAATAAATGAGGCAGGAGCAGTCGTCTTTTCAGGGTCGCCAGAAGTATGGAATGGCGGTGGGATACATGCGCAGTCCGGTGACCGCGGCTGGTGGTTTGACTTTTCTCCGGTCGCTCAACCCGGGACTTACTACATTTTCGACCCGATTCAACAAGAAAGGAGCGGTACCTTTTTTATTGATGATCAGGTATACCAGCCTGTACTTAAGGCTGCCGGGCGCATGTTTTACTACAATCGCTGTAATGCAGCCAAACCGGAAGTTTATGCCGGGCAGTGGACCGACGAGGTCAGCTTTCTAAATCCATTGCAGGATGCCAACTGCCGCTACATCGGCGACCCCGGCAATGCCAGTTCGGAAAAAGACCTGAGTGGGGGATGGTTTGATGCCGGTGATTACAACAAATACGTCACCTTTGCGAGCAGCGCGGTGCACAATTTATTGTCCGCCTATGAAGAAAACCCACAGGCATTTGGAGATGATTGGAACATCCCGGAATCCGGCAATGGCATACCCGACCTGATCGACGAAGTTAAATGGGAACTGGACTGGCTGTTGAAGATGATCAATGAAGATGGCAGTGTGCATATAAAAATGGGTAGCCAAAACCACTCTGAAAATGCGGCCTCTCCGCCCAGTGAAAATACTGATCCCCGGTTTTACGGGCCCACGTGTTCTTCCGCTTCCATCGCTGCTGCGGGCATGTTAGCTCATGCCTGGTTTGTGTTTAGCGGCTTTCCAGAATTGCAGCCCTACGCTTCAAATTTATTGGATAAGGCTAGCCTGTGCTTTTCTTACGGTATGCCGTTTGTGGAGCAGGGCAACTTTGAAACCAACTGCGACGATCTGAGTATTGTGGCGGGTGACGCTGACCGAAGTGCAGAAGAGCAAACTGCCGAATTTGTACTGGCAGCGGTCTACCTACTGGAAGCGACAGAAGAGCAGGCTTACCAGGAATTGGTTACCACCTATGCTCCGGAGCTGGAGCAGATAGTGTCTGGCTTTTGGGGCCCGTATAATGTGCCGGTCAGCGACGCATTGATCCGCTATATCAAGCTACCCGAGGCGGACCCGGAGCTGTCTGCTCAGATTGAGGTATCCCTGGAAGCTGATGTAACTAATAATTATAATGGATATTACGGTTTCTCTGCTCAGGATCTTTACCGGGCCTATATGCCGGACTGGTCTTACCATTGGGGCTCTAATTTTGCAAAGGCTTCTTACGCCAACCTAAATGATCTCGTTATCCAATCGGGAATTGTGAACGATACAGAGCCTTATCGGCAGTACCTCAATGAGAACCTGCATTATTTCCACGGTGTGAATCCGCAGGGCAGGGTCTATTTGTCGAATATGTACGCATTTGGCGCCGGGCATTCTGTCAATGAGATGTACCATACCTGGTTTGCAGATGGCACAGCATACGATCATGCTCAGGATGCTCTCCTTGGGCCAGCTCCAGGCTACGTGGTAGGTGGCCCCAACGCACAATTCTCGGTACCAGGCATTAGCCCTCCCGGAAACCAGCCGCTACAGAAAAGCTATCTGGATTTCAATACCAGCTGGCCGCAAAACTCCTGGGAGATCACGGAGCCGGCCATTTACTATCAGGCGGCGTACCTGCGCCTGTTGGCTCATCAGGTGAAGGCTGCGGCACCTACTGCGCTTAGGGAGGAATGGAAAGCTGAGCCGTATCAGGTTTTTCCCAACCCTGTGCATGAGGCCTTGCATGTCAAGGGCAATATTCCTGCCGGAAATTTCGAAATCTTTTCGCCTCACGGGGTACAACTGATGCAAGGTGCATTTTCGGGAAAGCCAGTTGACGTAAGCAATTTGCCCACCGGGATTCATTACATTCGACTTGGCTCAACGATCCTCCCGTTCGTAAAGTACTAAAAAAGGCTCCGGGGCATGATCCCGAAGCCTTAATTCTGTTGCTTGTCTCGCGCCGGAGCCTTACAGTTGCGCCAATGCCTGCTTCAGGTCCTGAACGAGGTCATCGGCATCCTCCACGCCTACGCTCAGCCGGATCAGGGAATCCGTGAGGCCTACTTTCAGGCGTTCCTCCCGCGGGATGGAAGCGTGCGTCATGGAAGCAGGGTGCCCGATGAGGGACTCCACGCCCCCCAATGATTCCGCCAGGGTAAAGATTTTGGTGTTGCTGAGCACCTTCACCGCGAGATCGAACCGGTCATCTTTCAGGTCAAAAGAGACCATGCCGCCAAAGTAGCGCATCTGCTTTTTAGCAATCTCGTGGCCCGGGTGGTTTGCAAAGCCAGGGTAATAGACGTGGCCTACCTTCTCAGTTCCCTTTAGGACTTCCGCAATTTGGGCGGCGTTTTGGCAGGCCCGTTCTACCCGGAGATGGAGCGTCTTGATGCCCCGCAATACGAGGAAGCAGTCCTGAGGGCCAGGAACGGCACCAACGGCATTCTGGAAAAAGTGGAACTGCTCTGCGAGCTCATCGCTGCTTGTGACCAGAGCGCCCAAAACCACATCAGAGTGGCCGCCCAGGTACTTGGTAGCAGAATGCAGAACGATGTCAGCGCCCATATCCAGCGGGTTTTGCAGGTATGGGGAGGCAAAGGTGTTGTCCACGCAACTCAGGATGCCTTTCTCCCGGGCAATACGGCAGACCGCTTCGATATCCACGATGTTGAGCATGGGGTTGGTCGGTGTTTCCACCCAAAGGAGCTTGGTTTGGCCGGAGATGGCAGCACGCACCGCGTCCAGGTCATTAAAGTCGACAAAGGTAGACTTGATGCCGTAGCGCTCGTATACCTTGGTCATCAGGCGGTAAGAGCCGCCGTAGAGGTCGTTGGTAGAGACCACCTCATCGCCCGGATTGAGGAGTTTAAGCACGGCATCCATAGCCGCGAGGCCACTGCCGAAGCAAATACCATGCTTCCCGTTTTCCAGTGCAGCGAGGTTGTTTTCCAGTACGGTCCGGGTAGGGTTTTGAGTCCGGGCGTATTCATAGCCTTTGTGGTCGCCCGGTGCG
>JANSXW010000224.1 GCA_024742755.1 bacterium | reverse complement strand
GAGTCACGGACAATTTTTCAACAAAATCACAGGTCTATAGAAAGTAACTTCTACACTAAAAGAATTGCGACATAATATCCCATAACGCTAATTTGATTTTAGTTATGCAAGTTACACCACTGAACGACCAACAGTTGATCAACAATTATTTGTCCGGCGACGAAAGAGCTTTCGAAGAATTGCTCTCCCGCCACAAACAACGGATTTACACTTCCATCTATCTTTTCGTCAAAGACCAAAGCCTGGCTGAGGATATCTTTCAGGAAGTCTTCATAAAAATCATCGACACCCTGCGCAAGGGCAAGTACAACCACGAGGGCAAATTCCTGCAGTGGGCACTCCGTATTTCCTACAACATGTGCGTGGACTACTTCCGCCGCAACAAGCGCCGCCCAAAGGTGTCCCCAACCGAAACCTTCGATATTTTTGATGTACTGCAGTCTTCTGAGCGCAACGCTGAGCAAGGCATCATCCGCAGTCAAACGCACGACAAAATCCGTACCCTTGTCGATATGCTGCCTCCCGAACAGCGCGAGGTCGTCATCCTGCGCCATTATGCTGATATGAGCTTCAAGGAAATCGCCAAGCTGACCCGGGTGAGCATCAACACCGCCCTGGGCCGCATGCGCTACGCGCTGATCAATATTCGCAAATTAGTAGAAGAGCGCGAAATCGTATTACAGTAGTAACCGCATAACAAAAAAACTACCACTGTCCCGGCTATTCGCCGGGGCATCAATTCTCCTCACGCCTGGAAATCCGTAAACCAAAAATTGAAAGCCGGTAGCTTTGCTGCCGGCTTTTTTTTGGATTTTAGAGGAAGTCTTGCCTAGCCATGTAAAATTTGAGCATTAGCTTTTTTTTAGATAAATAGCTGTTTTATTGTATTTTTGAACTATTTAACATGGGCATTGTTGATTTTTCTGTTATCATATTTCTATTTTAAGAATTAGTCATTTTATGAACTATGAACTATGAACTATCAACTATCAACTACCAACTACCAACTGCTTAGAGTAGTTTTCGGATTGACATTGTTGCTTTGTGTTTTGGTTTCAGGTCATTCTCAGGTTTTATCGGGCTTTGTTTTTCCATCTACGGATAGGTCAGGAGATATACCGGAAAGATTGGCGAGGTATTTTACAGGGGTCGCTCTCCGTTACGGATTGGCCAACTGGAATGTACTGGCTGCAGGCAAGAGCCGCCAATCAAGTTATTAACCAAACCTTTATCGTTGCCCAATGAAGCGATTGCAAGAATACCTGCCCTGTCTGATATGCTGTGGCCTTGCCCTGCTGTCGGGTCTGTCATTAGCTGCTCAACCCGACTCTCTGTGGAGCGTGGCTTTATACGGTGAAAAAGGTTCATTTTTTAGCAGCTTAGTAGAAGGTACTGATGGAAGTGTATATTGGGAAGGCATAACAAGAAGTCAGACCGGAGACTTTATTGGGAACAATAAAGGCGAAGACGGCATTTACTTAGTCAAAGTCTCTCCATCCGGAGAAAAAGTCTGGATCAATACTTTTAACGATGGCTACCGTGAAATTATAGGAAGCCTGGCAGCCGCCCCTGATGGAGGCGTAATATTAACAGGCTGGCGGCAGGTGGAAGAAAATCAGAAAGACCTGTGGGTGGCCTGGTATGATCCGGATGGCAGGTTAGTTTGGGAAAGAACATTTGGAGGGCCGCAGGATGATACAGGCAGTAGCATTTTTCTTTCCGGCAATGGGCAAATCATTGTCACGGGAGGCACTGAAGGCAGTGGGGGAGATGTAAGCAATCATTTTGGCGATCGGGATGTTTGGCTGGTGGCACTTGACCTGAATGGGAATCTAAAGTGGGAGCGTACCATCGGTGGCAGTGGGACAGATTTAGGGCGCCACCTTATTGAATACCGGCAGGGCTATATTCTGGTGGGCTCTTCCGATTCTTCGGACGGGCACATTTCTGCTCCTCGTGGCGATTTCGACATCTGGTTAGTGGAATTGGATGGAGAAGGACAGTATATCCGGGATTATTCCTTTGGCGGTTCGGGAGTTGATGCAGGATTAAGGTTAATTCCTATTGATAGCGGTGGTTTTATGCTGGCAGGGAATACCACTTCACAGGATCAGCAGGTATTTCACCACAAAGGTGGGTATTTTAATATTTGGGTTGCGGAACTGGGTACTGATTTTAGTTTGGAGTGGAGCCGGGCTTTTGGTGGCAGCCGTGGGGCTACTGGTATCGGGATGTTTCAGACAATAGCCAATACCTTTATCGTAGGGAGTAGATCACTTTCACAAGACGGAGATATTACTTCTGACCCTCCGGAAAACAATCCGCTTCTGTATGGCGGTGGGTGGCTATTTGAATTCGGTGATTACGGTGAAATACTTTGGGATGTAAAGTTTGCTGTGGGCGACTTAGGCAATAATGGCTTTATCCATGATATTGCCCCTGCGTCTGATGGAGGCTTTTATATTGGGCGTGAACGCCTAAATGTATTAGAGGGGACCTTTAATGATTATTTCCACGCATGGCTAACGAAATTCGGCCCGTCATTCCCAAAATACCGGGAACAAGCGGTTTGTCCCGAATGGTTCCTTTACCCCAATCCACTGACTGGAAGGCAGGTACAACTACGCTGGCCTGAAGCTTTGACTTTTGACGGTGAAATCCGGGTGATTGATGTATTGGGCAGGATAGTCCATAGGCAAGATGCCTACTTTGGCGGGCTGGAAGGGCAATTTGAGCTGCCAGCTTTTCTGCCTGCCGGGCAGTATGTCGTTCAGTTGCGCAGTGAGGGCAAGGTCTGTCAGGAGTCATTGATTATTGCGGAGTAGCGTTGGCGTAAAGCAAAATTCCCCACCCATACAACCCTCCCCTCCCTCCGCTGTTCTACTGAAGTAGAAAAAAACAACCTGCATCTATGTCCAAAAAAGCGACCACGCCAACGCTTGACAAGCCCAGTGAACAGAACCTCAAAGAGGCGATCCGGATCAAGGGCGCCCGGGCCAATAACCTAAAAAATGTCAGCCTCGATATCCCTAAGAATCAACTGGTTGTAGTGACCGGCGTGTCCGGCTCCGGCAAGTCTTCCATCACTATGGATACGCTCTACGCCGAGGGGCAGCGCCGCTACGTGGAGAGCCTGTCGAGCTACGCCCGGCAGTTCCTGATGCGGATGAAAAAGCCTGATGTGGACTACATCAAAGGCATTTGCCCGGCCATTGCGATTGAGCAGAAGGTCAGCACGAGCAATGCCCGCTCCACGGTGGGCACGCTTACCGAGATTTATGACTACCTGCGCATCCTCTATGCGCGGGTGGGGCGTACCTATTCCCCGGTCTCCGGCGCGGAGGTCCGCAAGCACGAAGTCAGCGATGTGGTGGACTACATCAACCGCTTTGAGGAGGGCACTAAGGTGCAGTTGTTTATCCCGCTGCCTTACAAATACAAAGACCGCCTGGTGAAGCAGGAGGTGGAACTGCTGCTGCAAAAGGGCTATACCCGCCTGCAGGTGGAAGGAGAGCTACAGTACGCGGAAGACCTGCTGGAGTCCGGCGCGGCCTACCTGGGCAAAAAGCTGGGCGATATCAAAGATAAAGGCATCCGCATTCTGATCGACCGCTTTGTGGTCAAGCCGGAAGACGAAGAAAACAACAAGCGGATCGCGGACTCTGTCCAAACGGCCTTCTACGAATCAGAAGGGGAGTGCATCGTCGACATCATGGGCAGGGAAGAGCAGGACTTTAACAACCGCTTCGAGCTCGACGGCGTGTCCTTTTTGGAGCCTACGCCACAGCTATTCAATTTCAACAATCCCTACGGTGCCTGCCCTACCTGCGAGGGCTTCAGCAAAGTCATGGGCATAGATGAGGGCAAGGTGGTGCCCGATCAGACCAAATCCGTCTATGAGCAAGCCATCGCCTGCTGGCGGGGCGAGAAATACGGGCGCTGGCTGGACCAGTTACTGGAAACCGCCCACCACTTCGACTTTCCGGTGCATACGCCTTACCAAGACCTTACCAAAGCCGAGCGCCGCCTCCTTTGGAAAGGCAATCAGTACTTCGATGGCATCAACGACTTCTTTGCCGAGCTGGAGCAAAAGATGTACAAGATTCAGAACCGCGTCATGATGGCCCGCTACCGGGGCAGAGCGACCTGCCCGACCTGTGAGGGCGGCCGCCTGCGGGAGGAAGCCACTTACGTGAAAATTCAGGGCCGCCCCCTCACCGATTTGGTGGAGATGCCGGTAGATGAGCTGCTCGAACACCTGCGCAGCCTGGAACTGAGCGAATACGACCAAAAAATTGCCAAACGGTTGCTGCTGGAAATCAACAACCGCCTGCAGTTCATGAGCGATGTGGGGCTGAGCTACCTGACCCTCGGCCGGATTTCTTCTACTCTGAGCGGCGGAGAAACCCAGCGCATCAACCTCACCCGGACCCTGGGCAGCAACCTTACGAGCTCCATGTACATCCTGGACGAACCCAGTGTAGGGCTGCACCCGCGGGATACCAACCGCCTGGTGCGCGTGCTGCGCTCCCTGCGCGACCTCGGCAATACCGTCATCGTGGTGGAGCACGAAGAGGACATCATCGAAAGCGCCGACTACCTGATCGATATTGGCCCGGCAGCAGGCATCCACGGTGGGGAAGTGGTCTTTGCCGGCCCTTACGAAGGCATTTACTCCGAGGCCACGGAAAGCTTGACGACCAAGTACATGAGCGGCCGCATGAACATACCGGTGCCTGCCCACCGCCGCAAGTCGGCCAACTACATCGAAGTGCAGGGCGCCCGGCAGCACAACCTGAAGAACATAACAGCTCGTTTTCCACTCAATACCTTAACGGTGGTTACTGGCGTTTCCGGTTCTGGTAAGACCACTCTGGTCAAGCAGATTCTGTATCCCGCCCTGAAGAAGCATTTGGGCGAAAGCTACTCCCAAGCCCCCGGGCAGTTCGATCAGCTGGCGGGCAGTGTGGATACCATCACGCAGGTGGAAATGGTGAGCCAAAGCCCGATCGGGAAATCCTCCCGTTCCAATCCGGTCACCTATGTGAAGGCCTACGATGGGATCAGAAAACTGATGGCAGATCAGCAATTGTCTAAAATCCGCGGCTTCAAGCCTAAGCATTTTTCCTTTAATGTGGATGCCGGGCGCTGCGATACCTGCAAAGGGGAGGGCGAACAGGTAGTGGAAATGCAGTTCCTGGCCGATGTGCGCCTGGAGTGCGAAGCCTGCGGCGGCAAGCGCTTCAAGCAGGAAGTACTGGATGTGCAGTACAAAGGCAAAAGCATTTACGACATTTTGGAACTGAGCGTGGAGGAAGCGCTGGAATTTTTTGAGGAGGAAAAAGACGTGGTCAGCAAACTACAACCGCTCTACGATGTGGGGCTGGGGTATGTCCACCTGGGGCAGTCCTCAAGTACCCTGTCCGGAGGAGAAGCGCAGCGGGTCAAGCTGGCGTCCTTCCTGACGCGGGAACGGGCTAATGAGCACATCCTGTTCATTTTTGACGAGCCCACCACCGGCTTGCACTTCCACGATATCCGCAAGCTGCTGGATGCCATGAATGCACTGGTAGAGAACGGGCATACCGTCATGGTCGTGGAGCACAATATGGAGGTGATCAAAAATGCCGACTGGATTGTGGACCTGGGGCCTGGCGGCGGCAAAGAGGGGGGCGGCCTGGTCTTTCAGGGCACGCCTGAGGAGTTGGCAGAAGTGGAGGCATCATACACCGGGCAGTTCCTGAAGCCTAAGCTGGAAGTGTAAAAATTGCTACCTTCACCATCTGAAAAAAACCAACAAACATGGGACTATTAGATGGAAAAGTAGCGCTGGTGACCGGGGGCTCCCGCGGTATTGGGGCTGCGATTGTTCGCCGGTTCGCGGAGCAGGGGGCTAATGTGGCTTTCACCTACCGCTCCTCCGCAGAGCAAGCCAACGCACTGGCTGCCGAACTGGAACAACTGGGCGTAACCGCCAAAGCCTACCAATCAGACGCATCCGATTATGAGGCTGCCGAAAACCTGGCTAAGGAAGTGCTGGAAGCATTCGGGCAGGTGGATATCCTGGTCAACAACGCCGGCATCACCAAAGACACCCTGATGCTTCGTATGACGGAAGCCCACTGGGACGATGTGATCCAAACCAATCTGAAGTCGATCTTCAACCTCACCAAGCACCTCATCCGCCCAATGATGAAAAACCGCGGTGGCTCGATCATTAATATGAGCTCTATCGTAGGGATGACGGGCAACGCCGGGCAGGCCAACTACGCCGCCTCCAAAGCAGGTATTATTGGCTTCACGAAGTCTGTTGCCAAGGAGATGGGCTCGCGCAACATCCGCTGCAACGCGATCGCGCCCGGCTTCATCGAAACAGACATGACAGAAAGCCTCGACGACAAGGTCAAAGAAGGCTATCTGCAGAACATCCCAATGAACCGCCTCGGCAAAGCGGAGGAAGTCGCAGACGTTTGCGTATTCCTGGGTTCTGATTTGTCTACCTACCTGTCCGGGCAAGTCATCAGCGTCTGTGGTGCACTGAATACATAGCGGTACAGGGCTTCCCTGTGCAAAGAAAAGCAAAAAGGAGCCGGGGGCTTATCCCCCGGCTTTTTTCAAGCAAATCATGACAAACTTTCGTGAATCTTATGGTGAGTCTTAATCTGTGCGTTAAGGCTCCAAACCCATCATTCTTTATATAAGGCGGCAAGCGCCTGTACAGATTTACGGGTTCGGAATAGCTGTCCGGCATTAATGGTGTAGTGGCAGCCAAGGATGTCGTCGTGTCGGCGGACTGCCCTGGATAAGCAAAGCTTTTCCAGTTGCGTCTCCAGTATTTCAGTGTTATACTGGGTGTGCAGGGCGATGTCCATCAGCTTGCTTTTCCCGTTTTTCCGGAGGTACTCCAGAATGAGGGAAGAGACAGGACGCTCAAGGGTTTCCAAGACTTCAATAGCTCGGTCAAGTTTGTTTGTGCTTACGGTTTTGATAGTGTTCCATGTGTGCATGGGTGAAAACTTTAGACAGTTCCACAATAAGGTTTCAATAAGTAGTG
>JANSXW010000311.1 GCA_024742755.1 bacterium | reverse complement strand
CGGGTTCGCCACGTTGCCCGCCACGCTGAAGCCCGGGAGGTTGCTGTTCAGGTTGCTCACGCCCGTGTAGCTGAGCTGCGATGCATTGTAGCTCACGGTGAAGGACATGCCGATGAGGTCCTCAAAGTTGTCGATCTCCAGTGCCAGGCATACGTTGTCGCCCTGATTCACTGTCGCGTCCTCAACGGTCAGCGTAAGGTCAGTATTTAAGGAGTTAACATTGATTGCCCCCCCCTGTCCGTTGAAGTCGATAGCGGTACCATTTGCCGTTTCGGCACTTGATGCGCCGCCAAAAGAAAGGCTGGCTGTTCCGGCAGCGCTACCGGTGAAGCAGAGTTCAAATATAGTAGTGCCATCAGGCTCTGTTACGCCGGTCCCGTTTGACCAGCTTAGTGTGATCACACCTGGTGTTGAGGTATTAAAGTCTGATGCCTGCAAGCCCGGAAGGTTGATTCCGGTAACCGAGCTAAAGTCCAGCAGTGCAGCGTTGTAGTTGATGGTTAGTTGAAGGCCACCGATGTTGTCGAAGTCAGATACGCGGACATCCACGCAGCCTGTCTGGCCTACATCAATTGTGGTATTGGTCAAATCCAGGGTAACCTGAACATCCTGCACCACTACGGCCCCGTTTTGTCCTATGAAGTCAACGGCCTCTCCATCGCCATTTGCAACAGCAATCGATACAGGGTTGCCCGAAAAAGCAAGGTTTGCTGTTCCTGCCTGCACTCCGGTGAAACAGAGTTCAAATATGGCGGCTCCGTCGATCAGGGAAATGCCGGTAGCGTTGGACCAGTCAAGGGTAATCACTCCGGGAGCAGTGGTATTAAAATCACCTGCATCCAAACCTGCTAAGCCAAAGCCACCGACCGAGCTAAAATTCAGTAAGCTTGCGTTGTAGGTAATGCTGAATGCAACATCTGTTATATTTTCGAAATCCTGGACCTCTACTTCCACACAACCCGTTTCCCCAACGTCTAATGTGATGTTGTTGATACTGAAAGTTGTTTCCGGCGTGACCGTACCGCAGTTGCCTCCACTAACGGTGGCTGTCGCATTTTCGGGGTTGAGGCTGACATTCGTAAAGCTGCCATTGAGCACTTCGATACCCGGGGTCGGCGGGCCGGAGAACTGTATATTGGATGTGCCACAACCTATGGCCTGAAATTCGAGGGTAAACAAAACCGTTCCATCTGGAAGATCAAGCGTAATAAAAGAAGGGTGGAACCAGGAAACCCCCATGCCGTTAGCAGGCACGTTGCTGGAGCCACCGGGGTTTGGCGTACTAAATGCCGCCGCCTGCGTAAATCCGGGGATCGTCGAGTTGACATTTTTTACCTGTTGGAACTCAATGATCGTAGAATCCCAGGTAACGCCGTACTGCATACTCAGAATATCCGTAAAGTCTGACACCGTAATGTCTACTTCAAAAATATCATCTGGTTGTACATCATTAGAGGCTGGTGAGATCGTAAAGGTAGGCTGTTGTGCAGACATTGACACTGCACAGAATAATAAGCCCGCCAGAAGGCTGGTAAATACTTTGTCCATCGGTGCTCGGAATTTGGGATGTTAGAAAAATGGCGAATCGGTTCAACGCCAACTTCAAAAAAACTAGAGGACAATCAGTTTATAGGTAACTAAAAAATCGGTTGACTTAATTTCGAGGTAGTAATTGCCTGACTGTCCGAAAATTTTTCGGTCCAGATCAAGCGTATGTAAGCCTGGTTCAAAGGACTGTTCGCGTTGCATGACCACCTGACCCTGTGCATTGATGATGCGTAAGGTGCCCCGATCTACACGCTGCTTGAAGTCCAGGCTAACCTGGGTTTGCTTTTCAAATGGATTAGGAGCACAGGTTACTGTTACGGCTTCCTTTCCTTTTCGGTCCAGCAGATCCGAAATTCCCTCGATACTAATGGCACCTGAGGTGAAGTCCACTTCGAGCTGCTCTTCCTGTGCATTGGCAAATTCCACGGTCACCGGAAAGCCGGAAAAACGGACAGAATCAATGGTTGATTCTTCTTCAACGACTTCGAAGCCTATAGAAAATAAAGTGGCGTCATCCTCAAGTGAGACAGGCTCAATAGCCGGGTCAAACCACAAAAAGCCCAAATGCCCACTATCAGCCTCAGCATAATTAAAATTATCTATGAAGCTTTCCAGTTCACTATTCAGCACACCACTCTCTTCTTTCAGCCTGAACAGGGTTGTGTCCCAGTTGATACTGAACTGACAACCTACGACTGAATCGAAGTTCTGCACTTTTATTTCGACCGTAAATTCTTCATCAGGAGTTACCGTGTGGTTGGTAGCATAAACAGCTACTTGTGCGGACACACAAAATGGCAGGAGTAAGAGGAAAGGAACCGCAAGGAGGGTCCTTACAGGAGGTATTGTTTTTGTCATGGGATCATGAGATTATTAATTCCACCGCAAGGTAGCAATTTTTAAGTACAAAGGAAAGTGCCACCTTTAACTATTTAGTTTGTACGAAGTATATCTCGAAAGGTTTCACTAAAACCAGAAAGGCCGGGCGCCCTTTCGGATGCCCGGCCTTCCGGTCTGCCCCACTGCGGGCGCCGCCTAAGCAGCGCCCGCCGGGCTATATCTCAAAGAATTGGTTACTTGATGATAACCATCTTCTTCGTTGCT
>JANSXW010000237.1 GCA_024742755.1 bacterium | reverse complement strand
GCACCCCCCTTGATACCGGTACTGTGGTGCAAAACCTCACCGGGCAGACCGGGTGCGATTCCATCGTCATCACCACCACCACGCTGCTGCCTTCCGACTCCACCTTGCTGACGCAAAGCAGTTGCAATCCCGCGGATACAGGAACGGTCACACAGCTGCTGGCCAATCAGTTCGGGTGTGATTCAGTGGTGATCCTCAATACCCTGCTCGTGGACAGTGACACCACGCTCATTGATTTGCAGTCCTGCAACCCCCTTGATACCGGTACTGTGGTGCAAAACCTCACCGGGCAGACCGGGTGCGATTCGATTGTCATCACGACCACCACGCTGCTGCCCAGCGATACCACCCTGCTGTTTAGCGAAAGCTGCAACCCCGCAGACACCGGAACGGTATCGCAAGTCCTGGCCAATCAGTTCGGGTGCGACTCCACCGTCATCTCGACCACCACGCTGCTGCCCAGCGATACCACCCTGCTGTTTAGCGAAAGCTGCAACCCCGCAGACACCGGAACGGTATCGCAAGTCCTGGCCAATCAGTTCGGGTGCGACTCAACTGTCATTACCACCACCACGCTGCTGCCCAGCGATACCACCCTGCTGTTTAGCGAAAGCTGCAACCCCGCAGACACCGGAACGGTATCGCAAGTGCTCACCAATCAGTTCGGGTGCGACTCTACTGTCATCACGACCACTACGCTGCTGCCTCGTAACACCACTGTATTCTTCAGCCAGTCCTGCAACCCGGCGGATACAGGGACAGTGACCCAAATATTGACCAACCAGTTTGGATGTGACTCCATTATAACCACTCAGGTTTTACTTTTTAGTGACCCGGATTATCAGCTGGTTGCCGACACGCTTTGTGCAGGTGAAAGCCTAGTCATTAACGGCACTGTATATGACCAGGAACGTCCTATCGGACAGGAGGTGATTCAGAGCCTCGCTGAGGAGTGTGACTCCGTAGTTATTGACATCGCGCTGGTTTTTGCAGCACCCGAAGCCGAAATCAGACCGACCAATCCGGCTTGTGAGGGGCTCACCGGGTTTATCGAAATCGGGCCGCCGGAGAACGGTTTCCCGCCCTACACCATCACGGCTGCCGGGCAGTTACTGGAAGATGTTTCGGCCTTTCCGGTCACGATTGATGTTTTGGCAGGTGACTACACGGTGGAACTAACCGATGCCCTTGGCTGTACGGTGTCCCAGCCAGTGAGCATTACCGAAGGCATTAGCCCTGCATTAAGTATTGACGGCCCCCTTATTTTAGAGCAAGGAGATACCCTCACGCTCCGCCCCATGATCAATTTCGATCCAGTGACACTGGAATGGCGCCCAGCCGGGCAGCTCAGCTGCAGCGACTGCCTGAACCCTGTGCTGGAAGCCAGCGAAAGTACAACGCTGCTGCTCACGGCGAGCCTGGGCAATGGCTGTTCAGCAACTGCAAATGTACAGGTCTTAGTGGAGCAGCAGGTGGATATTTATGCCCCGAATATCTTCAGTCCTAACGGAGACGGCCGGAATGACTGGTTTACCCTGTTCAGTACACCCGGACAGATTGACCGGATAGAGCGCATGGAAATTTATGACCGGTGGGGCAATCAGGTCTTTGCCCAAACCGAGTTCCCGGCGAACAACGTAGCAGTGGGTTGGGACGGCACATTCCGGGGAGAACCGATGGGGCCGGGCGTATTTACTTATTATGCGCAGGTTCGGTTGCCGACCGGAAGAATCATACTGCAAAAAGGAGATGTTACGCTGATCCGGTAAGGTCCTCCGTGATCCCTACCAATACTGCACAGAAGGGTATCGGCTCAAACCTCCGATGCCTTTCTGTAATTTTAAGGATTCTATTCCGGGACTTCATTGTGCGCTTTCCAAATGGTATTTTAACTTTGTGGTCTGTTTGTGCATCTTTTTTATGCTTAAGCCGTACAAAACAACGGCAGTTCACCGCTCAAACAAATATAGCCTGCTAAACCACCGTTAGTACAGCCCAAAACAAAAACTTCTTATCACCAAACTCTGCCCTATCTTTCTTTCGTAGGTAAAGAAAGTAAAGGGACGGTGACTGCTTTAAGCTGAAAAAAACCAGATACTAAACACTAAGACTTTACCCCCCGTTACAGTCGCATAATCGCGATAAGCAACACTTATGTTAACAGCACTGCAACCATGCCTGAAACTCTAAACGCTGCAAATCAGATAGTTAGGAGTTAGTTTAATTTTAAGCATGGTCTATGCTGATCTCAGACCGCTAAGCGTACGTGTTGCGATGATGTCAGGTTTCCGCCAAACAAACACGTGATGAAAGGTAGTCCCCAACAAGTCTGCTATCGAACGGCTCTGTTTATGCCGCTTCTCCTACTTGGCTTTTTGTCATGCCGGGGAAGCTCCTTAAGTACAGCCGGCGATTTGGAATTCTGTGGCATTACGAGTGCAGGTTTGGGTGGGGTGGTATGCCTGGACAACGATACGCCCACCAACCCTAACGATGACCGGCTTACGCTCTTCCTGAACCCTGCCGGCAGCAACCTGGGCAGCGGGTATACGGTTTCCTTCGCTTCGGGAGGCATTTCTCCATCCACAGCGGTTTATGGCTTCCCCAATGGGTTTGTTATTGACCCCGATGACTCTACTGTACCGACTTATCAGATTACCCTGACAGACCAGAACAACCCGAATTGCACTTTTGTACTCACTTTTGACAATCCCTGTTATTCTGCCTGCGAAGTGCAGCAGGTGGAAGTCGTGGACGTTAGTTGCGATGACAACAACACGCCAGCTCTGGCGGGCGATGACTACATCACGATGGAGATCATTGCAACCGGCACTGCCGTTGCCCTGCAGTATAACCTCATTGCTTCACCAGGTTTGGTACTACCAGGCAGTGGCTCTTACAACACCACTTCATTTTTCCAGCTCACGCCGGGTTCAGCTGGAAACGGGCCTGTTTCATTTATCCTGACGGATCAGGCAGATCTGGCCTGTCAGTACATTTTCTCGATTCAGGATCCCGGCACCTGCGTTTCTCCCTGCGCGATTACCGCGCCCAATTTACTAGATGTGCAGTGTGATGACATGGACACGCCCAATGACCCTGATGATGACGAGCTGCTCATTACGCTCAATCCGTCTGGTATCAGTACCAGTAATGCTTACACGATCAGCGGGCCGGGGCTGACTTTTTTGAATACGATCGGCACTTACAATACCCCGACGACTTTCCGGCTGGTCAATGCCGCAGCGGCACCGCCCTCCTTCACGCTAACGCTCACCGACAGTCAGGACCCCACCTGCTCCACTCAGGTTTTTGTCAATAACACCGCCCCTTGTTCCACGCCTCTGCCCTGCGATATCACAAATGCCACTCCTTTCAACATAAGCTGTACAAATGGAGATATCATCAACTTCACGCTTTCGCCCAATAGCAGTACTGGTTCACAATACAATCTGACCATTCCGGACGGGACCATCCTGGGCCAGAACTCCGGCGCGTTCGGTACGCCTGTGAATTTCAGCTTTTTACCCAATACGCCACAGAGCCCGAGTTACAACGTCACCATCAGAGATGCGAACAACAGTGCCTGTACGTATACCTTCGCACTGGACAATCCATGTGACAATTGCAACCTCAATGAAGTCAACGTTCTGAATATACAATGTGCAGACAATGGGACGAGCACCGTTCAGGCAGACGACCAAATGGTCATTACGCTTCAGCCATCAGGTACGAACCTCGGAAATGGCTACACCGTAGTAGCCGATGGGCAGAGTGCAGTACCCTCCGGAGGCAACTACAACAGCCCCACTACTTTTACCCTGCCGGCCGGCACCGCCAACAGCAGCGCCGTCAATATTACCATAATCGACAACAACGATCCTTCCTGTACCTATTCCTTCACACAGGGCGGACCGGGTAGCTGCTCTGATGCCTGCACTATATTTGACCAGGGCATTGTCAATATTCAATGCAATAATAACGGCACGATTAGCGACGCCAGTGATGATTTCATTACCTTTTCCCTTAACGTTCCTGCTATCAGCAGTGCGGCAGGGTATAACATCACTGCTGCCGGAACTACCGTGACACCATCAACCGGGCCCTACAATACACCGCAGGCCTTCTCCCTGCCGACCGGCTCTGCGGGCAATGGGGGGACGACCATTACGCTGACCGATCAAAACAACCCCGGCTGTACACTTTCCTTTTTTCTCTTTGACCCCGGGGATTGCTCAGCAGCCTGCAATATTGAAGCCACTGAAGTCAATCTTTTTTGCCAGGACGGTGGGACGCCCGGCATTTTCGGTGATGATACCTACCTGGTGGAGCTCGAAATCACCAACCCCACTGCGGCATCCGGCAGTAGCTGGCTTTCAGATACTCCAGCCGGTGATACGGCCGGTGATTACGATGATATTGCCAGCTTTGGCCCCTTTTTAATCAGTGATGGCCCTATTGATGTGACCTTTACGGATCTGGTCTCCCCAAGCTGCTTTGTGACGGTCAACCTGCTCCCACCGCCGCCATGCTCGGACACCTGCGTTATACAATCGGCTGGCCTTACCAATTTAGTTTGTGATAACGATACGCTTGCATTTGACCTCAATCCTGTTGGGAATGCCCTGGATACCATCTACGGTGTTCAAATTGATAGTGCAATGATTGTTGGCAGCCCGGTAGGCTACTATGGTGAAACCACAACCTTCCGCTTCCTCCCGGTAGCGCCTTTGCCCGATCAGTATGAAGTTGTCATCACTGACAGTACCATTACAGACTGTCAGTATATCCTAACCATAGACAACGTCTGCAAGAATTGCGAAATCACCGGTTTGGACGTACAGAGCACAACCTGTAATGATGCCGGGACACCATCAGACCCTAATGATGATTTTATTGAAGTAGCTTTGCTGGTCACTTCTGAGTACGGCACAAACTATACGGTAGAGCTGGCCAATGGGAACCTGCTTCCCGGCACTGGCACCTACGGGGCAATTAGTAGTTTTAGTATGCCCGAAGGAAGTGCAGGAGGAGGAAATGTACCGCTTGTTGTAAGAGATTTAAGCGACCCTACCTGCAGTCAGGTTTTTGTGATTGTGAATCCCGGCACCTGCTCAGGAGAGTGCCTGCTTACTGAAATCAACCCAACGGATATTACCTGTGACGACAATGGCACGCCGGGTGATCCTAACGATGACCGGGTTACCTTTAACTTACTGGTTGATGGCCTAAATATCGCAGGCAACTATACCCTAACCTCCGTAAATGGGGCAATCACTCCCGCAGAAGGCAACTACGGCACAACTTCCACATTTAGCCTTCCTCCCGGCAGTACAGACGTTAATTTTTCTACAGTTGTGGTTACGGATAATGACGATGGTAATTGCAGCAGTAGCTTTAACCTTTCCAGTCCGGGCTCCTGTTCAGATTCGTGTGCATTAACAGTGAGTTTGGCAGACATTTACTGCCTGGATAATGGGACGGCCAGCGACCCTACTGATGACTTGTTTGAATTCACCGTTGAGGTAAACAATCCGGTCGGCACGGAGGGGTGGTTCACAGTTCCGCCTTCAGGTATGGAGACCGGGGAATTTGGCGTACCTACCGTCATTGGAGCTTATCCCATTTCAGGAGGCAGCATCAATCTGGCTTTTATTGACGAAAACCTAACCAGCTGTTTTTCCATTCTGACCGTTGACCCTCCGGTTTCCTGCTCAGATTCCTGTGTTCTTGAAGCCGCTGTGAATGTATTGGCTTGTGAGGACAACGGTACTCCAGGCACCGCTCAGGATGATACGTTCACAGCAGAGCTAACCCTTTCAGGTATGAATAGCGGAAGCGGCTGGGGCATCAGCAGCCCGTTGGATACCACAGGTTGGTACGACAGCACCTTTGTCCTAGGCCCGCTCGCTGCCAACGTTCCCTCGGCTACCATTACGGTTTTTGACCTCGACCAGTCAACTTGCACATTGGACTTGGAAATCCTCAGCCCCGGCACCTGTTCTGCTGGCTGCAGCAGCTCAGATACGACACGCGTTTTTTTAGAATCCTGCAATCCGCTGGATACGGGTATTTCAGTGGAAATCCTGCCGAATCAGCTGGCCTGCGACTCTTTTATCATTACGCAGACTAGTTTGCTGCCCAGCGATACCACCCTGCTCTTTGGCGAAAGCTGTAACCCCTTGGACACCGGGACGGTTGCGCAAACCCTGACCAATCAGTTCGGGTGCGATTCCACCGTCATTACGACTACTACCCTGCTGCCCAGCGACACCACCCTGCTCTTTAGCGAAAGCTGCAATCCTTCGGATACCGGGACGGTTGCGCAAACCCTGACCAACCAGTTTGGATGCGATTCTACCGTCATTACGACTACCACCCTGCTCCCCAGCGACACCACCCTGCTCTTTGGCGAAAGCTGCAACCCCTTGGACACCGGGACCGTCGCGCAAACCCTGACCAATCAGTTCGGGTGCGATTCCACCGTC
>JANSXW010000145.1 GCA_024742755.1 bacterium | reverse complement strand
TGGTTTTGTTCCAACGTTGCACAAAACCAACCAGAGGGCGAGTTTTGTGCAATGTTGGGGCAAAAGCTTTTTGAAAGTTGTGTGTTTTATTTTTGCCCCACTACTAAAGGCTTCTCGAAAAATAAAATACACAACTGGTTTCCCCACTGCTAATGCGCTTCCCGCCAGTTCTGACCTTCGCCCATTTCTACGAGGATCGGCACATTGAGGTTAGGGATGGCGTTGACCATATGTTCTTCTATGATCGGCTTAATAGTGCCGAGCTCTGATTTGTGGGCATCGAATACCAGTTCGTCATGCACCTGAAGGATCATCTTTGACTTGAACTGCTCTTCTTCGAAAATATCATTGATGCGCACCATAGCGATCTTGATCATATCCGCAGCTGTGCCCTGTACCGGGGTGTTGATGGCGTTGCGCTCGGCGTGGCTGCGCAGTACCCCATTGCGGGAGTCGATATCGCGCAGGTAGCGGCGGCGGCCCATCAGGGTTTTGACATAGCCGTCCTTTCGGGCTTTTTCCACAATACCGTCCATGTAGCCTTTTAAATCCGGGTAGCGGCTGAAGTACTGATCGATCAGTTCCTTGGCTTCGCTGCGCTTGATGCCCAATTGCTGTGACAGGTTTGTGGCGCCTGCTCCGTAGATGAGCGCGAAATTGACCGTCTTGGCCCGGTAGCGCTGTTCCCGGGTGACCTCCTCGTAGGGTACGTCGAACACACGGGCAGCAGTGGCAGAGTGGACGTCTTTGCCGGACTTAAAGGCTTCCAGCATGGCTTCTTCCCCGCTCATCTCCGCAATGAGGCGCAGCTCAATTTGGGAATAGTCGGCGGCGAGGAGTACGTGGTCTTCGTCGCGCGGGATAAAAGCCTCCCGCACCCTTGCCCCCTGCGGCGTCCGAATCGGAATGTTTTGCAGGTTAGGGTTATTGGAGCTCAATCGCCCGGTGGCGGTCAGCGCCTGATTGAAGGAACTGTGGATGCGCCCGGTAAGCGGATTGATAAGCTTTGGCAGGGCATCCACATAGGTGGACTTCAGCTTGGTCAGGCCCCGGTAGTCCAGGATTTTCTGGACGATGGGGTACTCCCCGGCCAGTTCAGCCAGCTTCTCCTCACTGGTGGAGTACTGCCCGGACTTGGTCTTTTTGAAACGGTAAGGCAGTTCCATTTTCTCAAAGAGGATTTCCCCGACCTGACGGGGAGAGGCGACGTTAAATGCCGTGCCTGCATCCTCATGGATTTCCTTTTCCAGCTGATCGATTTCCTTCGCCAATTCTTTGGAGTAAGACTTGAGGTAGTCGGCATTGAGCCGTATGCCCTCGTGCTCGATATTGACCAGGGCGCGCACCAGAGGCGCTTCAATTTCTTCGTAAAGTTTTTGGAAGCCCTCCTCCTCCAGTTTAGGCGCGAGGTATTCCCGGAGCTGAAGCGTGATATCGGCATCTTCGGCCGCGTAGTCTTTCACCTCTTCCGGCGGCAGGTCACGCATCGTTATTTGTTTCTTGCCTTTTTTGCCGATGAGGCTTTCGATCTCAATCGGCTGGTACTTGAGGTAGGTCTCCGATAGGTAATCCATATTGTGGCGCAGCTCGGGCTCCAGCAGATAGTGGGCGATCATGGTATCAAAGTAGGGGCCTTTGACTTCCACGCCGTACCGGCGGAGCATAAGGGCGTCGTACTTGAGGTTTTGGGCTACCTTTTCAGTGTCTTCGTCCTCCATCACCGCTTTGAACTGCTGCACGAGGCAGGTGGCTTCCTCATAGTCTGCCGGTACGGGCACATAGTAGGCTTCGTGGGGCTTCACGGCAAAAGACATGCCCACCATTTCGGCCTGCGTGGCGTCGATGCCGGTTGTTTCCGTATCGAAACAAATACGCTTAGCATCCATCAGGAGCTGAAGCAATTCGGCCCGCTTTTCTTCCGTGTCCACCAAGTGGTAAGTATGCTCGGTGTTGCCAATGTTCTTGTCGGCTACCGAGTGAGCAGGTGGCGCTTTGACCTCTGCTTTGGTTTCGCTTTGCTGATTGAAGAGGTCGCCTTGCGCATTTTCCTGCGGCACTTTGTCCGCTCCCAGGATTTGTTTGGCCAGGCTGCGGAACTCCAGTTCTTTGAACAGCTCTGCCAGGCGGTCGTTATCCTGGCCCTCAATTTTGTAAGCCTCCGCATCAAACTGAATGGGCACCTGTGTTTCGATCACGGCTAGTTTTTTGGACAGCAGGGCTTGCTCCCGGTGTTCTTCCAGGCGCTCCTTTTGCTTGCCTTTGAGCTGATCGGTGCTGTCCAGCAGGGTTTCCATAGAGCCGAATTGTGCCAGCAGCTTGGAGGCGGTCTTTGGCCCAATGCCCGGTACGCCCGGTATGTTGTCTACGCTATCGCCCTGCAGACCCAGCATATCTATGACCTGCTCGACCCGCTCTACATCCCACTTCTTGAGAATCTCCGGCACACCCATGATATCCACCCCATTGCCCTGACGGGAAGGTTTGTACAGGAAGACATTATCAGAAACAAGCTGCCCGAAATCCTTATCCGGTGTCACCATGTAGACTTTGAAGCCCTCCTTTTCAGCCTGCTTGGCCAAGGTGCCAATCACATCATCCGCCTCATAACCGTCTACGGTGACGATGGGGATGTTGAAGGCTTTCACGATGGCTTCGATGTACGGAATGGCAATGACGATATCCTCCGGCTGTTCCTCCCGGTTGGCTTTGTAAGGCTCGTACATTTCATGCCGGAAAGTGGGGGTGGACAAATCAAAGGCAACCGCAATGTGGGTAGGCTTCTGATCACGCATAAGGTCCCAAAGCGTCCGGGTGAAGCCCATGACGGCTGAGGTGTTGACTCCTTTGGAATTGATCAGTGGGCGGTTGATGAATGCAAAGTGCGCCCGGTAAACCAGGGCGTGCCCATCCAGTAAGAAGAGTTTTTTTTCGTCTGCCATTCGTTTTCGTCTGCGTTTTTTAGCTGTTCAGTTTGCCTACACCTCCTCCAGTGCCTTGAGTTGTTCCTCCCGCTTGGTGCGTTTGGCTTCTTTGCTGGAAAGATAGGAATAAATGGCCGGAATCACATAGAGCGTCAGCACCGTCGCAAAGACCAGCCCGCCGATGACGGCAATACCCATGGAGACCCGGCTTTCGGAACCGGCGCCCAGGGCCAGGGCAATTGGCAATACGCCCAAAATTGTGGACAGGCTCGTCATGAGGATGGGCCGGAAACGCGCCTCAGCCGCCTCCTTGATGGCTTCCAGGCGGCTCAGCCCGGCTTCCTTCCGCTGATTGGCAAATTCCACAATGAGGATGCCATTTTTGGCCACCAGCCCGATGAGCATTATAATGCCGATCTGACTGAAGATGTTCAGGGTTTGCTCGTAGAGCATCAGGGACAGCACGGCCCCTGCCAGCGCAAGGGGCACGGTGAACATGATGATAAACGGATCGATGAAGCTCTCAAACTGCGCTGCCAAAACCAGGTAAATGAGTACCAGGGCCAGCGCAAAAGCGAAGACCAGGCTGGAGGAGCTTTCCGCAAAATCCCGCGAGGTTCCAGTCAGGGTGGTGTAGAAACCATCGTCCAGCGTTTCTGAGGCGATGCGGTTCATCGCCTCGATACCATTGCCAAGGGTGTTGTCGCCCGCCAGGCCCGCAGAGACGGTAGCGGAGGCAAAGCGGTTGAAGCGGAAGAGCGTAGGCGGAGTAATTTGCTCTTCCAGGGTCACCAGGTTGTCCAGCTGTACCATATTGCCAGCTTCATTGCGCACGTAAAGGGAGCGCACATCAACGGGTTCGTCCCGCCCTTCACGCTGTATCTGCCCGATTACCTGATACTGCTTGCCATTCATGATGAAATACCCAAAGCGCTGCCCGCTGAGCCCCAGTTGGAGGGTCTGGGCAATATCCAGTACGGAAACGCCCAGGTCCCGGGCCTTTTGCCGGTTGATTTCGATGTTCAGCTCCGGTTTGTTGAACTTCAGGTCGACGTCCACGAAGCTGAAGGTCGGGTCCTGCTTGACTTTTTCCACGAAGCGGGGCAGGGTCTCTTTGAGCTTTTCGAAGTTGGGCGCCTGCAGTACGTACTGTACCGGTAGCCCGCCCCGGCCATTGCCGATGCTCTGCTCTTCGCTGAGATACGTCAGGGCGCCGGTGAGTTCGCTGACTTCAGGCCGTAGCGCATTCAGTATTTCCGTCTGACTGCGTTCCCTTTTCTGAGGGTCCTCCAGGACGGCAAAGGCAAATGCAGAATTTACGGAAGTGGAAGCGCCAAAGCCGGGGGAGGTGACCGAAATGACCCCCTCGCTTTCGGGGATAGCTTCGACCATTGTTTCCACCAGCCCATTGGTGAAGTTATCCATGTATTCAAAGGTGGAGCCCTCCGGAGCGCGGGCAAAAGCCCGGATACGGCTGCGGTCCTCCAGCGGGGCCAGTTCCTGCGGCAGCCCGCCGCCGATGGAATAGATGGCCCAGCCTGAGATGGCCATAATGACCAGCGCCAGCCAGCGGACTTGCATAAAGGCATTCAGGGTGCTGCGGTAGCCTTTGGTGAGGGCGACGAAAAAGGGCTCGGTCACCCGGTAGAACCAGGGCTGCCGTGCCCGGTTTTTCAGGATACTGCTCGACAGCATGGGCGTCAGGGTGAGGGCTACAAAGGAAGAGATGACTACGGCCCCGGCGATTACGATGCCGAACTCCCGGAACAGGCGCCCGGTCAGGCCTTGCAGGAAGATGACCGGCATGAATACCGCCACCAGGGCTACAGTAGTGGCGATAACGGCAAAGAAGATTTCTTCACTGCCTTTCATCGCGGCCTCCAGAGGGGTCATGCCACTTTCAATCTTGGTGTAAATATTTTCGAGGACCACCACGGCATCGTCCACCACCAGCCCGATGGCCAGCACGATGCCCAGCAGGGTCAGCACGTTGATGGAAAAATTAGCGGCATACATCACAAAGAAGGCCCCGATGAGGGCGATGGGGATGACAATGACCGGGATGATGGTGGTCCGCCAGTCGCGCAGGAACAAAAAGATGATCATCACCACCAGCCCGAAGGCAATGTAGATGGTCTGTTCCACCTCATCGATGGAGTCGCGGATGAACTGTGTTTTGTCAAAGCCAATACCCAGCTGGATATCTGAGGGCAGGTCCTTTTTGATTTGCTCCAGGCGCTCGTAGAAGGCATCGGCAATTTCGATATTGTTGGCACCGGGCTGAGGCACGATGGCGTTGCCCACCATGGGCACACCGTCCCGCTTGAGTACGGTACGCAGGTTTTCCGGGCCCAGCTCAGCATAGCCGATGTCGCGGAAACGGACAATACGGCCGTTGGTTTCTTTCAGGATAAGGTTATTGAATTCTTCCGGCGTGGTGAGCCGGCCCTGTGTGCGGACAGTGAGTTCGGTGTTGGCCCCTTCCACCCGGCCGGAAGGCAATTCGATGTTTTCCCGTTGGAGGGCTTGTTGCACATCGAGTGGTGTCAGGCCGTAGGCGGCGAGGCGCTCCGGCTCAATCCACAGGCGCATGGCGTATTTCTTCTGGCCCCAGATACGGATTTCGCTCACCCCGTTGATGGTTTGCAGGCGCTCTTTGAAGACATTTTCTGCAATATCGGTAAGCTCGAGCAGAGAGCGTTGGTCGCTTTGTATGTTGAGGAAAATGATGGGGTCGGAATCGGCATCTGCTTTGGAAACTACAGGCGGGTCAGCATCAGGGGGCAGTTCGCCTACTACCTGGGAGACCTTATCGCGCACATCGTTGGCGGCGGTTTCCAGGTCTACTTCGAGGTCAAATTCTACGGTCAGCGTGCTGCGCCCGTCCCGGCTAACGGAGGTGATGGAGCGGATACCTGCAATGCCATTTACGGCTTCTTCCACCGGCTCCGTGATTTGAGACTCAATGATGTCTGCGTTGGCCCCTACGTAGTTGGTGGTAACGGTAATGATGGGCGGGTCCACACTCGGGTATTCGCGCACGCCCAGGTAGGTCAGCCCGATAAGGCCGAAGAGCACGATGACAATAGACAAGACCGATGCCAGGACCGGCCGCTTGATGCTTAGAGATGACAGGCTCATAGGTGCGTTTAATTTAGCTTGGAAATGCGGACTGGCGCGCCGGGCTGAATCTGAAGCAACCCTGTGGTAATAATGGTATCACCAACGCTTAGCCCTTCCAGGATTTGAATGTTGCGCTCCTGCCGGATGCCGGTGGTTACGATGACCGGCTGCGCTTTGCCATTCTCATAGCGGAATACCTTTTTGTCGTTGAGCTCCGGGACAATCGCCTGCGTGGGGACCAGGATGGTGCCAGCGTATTCTTCGAGTTCCACCTTTACATCCGCAAAAGCGCCAGGCAGGATGCGCCCGCCGGGGTTGGGAGCCTGCGCCTTGAAGCGCAGGGTGCGGGTTTCCGGGTCGATATTGGGCTCTTTGGCGATGACGGTGGCCTGAAAGCTGTCCGCCTTGCCATCGAGCCGGAAGTCCACCCGGCCGCCGTTTTCAATCGCCCGGCTGTATTTTTCCGGCACATCAAACTCCAGTTTGATGGGATTGATGCTCACCAGGCTAACGATGGGCGTACCCGGCGAAAGGTAGCTGCCTTCAGAAACCATCCGCAGGCCGAGTCGTCCCGCGAAAGGCGCACGGACGACCCGTTTTCTCAGCTGCGCATCGACCAGCGCAATATCCGCTTCTGTTTTTTCGACTTCGGCGGCGGCCACTTCGTATTCCTGCAAGCTTACGCCTTCCTTATCGTAGAGGGCTTTGAGGCGCTCAGCGATTTTCTCGTTGAGCTGCCGCTGTACCACGAGGCGTTTGCGCTCCGCCTGCAGCTCATCGTCATCCAGTTGTACCAGCACCTGCCCGGCTTTGGCATAGTCTCCTTCCCGGAAGTTGATGCTGATGATTTTGCCCGCCACTTCTGAAGTGATGGCGACCTCTTCGTTGGGCACGGTAGAGCCGTTGACGGAAATGGCATCGCGCAGCGAGGTAGCCTGCGTGACCATCGCTTCAACCGGAGTTTGGGAAGGTGCTTCCGGCTGTGCTGTAGTCCCAGCGGCGGTTTTCTGAGGCTGGTCTTCGCCCAGGATATCGTCCTGGAAAAAGAAAAACAAGGCGGCTAGCAGGGCAATGGCCAGCAGGGCCGCAATGCGGGTGGCTTTTCTTGACATAGAAACAAGGCATTCTTAGGGTTGCGCCTTTCCGGCACAATATGTTAAGTTGTTTTAGGTTAACCCGTTCCCTGAGGCATTAGTTGTGATCTTAAGGTGTCATGATTGGTTTTCCTGGTTTTTCACAAAGGTTAACTTTTGGTCGGTGAGGTTGAAGGCGGTGAGCGTATCCCGGCCATGCTTGTTGAATACGCAGCCGGTATCGATATTGATTACTTGCTTTTCAGGCAGGTTTTGGAGCTGCCGTTCGGTAGCCTCGGTAATTTGCGGTGTATGCCCGTGCACAAGGATGCGCCCATTGAGCCAATCGTAGTCGATGTCCTGATAAAAGCCGCGGATCCAAAGCATGGAATTCAGGTCTTGCAAAGGTTCAGGCGCTTTGAAATTCAGTCCGGCGTGGACCATAAGGTAAGGGCCAGCCTCAAAGTAAAGGTGCAGCCGGTGCATGAAATCAAGATAGATTTTGGGGATATGTGCGGGGTTGGCATCTTCGGGCAGGCTAAAGCTTTTCAGGGTAGCTTTGCCGCCATTTTTTAGCCACAAATCAGTCATGCCAAAGGCAGCAGGGTCCAGGCATTCCAGCAACATTTCCTCGTGGTTGCCCATCAGGCACTGCACCCGGTAGCCGTCTTTTTGCAAAGCCAGGATTTTATCAATGACGCCTTTGCTGTCCGGCCCGCGGTCGATATAATCCCCGAGGAGGAACAGTTCATCGGAGGGGCTGAGCTGGATTTCGTTCAGCAGTACATCGAAGGTTTGGGCGCAGCCGTGTATGTCGCTTATGGCAAATTGGGGCATATTTTCTTACTTTTGGAAAGGAACGGACCACAAGGGTAAAATCGTTCCCCAAAAGATTAGAAAAGCAGTTTTATGACCGATATACAATTGCTACAGACGCCACTTCAGCCGCAGCAGTGCATCGATTTTGTGGGCAGCCACAGCGCTGGTGCTATTGATGTGTTTATTGGTACGGTGCGCGATAACACACAGGGCAAGCGGGTGCTCCGCCTCGATTTTGAGGCTTACGAGCCTATGGCCATTAAGGAAATGCAGAAAATTGCCGATCAGGCCAAAGCGCGCTGGCCGGTCGAGAAAATCGCCTTCCACCACCGGGTGGGCAGTTTGGAGCTGGGCGAGATTGCGGTGATCATTGCGGTTTCCACTCCCCATCGCAAGGCCTCCTTCGAAGCCTGCGAATTTGCCATTGACACCCTGAAGCAAACGGTGCCCATCTGGAAGAAGGAAATCTTTGAAGACGGGGAGGTGTGGGTGGCGGCGCATCCGTAAATCACTTTACAATTTCAAATTCTGTACGCCGGTTCAGGGCGCGGCCTTCGGGCGTCTCGTTGGTGGCAACAGGCCGGCTTTCCCCGTAGCCTTTGTAGCCGAGGCGGATGGGGTTGATGCCGTGGGAGGCCAGGTAGTCGCGCACGGCTTTGGCCCGGGCTTCAGACAGGGCGAGGTTGTCTGCTTCTACTCCCACATTATCGGTGTGGCCATTGATGATGATGCCCCGTTCCGGATTGTCTTCCAGAAAAGACTTGAGCTGGTTGAGTTCCGGGATAGACTCCTGCTTGAGTTCGGCAGAGCCGGAAGCGAAGAATACATTGCGGAGCACGACAGGCGCACTGGGTTTTTCCACCGAGACATCCGTTTCCGGCACCGGTCGCAGTTCGATAATGAGTTGGTAAGGCTCTGTCAGGTCTGTCTGCTCGCTAAGGGCAAAGTTTTCAGAATGGAAGAGGTAGCCTTCCTTGCTCACATTGAGGGCATAGTCCTGTCCCATGGGCAAGACCACGAGGAACTGCCCGCGCTCGTCTGTTTGCCCCTGTTGGTGTGTTTTTTGAGTGTTGAGGCGGACAAATTCCAGTTTTGCCTGCAGCGGGCGCTTAGTCGCGGCGTCCCGCACGGTAGCTTCCACATAAGTGGCAGGCTGGGGGCGGGCCTCCGGATAAAGGTCGAAGGTGTAGAGGTCGGCATTCCCCATTTCCTGAGTGCGGGCCGTAGGGCCGAGCTGGTCCGTATCGAAGTAAGCGGTTTTGCCATCCAGGCTTACAATGAGCGCCCCTTCGTTATTGGCGGTGTTGATGGGGTAGCCCAGGTTGTGGGGGCGGCCCCAGGAGCCATCGGGTTTGAGGCGGGCGAGGAAGAGGTCGTACTGCCCCATGCCCGGGTGCCCTTTGGACATGAAGTAGAGGGTTTGGCCATCGGGGTGGAAGAAGGGCGCCTGTTCGTTGAGGGGCGTGTTGATCATATCGCCCAGGTTTTGCGGGTCGCGCCAGGAACCATCCGGATTGCGTCGGGTGGCCCATAGGTCGAGCCGTCCAAAGCCCCCTTCCCGGTCGCTCACAAACAGCAGCAGGTTGCCATCGGCAGAAAGGGCGGGCTGAGATTCAAAGCCTCCGGTGTTGACGGGAGCGGGCAGGCGCTCGGGGTCCTGCCAGGAGCCGTTTTCCTGACGGGCGTAATAGAGGTCAAAATTGCCGTTGCGGCCGTTGCGGGCAAAAGCCATAGCGCGCCCATCGGCAGAGAGGCTGGGGCTGCTGTCGTTGAATGGCGTATTGAGGGCTTCGAGGGGTTGGCCCGGGCTCCAGGTGGAGTCCTGCCACTGACTGATGAAGATGTCTTCGTTGTGCGGTGTAGTGCGGGTAGTGTACACCAGGAATGCGCCATTGGCATTCATAGAGGGCAGGTACTCGGGCCGGTCGGTATTGATGGTAGCGGGCAGAGGCTTTGGGTCGAAGGGCACAGGGGTTTGAACCGCTTCGGCAGCAAACTCAGCGCTTTGGAGCAACTGCCGGGCTTCGGTCATGCGTTTTTGGGGCACCTTGCCGGTCGCAAAGTAGGCTTTCAGATGGATTTGGGCTTCCGCATATTTTTGTTGTTCAAACTCGGCTTGCGCCAACAGGTAGTAGGCCAATGGCGCATAGGTGCTATCGAGCCGCAGGGCCGTTTCAAAGCCCGATTCCGCTTCCGCGAAAGCGCGCTGCCTAAGGTGGAGGTCGGCCTGCATGAGGTGGCCGTCGATGAAGGAAGGCTCCTTTTCCAGGAGTTTGTTGAGCACTTCAATTGCAGCGGTATTTTGACCGGCATTGATGTGGCTTTGGGCGGCTTCGTACTGTTTTTCTGCTTTTTTATTCAGGTCTTTGACGGTCAGGTAGCCTTGCCCGTGGAGGGCAAAAGTCAACAGCAGCAGCAAGGCAGCGGCAAGTAGGCGCATAGAAATTTTGATTTTGCTCTACTAATTAACGCTTTACAGGGGGATGTGGTGCGGTGGCTCTATGGTATTATGGCAGGAGCCCGGCTTTTTCAATGGTATCGTGCAATGCACGGTAGGTTTTGTCGGTGAGGGGCATGAGCGGGATACGGGTCTCCTTGCTGCAAATGCCAATCATTTCCAGTGCCCCTTTGATGCCGGAAGGGTTGCCATCCACGTAGAGGTAAGGATGGATATCATGCAGGCGGTCGTTCCACTTTCGGGCGGCTTGCAGCTCACCTGCTCTCGCGTGGCGCACCATGTTGGAAAAGGCCTGTGGGAAAGCATTGGCAATCACCGAAATCACACCGGTTGCCCCACAGGCAATCATGGGCAGGGTCAGTGGGTCTTCGCCCGACCACAGCTGGAAGTGCGCCGGTTTATCCCTGAGGATAGAAATGGCTTGCGCCAAATCGCCGGAAGCCTCCTTCACTGCCAGGAACCGGTCGCTGCTGTGGGCAAGGCGGAGGGTGGTCTGCGCTTCAATATTGGAACACGTCCGCCCCGGCACATTGTAAATGATAACCGGCACCGGAGAAGCCTCCGCTATGGCCATATAGTGCTGATAGATGCCCTCCTGAGAAGGCTTGCTGTAGGCCGGGCTGCTCGACATAATCGCGGCGATGCCATCAAAGTCGTACACTTTGAGGGCGTTGACCAGTTTTTCGGTATAATTGCTGCCAAAGAGGCCCGCGACCACGGGCACGCGGCCATTGACTTCGCGGACGGTAAAGGACAGCACCTCCCGGCATTCTTCCGGGCTTTGCGTAATGGCCTCTCCGGTTGTGCCCAGAGATACGATGAAGTCCACGCCCCCCTGAATGGTATGCTCAATCAGGCGGGACAAGGCAGGGAAGTCAATAGCTTTATTGCGAAAAGGCGTAACAAGGGCAACGCCCGTGCCACTAAGTTGCAGTTGCTGCTTCATAGGGCGTATTGGTTTTGCCGAGCAGGTTTTCCATTTGAGTGATGAATGCAGGCAGACCGGCTTTTTCCGGCACCTCGATCATAAGGTCGTAAGCATAAGTATGGTCTGTGGAAGGGCCGACCCGCAGCTTGGCTTTAGAGAGTGCGGCAACGTACTCGCTCCAGAGGGTGCTGTGCAGCCCGAGGAAGAAAAGCAAATCGAAGGATTGGCTCATAAATTCACGAACTTCCTCACTTTTGGGGCAGTAGCGCCAGTCCTGTTCTTTAGGGGAGAAAGTGCGGAACGGGAATTCCTCCCCTTCCTGATGTTGGCTGAGGTAACCCAGCAACCTGACCTGTTTGCCTTTTTTGCGGAGCTCGTCTGCGTATTTCAGGATACGCTTACGGTGGTCAGGCTCATTGGCATCAAACAGGATACCAATAGATTTCGCGCCTTTCCAGGTTACGGCACTGCGGTCTTTGGAAGGTTTGCGTGTGTCCAGTTCTTTATGCAAAGCCTTGAAGTGGAACTTCAGGCGCAGGTTTTTCAGCATACCCATAGTGGTTTATTTGTGGTGGGCAGTAGTTGGCTGCTATTTGGCATCTTCGGTTGCCACTCGTTCATAAACACCAATCTGACTGTACTTGTTGATGCGCGCGTCGATCCGGTCCTCCGGCGTCATGTCCTGCACCTCAGCGATTGCTTTTTTGATTTGGCGCTTTAGGATTTTCGCCATTTCCTCCGGGGCGGAGTGTGCGCCGCCGAGAGGTTCTTTGATGATACCATCAATAATGCCGAATTCGTACATGTGGTCGGCGGTGAGTTTCAGGGCTTCAGCAGCCTGTTCCTTGTAGTCCCAGCTGCGCCACAGGATGGAAGAGCAGGACTCCGGAGAAATCACAGAGTACCAGGTATTCTCAAGCATATAGACGCGGTCGCCCAGTCCGATGCCGATAGCGCCGCCCGAGGCCCCTTCGCCAATGACTGCACAGACCACAGGTACTTTCAGTTGAGCCATTTCAAAGAGGTTGCGGGCGATGGCTTCCGCCTGTCCGCGCTCCTCTGCTTCCAGTCCCGGGAAGGCGCCCGGAGTATCGATCAGGCAGACCACGGGGTAGCCGAAGCGTTCAGCCAGCTTCATGAGGCGCAGGGCTTTGCGGTAGCCCTCCGGGTTGGCCATGCCGAAGTTGCGGTACTGCCGCATTTTGGTATTCACCCCCTTTTGATGGCCGAGGATAACCACCGTTTGCCCGTCGAGCGAGCCCAGCCCGCCCACGATCGCCTTGTCGTCGGCGTAATAGCGGTCGCCGTGCAGCTCGACAAACTTGCGGCACATCTGCTCTATGTAATATAAGGTATAAGGCCGCTCCGGGTGGCGGGAAAGTTGCACCTTCTGCCAGCCTGTGAGGTTGCTGTAGATTTCCTTGCGTTTATTTTTGATCTTATTTTCCAGCTCGCGCGTCATTTCGGAAACATCGAGGTCCCCTTCTTTTCCGACCTGCTTGATTTTTTCGAGCTGTTCGTAGAGGCTTTCTAAAGGCTTTTCAAATTCGAGGAAAACCATAGTCTTTATTTTTGTTGGAGTGAGGTACGAGTTGTGCTTTCCGTGAGGCTATGCGTGTACCTGTAAGTCACTCCTTTGGCGTATTGATCAACTAAAGTGGTATTCATCTGGGGTTTAGAGCACCACAAAAGTAGCAATAAGGGCAGAGAGTCGGAGGGTGAAATATTTTTTTTCACTTTTTTTTAGCGAAAGGTTGCATCGAATTAAAAACGCGTTTATATTTGCACTCGCAATGACGCAATAGCGGCGTTGGTTAGTAAAAAACAAGCCGAAAGCGGCTTTTGAATAAGAAAAAAGGTCCGGTAGTTCAGTTGGTTAGAATATCCCGCCTAACAGCGGGAGGGTCGCGGGGGCAAAAGCTTCAACGGCTTTCTGGCACACTAAACTTCCGCCAAAAAATAAGGTCCGGTAGTTCAGTTGGTTAGAATACATGCCTGTCACGCATGGGGTCGCGGGTTCGAGTCCCGTCCGGACCGCAAAAAGCCTCGGAGTTAATGCTCCGGGGCTTTTTCGTTTAAAGCTGCTTAGCTTTGGCAAGCCAGTCTTCAAGTATTTCTGAAACCGCTCCCCAATTTGCTGAGTAGTCAAAAAAGCCCTTGGCGTCAGCCTGATACGTTTTCGCCTGAGTGATGGCCCGACTGACCGTGCCTACAGAAAAAATATTGTCGAGAAAGCAGCTTATTAGAAAATCAAATTGATAACAGATATGCTCTTTTACCTCAGCGATATGATGGCTGCCGGGTTCTTCGGCGTTCTCCCAATCGACGTTGGTGCCTTTTTCGATAATTCGCAGATAGCTCATGGCTGAGCACAAATCTCCCGTGCGGCAAGCTACTTCCATTTTTACCTGGTAGGGGCCTATGATTTCCCGGTCGATGAGGTCCGTAAGCTCTGAACTGTACTCATCCGCTACGGGGTCTATCTCAAATAGAATATCCCAGGGGTAGTGCAGCGTCTTTTCCTGCATTTGAGCTATTTCGGCAGACAGCGCCTCGACTTCCACTGTGCTGCTTTGTGGTAGTGGGTTGATAAAAGCCCAAAAACTTGCACACAGGGAAGCGTCTCGTTCAAACAATTGCCGGAGGAACGCTTCTTGTTGGCCTTTTTCTGCCTGAGCGAAGATGGTATCGTAAAATTGAGCAGTTGGGGAATGCGATGCCATAGTGAGGTTTTATGGGTATGGAATGAAAAGATCTTTAGGCTGGTCTGTAATAGCTTTCCCCTCAACATTTATTCACCAGACAGGCCAATATAGTAAATAAAATCCGTCCTGGGAGGGCTGTCCAACCCCGCCTGCCGCCCCATCGTAATCAGTTGCCCCCGATGATAGGTGCTGTGGTTCATGCAGTGATGGATCATATCGGCAATGACCGTGTAGCCATCTCCGCGCGAATTCGGGCGTTTGGCTTGCAAATCCGCAAGTGACATAGACTTCAGGTGTTTGCTGAAGTTCTCAGAGGCCTGTAACCATCCCTTTAGCAGGTCCTCTTTGCTGCCCTTAAAATGCTTGGCAGGATTGTTCTCTGCGGATTCATCTTTTACAATTTGCAGCCAGAGGTACTCGGCGCTCCAGATGTGCAACACGGTTTCCTTGAGGCTTGAAAAACTGGATTCGATCTCCCGGTCGAGGTCTTCTTCAGCGGCCGTGCGCAACCAGTCGGCAAGCTGCTGATTGGCCCAGTGGTTATAGGCGGTATAACGCCGCATCATGGCCGTGAGGTCATCTCCGATAGGTTCCATAGATTCCATAGTTCCGCGTGTATTAGGCTTAATGCCTTCTCTGCTTATTTTATCATCTGGCATTACAAAAAGGGTCAAAAATGCCTGAGCGCCAAGCATAAGGTGTAGCAACATGTTCTAGTATTTTGGGCTCTTATTAATCAATAGTCCGCAGCAAAAATAACACACATCCATAAAAAGGGGGAAGTTGTAATTTGGGAGTTCCTACACACTCAAACCAATTTTGCCCCTATGAGCGTCAAAACACTCATGAAATAAATATCACGAAAAATTTTTACAAATAATCGTTGGCAATACCGTTTTATGCTGCATTGATGTGTTGAATCTAAGCTTCAATAGCCTGATAAGCCAGGATTTATTTTCCTGGCTTATCAGGCTAAAGCTTAAAAACTCACCCCTACGTAAATGTTTGGCTCAAAAAGAAAGACGTTCCCGTATTTATCATCCATCTCCTTGAATCCTGCAGGCGAGTTGTTGTCAAACATCCATTGGTTAACATGGACTTGAGGCTCTATGAAAATTCTTTTTTTCTTGCCAAATGCGATATGGTAGCCCAAGTGATACGAATTGTAAACCTTAAAGCCATTCTTAATCTTATTGCCTTCCAAATCCGTATAGGTTTGAATCTGTGGCAGGACTTCAACAGTTGCAAAAAGCCCTTTCCATAACATACGTTGATAAGAAATGCCAATTCCTGTTTCTCGTAGGTATCCATCGTAAAATTCACTCCCTGAATCTATCTTATCTAAAAGACCATCCCACCAAGTGATGCCCATGGGTTGAAACAAGCGCCAGGTGGCAAATTTTACACCTATAATGTTCTTATCATCAAGGTTGCGTTTTACATGAAGCTCTACCATTTGTGTACTTGTTCGATCATTCCAGCCCCCACCGATAGGATCTGTTAGGATAAAATAAGGTGTGCTTACCCTGTACTTGTAGGCTGCTTCAGGTGCTGTGCCTGATGAGGAGTTTTTTTGGGCAAAAGCGCCGAGTGCGCAAAACAATAGAAGAATGGTGACTAGATTTTTCATGGTAACATTTTTGTTTTTTTGTGAAAAATCCGATTTCTGCAAAGCGCTTCCCTTTAACATTAGTTCTTTAAGTAAAGAGGAAAGGAGTCATCAACCAAGGATTATTTACGCTGCTTTATCGAATTGATAATGCAAAGATGGAGTGGAAAGGAAGGCGAATCGTTTCGAAATGAAATTTGGTACGCTTTGGTAAGATTTGACACTTTTGGTTAGGCTTAAACTTGATTAGATTTCACTATGTCGAATATCTGAAAGAGTACCAGCTTTTCCGTGGCATTGAAAAAGAGAGTCGCCCCATTCAGAAATTAATGCTTGCCCGCCACACCTACTCCTCAGGCAAACCGACATAGTAAATAAAATCCGTTCCGGCAGGGCTGTCCAACCCCGCTTGCCGCCCACCACTGTTGATCGCTACACCTCAAACACCTTAGGGAACAAAATCTTAGCCTCTCCTCTTAGCAGGAGCTTGCCCCTGGAGTTGAAAGCCTGGCAGGAGAACACGCCTTGTTTTTTCTTGTCCTCAAAGCTGGTCAGCGTTGCTTTGGCGGTAAGCTCATCGCCGATGTAGGCGGGGCGGAGGAATTCGGCGCTTTGTGACATATAGATGCCGCCCTGCCCAGGATAAATCGTGCCAAATATTTTGGAGAACATGCTGAGCAGCAGCACGCCGTGTACCACCCGTTCTTTGAACACGGTGCCCTTTGCATAGGCCTCATCGAGGTGGATCGGATTGTCGTCCTGGGAAAGCCCGGCGAATTGGGCAACGTCTTCGGCGTGGAACGTCTTGGTGAATTCGTGGGTGCTGTTGAGCGTTACTTTTGGCATGTGAACTATTAGAGTTTATTAACGTAGATTTTGTATGTCTCTGAATGGTCTTTTTCACCAGCTCTGCATCTCGTCCTCACCTTCGTAGCTTAGGCTACGAGGTTCCGGGCGTTCTTTGATCTGGCAAAAAATACTCATCCATACCCTATA
>JANSXW010000394.1 GCA_024742755.1 bacterium | reverse complement strand
TTCTACCCCCTGAATGATCCCATTCAACAGGTGGTTGCGCATAGTCTCTGCCCCAGCTTGTTGAAAAACGCAGTTGTAGATGTACATGTCATTGTAGAAAGTTTCGTAGTCAAAATCGGGGGAGCGGTTCTTTGAAATGGTGTAACTCCCATTTTCAATGAATGAGCAATTCAGGATCGTAGACTCCACCAGGCCATGCCCACTTGTAAAACTCAATGCCCCCGTATTACTGGTAAAGAGGCAATTATAGAATAGGTTATAACATTTGGTGGGGTTTTCTAGATTTCCTCGAACCCTAAAACCGCCCCCAATTGGTGGTCCTCCATCATTATTAATGAATTGTGTATTTAAAACCGTTTGATAGGAAGTTATTGCCCCTCCTACGAAAGTTGTCTGAAATCCAGCTCCACGAGTAGTAGATTTGTTATTGATGAAGGAAACGGAATCTATCTCCAGGAAATATTCTGACCCGTTTGGTCCCGCTATCGCAAGAGAAACACCTCCCCCCCAGGAATTTGTAGCTTCATTGCCTTCAAAAGTACAGCGCTGAATTTTTAAGCTTGACACACCGTCTGGAGCTTGTAATTCTACAAATGCAAATAGACCTCCCCCCGCATCAGAGAAATTATTCAGGAATGCTGTTTCCAAAACGCAGACATTAGAACCATCTGTAGCCGATAACAAATTGATTCCACTACCAGAAATTGCCGTGAAATTATCTTCAAACTCACACCCTCGAAATAGTAAAGGTTGGGCTAAAGCTACAAAATCTACGCCTCCTCCATAGAGGGCATAATTATTCCTAAAAGTGCATTGTTTGAAGATCAGCGTATCAGAAGTGCTGCCATTATCCTCGCTCCTGTGAAAGGCTCCTCCGCTGACAGAAGCACGATTGGAAATAAAGCGGCAATTTTCAAGCCTTGGTGTAATGCCCAGATTATCCGGGCTGTTCACGCCGATTGCAGCCCCGTAGGAACCGCTGTTGCCTTCAAAGGTACAGTTACGGATAATCATTTTAGATGCCGAAGTGTCCCCCTCTTCGGTTGTAATAAACAGCCCTCCCCCATAGCGGGTATCAAAGGTGTTGCCGTTGCTATTGCCATGCCTGATATGGAAACGGTCTAAGACCGTATGCTCATCGGGGCTGCGGGCCGTCAGTACGTGATAGCAATTATCTGTGCTATCCGTGAATACCCCAATATCTCCACTCAATATGCTGAGTACACCTGTG
>JANSXW010000282.1 GCA_024742755.1 bacterium | reverse complement strand
GGCTCTGGCGTTATCTTTTTTAGCTTATTTGGCCCTGACGATAAATGTCTGGATGTAAACACCCGCCAAACGCGCTAAAAAAGATTTAGCCAGAACCACAATTCCTTGATTTTCATGACGAACCCGCTCCAAACATAGTCTAAGGCAACTCACTTTAATATTGGCAAGCACCTGTCAGACCGAAGTAAAGAATAAAAAACTTCGGCGCAACTCTGCTGCAAAAACAAATCATTCCTGTATTTTGGAGGTTATATTATTTTTATGACTTTAACCTCGCTCTGGTTTCGGGCTGCATACAACTCTTAGCCCTCAGCCAGAAAGGAACAAACAAGGAATATTAGGAATGTTAGAGCAGGAAATCAAGCAACAACTAAAAGACTGGAAGAAAATTATCAAGCGCTATCAGCAGCCCGACCGCAAACGGGCCTGGTGGCAGGTTATCAACACTTTTGGGCCATTTCTGGCGCTGTGGGTCCTGATGTATTTCAGCCTTGAGTGGTCTTACTGGATTACTTTAGGGCTGGGCCTGATTAACGGTTTTCTTCTTGCCCGGATTTTCATCATTCAGCACGATTGCGGGCACCACTCTTTTCTGGAATCAAAGGGCTGGAATAATGTCATTGGCAGTGTTTGCAGCTTTTTCAGTACGATACCTTACAAGTACTGGTCAAAAATCCACAATTACCACCACGGGCACTCCGGGCAATTGGACGAGGAGCCCCGCGATATCGGCGATGTCCCCTTTCTGACGGTGGAGGAATACCGCAACCTGAGTAAGTGGGGGCGTTTCAAATACCGGTTGTTCCGTACGCCAGTGGTCTTGTTTATCGTCACCCCCATCGTCTATCTGAGCGGCCCGATGCGCTGGCCTACGATTAAGGTGCCGATGGTGCGCAGTGCCTACCTCGCGCTTTTCCTCAACAACCTATGGATTGGGTTGGTGTATGCCGGCCTGATCTACCTGTTGGGATGGGAGTTTCTTTGGGTGCAAGTGCCCATTGTGATCTTCTTTGGCACGATTGCGTTCTGGTTTTTCTATGTACAGCATCAGCACGAGGAGACCTACAAAAAATGGAAAGACGAGTGGGACTTCCTTGTGGCAGCAGTGCGGGGCAGCACCTATTACAAATTGCCTAAACTGCTTAACTGGCTGACCGGGAATATCGGGTTCCACCACATCCACCACCTGAGCTCCCTGATTCCCAACTACAACCTGCCGCGCTGTGCGAAGGAGAATCCGATTTTGCAAAAATACGTTACGACGATCACCTTTAAGGAGAGTTTGGCTTGCATCTTCAACAAGCTATGGGATGAGCAGCAGGAGCGCATGATCTCATTCCGGGAGTACTACCGGCTGGAACGGGCTGGCGCATTGGGGTAGACGTTCATACCAATAGCGCTGAAAAGAAAAGGGTTGTCCGGCAGTTTTTGCTGCTGAACAACCCTTTTTAATGTCTTTAAGAGGTTGTTTTCTACACCACGCCTTCGAAGAGCGACTCTACAAATGCCCGCTTGTTGAAGACTTGCAGCTGCTCAATGCCCTCTCCTACTCCGATGTATTTGATGGGTACTTTGAACTGATCGGAGATGCCGATGGCTACGCCTCCCTTGGCGGTCCCGTCGAGTTTGGTAAGAGCCAGTGCGGAAACCTCAGTGGCATCCGTGAAGTGTTTGGCCTGCTCAAAGGCATTTTGGCCGGTGGTGGCATCGAGCACCAAAAGGACTTCGTGAGGAGCGCCATCGAGGCTTTTGGCTACGGAGCGGCGGATTTTGGACAACTCCTTCATCAGATTGACCTTGGTATGCAGGCGGCCGGCGGTGTCGATAATCGCTACATCGCAGTCGTTTTGGATAGCGTGCTGTACGGTTTCGTAGGCGACCGCGGCAGGATCTGTATTCATGCCTTTGCTGAAGAAGTCGCAGCCTACGCGCTTGGACCAGATTTCGAGTTGGTCCACGGCAGCAGCCCGGAAGGTATCGCCTGCACCGAGGACTACTTTTTTGCCCTTCGCTTTGTACTGATGCGCCAGTTTGCCGATCGTGGTGGTCTTCCCTACGCCGTTCACGCCCACAACGAGGATTACATTCGGCTTGCTGTCGGAAGGCAGGGTATAGTCTTCAATATCAACCGTATTGTTCTCGGCCAGCAGCTGTACGATTTCGTCCCGCAGGATTTCGTTGAGCTCTGAGGTATTGAGGTACTTGTCGCGGCGGACGCGCTCTTCGATACGATCAATGATCTTAACGGTGGTATCCAGCCCGACATCGGAGGCGATGAGTATAGATTCCAGTTCATCCAGGACCTCTTCATCTACGGTAGACTTACCGGCAACGGCTTTGGTAATCTGTCCGAAGAGGCTGCTTTTGGTTTTCTCGAGCCCTTTATCCAGGTCCTCTTTTTTCTCTTTATTGAAAAACTTTTTAAAAAAACTCATAGGCGTTTGATAAATAGGCAAAGAGGCTTTCCTTGCAGAAGAAAAGCCTCTTTGATGTATACGTTTACTTGCTGTCAGACAAGTGAATTATTTGCTAGCGAAAAACTCCTTAACGGCATCCTTGTGGATGACCACTTCTTTGTAGGAATATTTACCAGTCTTAGGGTCTTTGATGCTCTTAATCACTTTGACGTGATCACGGCCGGACCCTGCGTTTGCTGCACGTTGTGCAACCCTTGCGTTCTTAGATACTTTCTTAGCCATTATACCTCGCTTTAAGAATATTAAGTAAAGTCAACATCACAAAAATAAGCGATAAAGTGCTGCTATGCAAACTTACTTGATCTCGCGGTGCAGCGTTACGCGCTTCATAATGGGGTTATATTTCTTGAGCTCCAGGCGGTCTGGTGAGTTCTTACGGTTTTTCTCCGTAACGTAGCGGGAAGTACCTGGCAGTCCGGATGTTTTATGCTCTGTGCACTCGAGGATTACCTGAATGCGGTTGCCTTTGCTTTTCTTAGCCATCGTTCTAACTATTTATGGTCTTGCTTACAGTTCGACACCTACATCAAACCCCTTCTTCTGCTGGCGCTTGATAAACTCGTAAATGCCTATTTTATCGATTGTGCGCATTGCGCTGGCGCTAACCTTGAGCGTTACCCACTCCTTCTTTTCAGGAATGAAGAAACGCTTGGTGTGCAGGTTGGGCAGAAAACGGCGCTTGGTCTTCTTGTTAGAGAAAGAAACCGAATTGCCGGCTACCGGGCGCTTACCTGTGAGTTGACAAACTTTGGACATCGCGTATTCCTTTTAACTAAACAGCTCAACGCTCGGCTACTCAGGCTCGGACATTGAGCTATTCAGGTGATTCTAGGACTTTTAG
>JANSXW010000113.1 GCA_024742755.1 bacterium | reverse complement strand
TATAGGGTATGGATGAGTATTTTTTGCCAGATCAAAGAACGCCCGGAACCTCGTAGCCTAAGCTACGAAGGTGAGGACGAGATGCAGAGCTGGTGAAAAAGACCATTCAGAGACATACAAAATCTACGTTAATAAACTCTATTGATATAAAAAGAAAGGTCAGTTGCCTGAAATAGGTTTTAGTGGGTTGCATTTATTTTTTTCCCGCTCACCTGAAGCGTTTCCAGGAAAGACATCGTTTGGTCCAGGCTTTTCAGGATTTCCATATTCTCGGAGCGCTCGACCTTTTGGGCAACCACCTGATAGCCGGAAAGAAGGATGCGGCAATCCGTGAAGTTTTCTGCCAGCCGGTCCACGTACTGCTGTAGAGGCTCCCTGGAGAAAGTCTCCGTGATCATCGTGAAAATAAAATCCGGCTGATAAATGGTGCAGGCGTCCTTGAGGTCGGTAAGGGTAATGTCCTGACCAATGTAGGCGACGTGGTTGCCTCTCGACTTCAACAGGTAGTGCATGAACAACATACTAAGCTCCTGCTTTTCGCCTTCCGGCAGGTAGATGAGGAAACGGTTTACATCTCTGCCGCTTACCAAAGGCTCGTTGTCAATAGCGACAACGATTTTCTGCCGGATCAGGTAACTCATGAAATTCTCCTGCACCGGATTGATAGACCCGGTCAGCCATAAAACACTAAGCTTGTCCAGAAAAGGGTAGATGATTTCAAGCATGGTCCGCTCGAAACCAAGTTGCTGAATATTGGTACTGATGATCCGGTCAAACTTGTACTCGTCCATTTCGATCATTGAAATGGTGAGGGCATCAAGCTGAGTGCCGTACTCAAAGTTGATTTCAGAGATCGCAGCCACTTTTTCTGCTATCTCCTCACGGCTCATCTCTGCTATTTTGGAGATTTTGATGCCATTTTTGTTAAGGAGCGCAATATTTAGGATGAATTTCAAATCATCATCCAAATAATAACGGATATTTGTTTTGGTCCGTTTGGGATGGATGATGTCATAGCGTTGCTCCCACACCCGCAGAGTGTGCGCCTTGATGCCCGAAAGCTTTTCCAAATCCTTGATAGAATAAACGGCCACGCTATAATTGCTTTTAAATCAATGTCTTAAGTTGTTCCCGAGGCTGTTGTTTTTTAATCCTTCTGTGGAACAGAATTTCTAACATCAAACTTATTAAAAGGTTTAAATAAAATCATTTTCGATGAATTCCTGCTGCTTTGGCAGCCAGGTGACGTGAAGGATGCCCAAGGGTATTGGAATTTTTGCTTAATTTTAGCACTCCTATAACAGGGCACGAATATGTTGGTTGCAGGTACTGCAAAGGCAGGCCCGGGCCATATTGAATAGCTGCTATAAGACTTATCAAAAGTTAAAAAGAAAACTATATGAAGCGGAGTTTTACCCTGCGCCCCTTTTGGTTCATCCTGCTGCCGGTTTTGTTGGGCGGCAGTACCCTGAACGCCCAAACATCCTGTGAATACACGCTCAATCTATTCGATAGCTTCGGTGATGGCTGGAATGGCGGTTTCCTCGATGTAACGATCGGGAATACGACCACCACCTACACCCTTGATAATATCAATGATGACGGTAGTTTCAACTCTTTTGCGCTTACGGTGACGGAAGGAGATACGATCATATTGGACTTCACGGTCGGAGGGTTCGGGCCGGAGGTTTCTTACAACCTCGTCGACGCCGAGTTCACTGTCATCTTTGAAGATGGCCTGATTGGCGCTCCTCAGTCCGGCGTTGCCTTTTCTGCCAGTGCAGTATGCCCTTCCTGCCCGCCACCGCCTACCAGTGGCATCGGCATTGAGAACATCCGCGCCTTTCGCGCTGATGTCTCCCTGATCCCTTCTGACCCGGAAGGGGAGACGATCATCGAGTTGGGCGAAGCGGGCTTTATGCCAGGCATGGGGACTTTCAAGACCATATCCGGGGCCTCTACAACCCTGTTCAACCTTTCGGAAAATACCAGTTACGAAGTATACCTTGCTGCCGCCTGCGCCAATGGTGACACGAGCATTACGATTGGGCCGTATCCTTTTGCCACTCCCTTTGCGAATGATGTGGGCGTAGTGGAACTGCTCGACCCGGTCACGGCTTGCAATCTGGGAATAGCAGACAGCATTACGCTGGCCATTTCCAATTTTGGTGGGGCGCCTCAGACGCTTATCCCTTACAACTTTGCAGTCAATGGCATTCCCGGCGGCGTAAATATGCCCACGGATGGCCTCTTTACAGGGGTGATTGGGACCGACAGTACGGACATCGCACAGTTTGATGTACCCTACGACCTTTCCGAGCCGGGCGAGTACTTATTTGAAATTTGGACCGACCTGGAAGGCGACAGCGTGCGCATGAATGATACGACCCGTGTCCTCGTGGTCAACATTCCGGAAGTAACCACTTACCCTTACTACCAGACTTTTGAAGAGTGGGGCGGTGGCTGGACGGTCGAACAGAATGGCACAGGCGAAGCTACCTGGGAATATGGTGTGCCTGCTGGCACGCTGATCAGTAATGCCGTAAGCGGCGAAAATGCCTGGGTGACCAACCTCGACGGAAACTATAACAACAGCGAGATTTCTTACCTGATTTCTCCCTGCCTTGATTTTAGTTCACTGGGTGAAGACCCCCGCATCGCCTTCTTTATGAATTTCGAGTCAGAGTCTTGCTGTGATGAGCTTTGGCTGGAAGTCTCCATAGATGATGGCGAGACCTGGTCCAAAGTCGGCGAAGCAGATACCGGCGTCAACTGGTACAACGATACCTTCAACGACTGGTGGGACGGTACAGGTGGATTTGAAGGTTGGGCCTACGTGCAGAATATCCTGGCAAATACGGCGGGTGAAGCAGATGTAAAGGTCCGTTTTGTTTTCTCTTCCGATGGATCCGTCCCGCGCGAAGGCATCGGGCTCGACAATATACTGATCGGACCGACGATTGCCGATGATATGGCGGCTTCCGGTATCACAACACTGGAAGATGTAGCCTGCGGCAGCCCCGACGATCAGGTGACATTCACTATTCGGAATGTGGGCGATGAGCCGCAGCAAAATATCCCGGTCGCTTATTCTGTAAACGGCGGGCCTGCTGTGATGGAAACCACTGGGCTGCCCATTGTTTTCCCGGGTGATCAGTTTGTTTATACTTTCGAGCAGACTTTCGACTCATCGGTGCCGGGCATCTACGAGGTCCGCGCCTGGGCAATGCTCGACGGTGACGGCTTCCTGGCCAATGATACCACCATGTACCGCTTCCAAACAGCTTCTGATCTGCCTTACAAGCAGGACTTTGAGGCAGGCAGTGTGCCGGATGACTGGGCCGTTAGCCCAAGTGTAACGGTTTCTAACGGGCACAACAACGCCACCTTCGCCATCCATGCCAATATCTGGTCCTTCAATGATTCCATTGCTATGGAAATGCCGGTGCTGGGCCCTGTGGAAGCTAATGACACCCTCCGCTTTGATTACCGCTACGTAGAATACTTCGCAGGTACCGAGCCAACGGTACTCACAGATATGGACAGCCTGAATGTGGGCGTTTCTACAGACTGTGGAGAAACCTATACGAATGTTTTCGTGGTTTCTGATACTTCGCATATTCCATCCGTAGATATGACTACGGTAGTCCTTCCACTGGAAGAATATGCCGGGGAGTACATCCGCGTTCGTTTCCAGGGTATCTGGGGCGAAGGCGACTACTGGCTGGATATCGACAACATCAACATTCGCCGTTGTAACGCAATTACGGTGGATACGACCATCACGGATGCCAGCGCAGCGGATATGACAGATGGCAGCATCGCGGTCTTGCCGACGAGCTCCGAGGGCCCCTACACCTACGAGTGGAGCACCGGCGATTCCACCCGGGTGGTTGCCAACCTGGGCGTTGGCGAATACACCGTAACAATTACGGATGGCTTCGGCTGTCAGGACGTCCAAACGTTTGTGGTGGATGTCATGGTCGGCACCATCGAACTGGACCACATCGGCAGCGTCAACCTGGCGCCCAACCCGACGTCCGGGCAGAGTACCCTGACCGTAGCCTTTAAGCAACCGGTAGATGCCCGCATTCAGGTGCTGAACACGATGGGGCAACTGCTTTACGAAACCGTAGACCAGCAGGTGACAGAAGGGACTTACCCTATCGACCTGAGCCGCTACAACAGCGGTATGTACTGGGTACGTATTTTCGCGGACGGGCAGGTCAAAACAGCTAAACTGATCAAAGCAGGGCTGTAGCTTTAGTCTCGACAGACCACTAACGGGGCGCTTCTGCTGAATCGGGCAGGAGCGCCCCGTTGTTGTTAAAAAAATAAACTATTTAAGCCCCCAAACGTATCAATCCTTAGCAAACCAAAACTTCAACCTGCTGCCCAGCCGCAGCAGGGCATGTCACCGCTTATGAAAATAGGGATTGTCTGTTACCCCACCTACGGAGGAAGTGGCGTTGTCGCTACAGAACTTGGCCTTGGGCTTGCCCGCAAAGGGCATGAAGTCCACTTCATCACCTACAAACGCCCTGCCCGCCTGTCCGCATTCCATGAAAATGTGGTTTTCCACGAGGTGGCTACCGAAGATTATCCGCTGTTTGAGTACACGCCCTATGATACCTCGCTGGCTAGTAAGCTGGTGGATGTGGTGAAGTTTGCCCACCTGGATCTGCTGCACGTCCACTACGCCATTCCGCACGCAGCCGTCGCCTATATGGCTAAGAAAATCCTGCTGACCGAAGGCAAGTACATCCCGGTGGTCACAACCCTGCACGGTACTGATATTACCCTGGTGGGCAATAACAACGCCTTCGCGCCGGTGGTGGCTTTTTCCATCAATAAATCAGATGGTGTCACTGCGGTGTCTGAAAGCCTCAAGCAACAAACCTATGAGTACTTCGATATCCATAACGATATCAGAGTAATCAATAACTTCATTGACTTTGAGCGCTTCCGCAAGGTCAACAAAGACCACTTTAAAAAGGCGATTGCACCAAACGGCGAGCGGATTCTGGTGCATGTATCCAACTTCCGGAAAGTAAAACGGGTGGAGGACGTGCTCAAGGTATTTGCTAAAGTCTACAAAGAAATCCCTTCCAAGCTGCTGCTGATCGGTGACGGCCCGGAACGGCACAATCTCGAAGAACTTTGCCGCAAAATGGAGCTGTGCCACGAAACCCGCTTCCTGGGCAAGCAGGATGCCGTGGAAGAACTGCTGGCGATTGCGGACCTGTTCATTATGCCTTCGGGCAGTGAGAGTTTCGGCCTGGCTGCACTTGAGGCGATGGCGTGCGAAGTCCCCGTCATCTCTTCTGATGTGGGCGGCCTGCCGGAAGTGAACATTCATGGCAAAACCGGCTACCTTAGCCCGGTCGGCGACGTGGAGGACATGGCCCGCAATGCGCTGAGCATCCTCAAAGACGACAAAAAGCTACAGACTTTCCGCCGTCACGCTCTGGCACAGGCCAAGCGTTTCGACATCGATAATATCCTGCCGGAGTACGAGGCTTACTACGAAGAAATCGTCAAAACTACGGTACACTGACCTGTAGCGTGATGCTCAGGGCTCGTAAGATTTATCCTGTGGACACTGCTTTTCCCCCGGCTTAATTGATGACCATAATCTTAGCCACCGCTGCATCCGGCCGGGCATTTAGGCTCGTGTTGCGGGCGTTGCTGCTGCTGAACACCAGGTACACCCCGGTTTGCACCCGCCGCCCGTTGTAGTCTCTGCCGTTCCAAACTGCCTGGCCGCCCAGGGCATTGGTCTCGAAAACCAGTTTGCCAGTCACATCCGTAATTTTCACTACCGCATCCCGGGCCAGCCCGTTGATGGCGATCGGGCCTTCGTAGTCCTCTCGTACAGGATTGGGGTAAACCAGAATGTCCGAGCGGTGTACCCGGCCCCCTTCCACTGCATCGCTTTGGTAGGAGATAATGCCCTTCGCCGTGCCGATAAAGACCTCGCCGGTTTGCTGATCTACGGCAATGTCTACGATACTGTTGTCGAAAAGCGGGCTGTTCGCTTCCGTAAACCGGTCGACTTGTTCCTCACCGGAGGAGGAAAGCAGGAACACACCATTTTGTGTCCCAATCCACTTCCGGTTAGCGCCGTCGACTGCTATGTCGATTACATTTTCAGTTTCCAGGAGGCGGGCCCCAAAGCCATCCTGCTCAACGATACGCCTCGTACCAATACAAGACTCATCGAAGGCACTGCTGCCGCATTCAAAAATCACAACGCCTTCTGTTGTGCCTACCCAGATATCCCCATCGATATCAGCCGTCACGCAGTTGACATCATTACTGGGCAATTCGCTGTTATTGGCGGTGAAGACGCGGCACCGGTCATCATTGGGGTCTTCCATATCTCCTTCATCAAAAAGGAGGAGTCCTGCACTGCTGCTGCCGAGGCGTATCCATTTGTAGCCACTGCCATCTATGGCAATATCAAGCACTGAGTTTTGGGAACAACCGGGCTGAAAGCTCCGCCATTCGCCACCGGGCATCAATACGGACAGGGGGGCAGGTGCCGAGTTGTTGCTCACCCAGAGGTTGTTGTCTTCGTCGAACGCCAGCCCGCCCACGCGCACGCGAATATCCTGCTGGGCAATTTGCAGCGTGGAATTATCCGTGTTGTAGGCGGTAATCTCGTCAGAAGCAGGATCGACTTCCACCAAGCCTTCGATATAGCTTCCCATGTAAACTTTGTTATTCTCCGGATTGATGGCAGAGGTGACAAAAACCTGGATGTCATCATCAGAACTGTTGAGGTCCTCCCCCTTGAGTTCGTCCCGAAGGTCCCGGTTGTAGAGGGTCCACTGACCGTTGATAAAGGAAGCAAAACCGTCCCGTATAAATATTGGTCCAAGGGTTTGGTCCAGTCCTCCGGATGCCATCCAAAGCTGCCCGTTGGCAATGGACATATCCCAGACGGCTTCGGAAAAGGGCGAATTAAAGTCCAGGGACTCACAGAAGCCTTGTTCAAAATTTTCGGCATATCGGAAATCAGAGCCAACGGCTTCATTCCCGTACCAAAGCCGCCCCTGCTCATCTTCTATGGCATAGTTGGGGGTAAAAATACAGTTGAAGGGCAACGCGCCGGTCCGCCCGTCCGGATGCAGATAGACCACCCGCCCGGGGCGGAAGCCTACCAGCAGCAGTGTCCCCTCGTGCGACATGAACTGCAGCGTACTGCCGGTCTCGGCATAAAAGTACTCCAACTGCTGATTCTCATACCGGAAAGCCGTGTCATTCACGCCTACGTACAGCGCCCCCTCAAACGTCTCGAAACCCCGCGCGCTGTAGTCCATGGGAAAACCCTCCGAAGGGCCCAGCAAGTCCCAGTTGCCAAAGTCATCCGGGTTGACGTTGTCAGTGGCAATACGGTAGATGCCCTCTGCCGTGGCAGCGTAGAGGTCTTCTTCAAAAACATGCACGCTGTTGACTTCTACTCCTGTGAGCGTGGTAGACCTGAATTCAGTATTCAGAATATCCAGCTCAGATACCCCATAGGTGGCTGCCAGATAGACGATGCTGTCATTGAGAATGTGCATATCATTGATCCGCTTCTCTCCGGAAAAGTTCTGGAAGTTTCGGATTTGATTGAGGGTCACCACCTCTCCATCCTCGTAAAGAAGGTCGATCACCGCATTTTGATAAACAATGATCAAAATATTGCTGAATGTATTGTAACGGATGAACTCCACACCCGCGTTGCTCAATCCGTCCACGGTGGAAAGAAAGTCGACCGCAAAATCAGTCTTGTCTACAGAGAGTACAGACAGTTCGGTAGAGAAGTAGATTTTATCGGTACGCTGGGTGACGTATTGCCCGCCCTGATAGGGTAGGTGGCTCCTCCACTGTCCGATGGGCAGCGGATTTTGGCCCTGAGCAAACGTGCAAATCAAACAAAGACCAGACGTCCACAGTAGAAATTGGCGCATCACATTGGTGTTTATTGGTTCTCCGGCCTGTTTCACCTTAAATGAGGCGAAAAAAGCTGCTTTTTTACTGAAAAAATCAACAAAGGCTACAACAACTGACGTTGCATAAGACCTTATATTGTACTTCGCCGCTAATTTAAGTAAACAATACAAAGGAGCTGTTCAAACTATCACAGGCTTCCGTACCTTTAATAAAGGGGCAACCGTATACAAATACGCACAATTGTTAAACACCCGGAGTATCCCCGATTTCAAAACTAAACCAATCCTGAATTATGAAGATTATTATTCCCATGGCAGGCCGCGGATCCCGCCTGCGCCCACACACCCTCACGATCCCCAAGCCTTTGTTGCCGGTAAGCGGTAAACCTATCGTACAGCGCATTGTGGAGGACCTTGCCGAAGCACTGGACGAACCGGTGGAAGAAGTCGCATTTGTCATTGGTGACTTCGGTGCAGAAGCAGAAGCGCAGTTGCAGGAGATTGCTGCTAAAGTTGGCGCCAAATGCTCTATTTACACTCAGGATATCCCTCACGGGCCGGGCCATGCGATACTGTGTGCCAAGCCGAGCCTGAGCGGCAACTGTATTGTAGCTTTTGCAGATACCCTGTTTAAGGCCAACTTTTCTTTCGACCCCAGGGAAGACGGCATCATTTGGTGTCAGAAAGTGGAGGACCCTTCCTCATTTGGGGTAGTGAAGACGGATGAAAATAATGTCATTACGGAGTTTGTGGAAAAGTCGCCCACCTTCGTTTCTGACCTGGCCATAGTCGGGCTGTACTATGTGCGGGACGGGGAGCGCCTCCGGGACACCCTTCAGCATATGGTGGACAACGACATTCGGGACAAGGGCGAATTCCAGATTACCACGGCCCTGGAGCTGCTCAAAAACAACGGCGTGAAGTTCCGCTCCGCTCAGATTGAGGAATGGCTGGACTGCGGCAATAAGGACAACGTGGTGGCCACCAACCGCCGCATGCTGCAGCTCAAACAGGATAAGGAAAAACTGGTGGCAGACAGCGTTACGCTGGATAATGCCGTTGTCATCCCTCCTTGCTTTATTGGAGAAAATGCAGTGATTCGTAACAGTGTTGTAGGCCCTCATGTATCTTTGGGCCACAATTCAACGGTGGAACAATCCGTTATCAGTGATGCCGTCATACAAAATGACACCGTAGTCCGCCATGCCAACCTCAGCCATTCCATGCTGGGCAACAAAGTCGACTACGAAGGGAATAAGTCGGAAATCAGTATAGGCGACTATTCCGAATACAAGTAACAGAACGCTATGAGGAAAAAAATCCTAAAGGAAGGGATCGCAAACAGATCAGGATTGACTAGTCTTTTCGGGTTGGTCGTCCTGATGCTGCTGAGTGCCGCCCCGGAGCTTGTGGCTCAGGTAGACCGGGTAGATGAAGAAGCCGTCAAAATACAGGAGCTTTTTATCGATGCAAGCCGGGAGAAGCTCCTGGGCAACTACGATGAAGCCATCAGTCTGCTGGAAAATATTTTGCGCAAAGACCGTGAAAATGCGACTGCTGCTTTTGAAATCTCCCGCATCTATGAAGCCCAAAGCGACCGCGAGAAGAGCCTGAAGTACGCCAAAGACGCAACCGAATGGGACGCAGGTAACATTTGGTACCACAAATTTCTGGCCGATTTGCAACAACAGGCCGGGCAGTTTGAAGAGGCGTCGGAAACTTACGAGCGTGTGGTGGAACTGGAGCCTAATGATGAGCAGAGCTACTATCGCCTCGCCTTCCTTTTGGTCAAAGCCAACGAAATTAAGGACGCCCTGAAGGTCTATGACGACCTGGAAGCCCGCCTGGGGCTTAACGAGGAGGTCATCCGCCGCAAACATACTTTATACCTGAGCCAGCGGCAGGATAAAAAAGCCGCGGAAGAGCTACTGCGGCTCATTGGGGCCTTTCCGGACAATGTGCAGTACCGGCACTTGCTGGCTGGGTTTTATGAGCAAATTGGGGAGGACCAAAAAGCACGTTCGGTCTACAACGACATCCTCAATATCGACCCGGACAACGCTAAAGCTAAATTGGCACTCGCCGGGCAGTCCGGTCAGGAAACCGATGAAATCCGTTTCCTTAACCAATTAAAGGAGCCTTTCTACAATCCGGATACGGATATCGATGTGAAAATCAAGAACATCATACCCCTGATCCAGAAAGTAGCCGACACCGGAGATCAGGGCCTGGCTGATGCCTTGCTGGAGCTGACGGATATCCTGGAGGAAGTCCACCCGGGCAGCGCAAAAGCCTCTTCCGCAGCAGGCGATTTGCTCTACCACTCAGACCGTAAGGCAGAAGCCCTTCCCAGGTACCTGAAAGCGATCGAAGAAGACAACGCCAACTTCATGGTCTGGGAGCAAATCATGCAGGTGTACGAAGAAACCTTTCAGTTTGAGCCTCTAAAGGATTTCAGTGAGCGCGCCATGGATTACTATCCCAATCAGCCCATCGTGTATTACATGAATGCGCTGGCAGACTATCATTTGGGCAATCACGATGCGGCTCTTTCCACCTTACAGCAGGCAGGATTTATGGCAGGAGGGAATGTCAGGGCGCTGGTGCTGATCCACTCTTTGGAGGGTTTGCTGTATCAGGCCGCCGGGGATGCGGGTGCCGCCGACGAAGCTTTTGGCAAAGCGCTGGCAACGGATGAGACCGCACCGCCTGCTTTGTCCCGTTATGCCTATGCCCTGGCGCAGCGGGAGGAACGGCTAAAGGACGCCGAGCAAATGGCCCGAAAAGCCAATGAGCTGTTGCCCGGACAGGCTGCTTACCAAATGCAGCTGGGGTGGGTGCTTTACAAGCGGGGCGACTATCAGGAAGCTCGTGCATGGTTGCAGCGTGCCGTAGAAAACGGGGGCAGTGCCAGCCCGGTCATTTTGGAACACCTGGGCGATACCCTCTACCAACTCGGTAAGGTCGAAGAAGCCGTAGCCAACTGGAAAAAAGCCCGCGCCGCCGGTGCCGGGTCCTCCGCACTGGAGCAGAAAATTGAGCAACGAAAGCTGGTAGAGTAACCAACGCCGCCCTGGCCCCGTCGATATTTATGAAGCCGCACGCCGGCTTTCTTTCATCAACAAACGCTAATATGAAGTATACTTCTTATGCCCTGCTGCTACTGGCTGTCCTCTCGCTCAACAGCTGCGCCTCCATCCGCAAATCCAAAGGCGTTGCCGATAAAGACATGACCGCTTCCAGCCTGCTGAAGCGCATGGAAAAACAACGCTTGTCGCCGGATTGGTTCGAGAGCCGCCTGCGGATAGACTATGCGGATGATGACATGTCGGTCTCTGCCAGTGCTACGATTCGCATGAAAAAGGATAGCCTGCTGTGGCTGAGTGTGAAAAAGCTGGGCTTTGAGGTGGCCCGGGTACAGGTGACCCCTGACTCCGTTTACGTAGTGGACCGCTTCAACAAGGAATACACCATAGAGGGGCTGGCCTACCTGGCAGCGTCCTATGGCCTGCCGGCAGGAAGCCTGTCCGAACTTCAGGATTTTATACTCGGCAATCCCGTTTTCTTTGGCAGCGGCCAATTGGGCATCGAGCCCCTGGGGCCAACTTACCGCCTTAAAGGAGGGAGCGACGAGATGTCGGCTGAATACCTGATCGGCACCTCCGATTTCCTGCTGAAAAAAATGGCATTTAAAGACTTGCGCAACGATCAGGAAATGAGTGCGTTGCTGGAAGGGTACGAAGACCTGGAAGGGGAACAGAAATTTTCCTATATTCGTAATCTTATGCTGGAAAGCAAGTATTCAGGTCAGGCGAACGTGACCCTGCAGTTCAGCAACATAGAACTCAATGTCCCAAAACCAATAAAATTTGATATCCCTTCCAGATATACACGGGCCAAATAAATTTATAAGCAGGCTGCCTTTTGGGTATGGCACAGCCCTTATCCTGGGGCTGCTTTGCCTCCCGGTGCTGCTCAGCGGGCAAAACCGGGAAGAGCTGGAGCGCAAGCGGGAGCGCCTGCTGCAGGAAATAAAAGCTACTGAGACGGCTCTTAACGACACCAAAAAGGACAAGGAAGCGACCCTGGAGCAATACATTGCGATAAGGACGCAAATACGCAACCGGCAGGAGCTGGTCCGTACCCTGGAGCAGGAGCTGCAGCAGGTGGATGCCAGTATACGCCGGTCTGAGGTGGTACTCCTGGCGCTTCAGGGCGATATTGAACGCCTCAAAAAGGAATACGCCCACACCATGCGGGTCGCTTACCGGCACAAACTCAGTCAGAGTATGCTGGTTTTTCTGTTTTCCGCCGAGAGCTTCAATGATGCCTTCAGCCGGTGGCAGTACATCCGTCAGTATGACCGCTTCCGCAAAAAACAGGCGGTCAACATCATCGAAACCCAGGAGATGCTCACCGAACGCACGGCGCAACTCGAAGCCCGGCGGGTGGAGCAACAGCAACTGTTGGCGGCACAAAAACGGCAGACCGATCTGCTGCAGGAAGAATTCCAGGAAAAAAACCGCCTGCTGAAGAAACTTAAAACCAGTGAACAGCAGTTAATGGCTAAGCTGGACGAACAACAGGCCGCGCACGAAGGGCTCAATCAGGCTATTGAGGAAATCATCGTGGCCGAGATGTCCCGAAAACGGCGGGAAGCCCGGGAGCGTGTTCCGGCTGGTGCTACGGCTACAGCGCCGGAAACTCCGGCTGCCACAGTGGAAGCAGCGGCAGCGCTTTCCCGTGATTTCAGCAATCAGCGCGGGCGGTTGCCGTGGCCCGTCCGGTCCGGCCAGGTAAGCAAATCCTTCGGCAATGCAATTGTCATGGAAGATACCGGGCTGAAGCTGCCTAATAATGGCATTGAAATACAGGCTCAAAACGGAGCGGACATTTTCCCGGTCTTCGAAGGGGAAGTCACGCACATCACCTTCGTGCCCGTATATCAGAACGCTATATTGGTCAACCACGGCGATTTCTTCACACTGTACTACCGCATTGAAGAAGTGCTGGTGGAGAAAGGGCAGCCCGTCGGGCCCAATCAGCCTATAGGCCGCCTGGCCGGGGACAACAACACCGTGCATTTCGAAATTTGGAAAGGCACCCAGAAACTGAACCCTGAAACCTGGTTGCAAAGCAGGTAGACCAAAAGTACAGGCACACAACCCTTTACCATTACTTACTACAAAGAATTTATGGCACACGACTGGACAATAGGTACAAAAGACAAGAAAGGGTTAAAGCAGAAAAAAGAGTACGCTATTTTGGTAGGCGTAGTCCGTCAGCTTCAAACCGAGGAAGAGGTAGAGGAGTACCTGGATGAGCTGGAATTCCTGGCCCTCACCGCTGGCGCGAAAACCCGGAAGCGCTACATCCAAAAACTCAGTCAGCCGGATAAGCGGACCTTTGTCGGCAAGGGCAAGCTGGAGGAAATTAAGGAGTACGTCGACGCCCACGAGGAGGTCAGCATGGTCATTTTTGACGACGACCTTTCCGGCAAACAGGTGAACATACTCGAAGAGTTCCTCAAACTTAAAATTGTAGACCGCAGTACGCTTATCCTGGATATCTTCGCCAGCCGGGCGCAGACGGCTCAGGCCAAAACACAGGTGGAACTTGCGCAGCTGCAGTACCTCCTGCCCCGGTTGCGGGGGCTTTGGACCCACCTGGAGCGGCAACGTGGTGGTATCGGTATGCGGGGCCCGGGTGAAAAAGAGATCGAGACAGACCGCCGTATTGTGCGGGATAAAATCTCCCTGCTCAAGAAAAAGCTGGAAAAAATTGACCAGCAAAACCAGACGCAACGCAAACAGCGCGGTGAAATGATCCGGGTAGCCCTGGTCGGTTACACCAACGTGGGCAAGTCCACCCTCATGAATCTGCTGAGTAAGTCGGAGGTATTCGCCGAAAACAAGCTCTTTGCCACACTGGACACCACCGTGCGGAAGGTGGTCATTGACCGCATGCCTTTTCTGCTTTCCGATACCGTCGGGTTTATCCGGAAGCTCCCGCACCATCTGGTCGAAAGCTTTAAGTCTACCCTGGATGAGGTGCGGGAAAGCGATATCCTGCTCCATGTAGTAGATGTAGCGCACCCGCTGCACGAAGACCATATCCGTACCGTCAACAGTACCCTGAAAGACCTGGAAGCCGTTGACAAGCCCACGCTGCTGGTCTTCAACAAGATAGACCTTTACCGGGAGCGCAACTATGACGACTTGCTGACGGAAGAGGGCAAGCGGGAAATTGAAGATGGGCTGCTCGGCAATCTGCGCTATATGTTTGACCAGGAATGCATGTTTGTCTCTGCTGCCACCGGGGAGAATATCGATGAACTCCGGAAAAAGCTTCAGCAAATGGTACATGAACAGTATATGATCCGGTACCCGTACAAGGCTAAGCAGTGGTAGATGCCGCTATTCCGGTGCCAAACTGCAACATTCTAACTCAGGCAGCCGTATGAAGTGAAGTGTAGCTGACCTTTAGTTTCAGCTCAGCAATATGCACACAACCTGGGTAAACAGGAAGCGGCCAGGGGCTTGGAGCCCGGCCGCACCACCTGTTTGTCCCCCCATAATCCCAGTCAGACTATGAGAAGAAAAATGCAAAAACTTACCGCATTGGCCATTGGGCTGATGTTCGTTTACTGTTCCGCTGCGGGGCAGGGCCGTTATGTCCGGCTACAGGGGCAAATTCTGAGCAGCCTGCCCGGTGCTGAGCCAACGCCTTTCCACCTTGATGCTTATAAGATTACCGAAGAGGGCCAGCGGCAGCTGGTCCGGTTGAGCCGGTTTGAAGGGCCGGACTATCATTTGTACCTTGAAGCCGGCTTTGACCACGAAGTTTTGATTCAAATGGTGGATCACCCTCCGCATTCGGTGCAGATAAAGGCTATTCGCCCTGCTCCGGGAGCTGCCGACCGGCTTGTGATGGAAAAGCACTTCATCGTACCAATAGCTCAGGGAGGCACCACGCCGCCCATCGCGGGCAGAGCCCCTTCCCCTCCCGGCCTGCCGGAAATCACCATCCGTCCAATGCCCATTGAGGCAGAGCCCCCGGGGCTGCTATTGGTGTGGGGGGATACCAATACCGTAATGGTGCCGGTCCCCGGTTATCCGGAAGAGCAGGTCCGGCCTTTAGCGATCGCTTTTGAGGAGGCGGGCTTACTGGCTGGCCTGGGGCATCCGGTCGAGGCTGACCGTCAGGTGCCTCAAACCACTTTTTCGGCTCCGCCCGCTCTGCCGGAGGAAACGGTCACACCGATGCTCATCCAGGAGGAAAGGCTGCCTGTAGCGGATTATGGCCCTGCTGTAGCCTATACGCCGCCGATATTGGCAGATGCCGGGCAGGAATTTCAGGTTGTTGAGACTATTGAATTGGCGGCCGACAGAGGTGCGCCCGAACACCCCGGTATGCTGCAACATGTTGCTGATGCAAGCTTGCCGCCCGCCCCACGGCGAGCCCGCCTTCGTAACCCAGCCAACATGGTAGCGGGGCTGGCAGGCGATCAACAGGGCCAGTCTATTGCCCGCTTATCGGAAGGACAGGAAATTCAGGTGATAGAGTATACCACACCGGATTGGTGGATGGTCGCCCACGGCTCCGTGATCGGATGGGTGAAATCGCAGTACCTGGAGTAGGGGAGAGGCGTTTGGGAATTAAAGGTTTGAAGTGATCAGCAGGTCCAGGTCTGTGGACTTGATGGAGAACCGCTCACCCAGGTAGCTGTTCGTCAGGCAGCCTTTGTAAGTGTAGACCCCGTGGCGCAGCCCATGATTGTTGAAGAGCAAATGCTCAATACTGCCTGTGCTGCCCGCTTTCAGGAGGATAGGCGTCAGGATATTGCTCACCGCGACTGATGCAGTCCGGGACACCCGGGAAGCAATATTAGGCACGCAGTAGTGAATGACCTCGTGCTTGCTAAAAGTAGGATGCTCGAAGGTGGTTACCTCGGAAGTGGCAAAACACCCGCCCTGATCGATGCTCACATCAATAATGACTGCTCCGGGCTTCATGTTCATCACCATTTCTTCACTGACAACGATGGGCGTTCGGCCCGATTTGGAATGCATGGCGCCAATAGCCACATCGGCATAGATGAGTTCGGCTTCCAGATAGTGGGGGTTGATGGCAGAGGTATACAACGGGCGGCCCACCTGATTTTGCAGGCGCTTCAGTTTGTAGATATTGTTGTCAAAAATGCGGACTTCCGCGCCCAGTCCAAGCGCTGTGCGTGTGGCGTACTCTGCCACGATACCCGCACCCAGTATGACCACTTTGGCGCTGGGCACACCGGAAATGCCGCCCAGCAACACGCCTTTGCCCCCACTCGTCGTCGCCATCAGCTCCGCTGCCGTCAGCATGGCGCTGATGCCAGCCATCTCGCTCATGATGCGCACGATCGGAAAGGTATCAGACTCGTCCTTGATGTACTCCATGGCAAGCGCGATAACCCGCTTTTGCCGCAGTTTATTGATGTAGTCCGCATTGATAATGGGAAGCTGCAGGGGCGAAATCAGGATTTGATTGGGGTGCATCAGCTCGATCTCCGCCTGCGTCGGGGGCGCCACTTTGATGATGACGTCCGCTTTGTAAACCTGCTCGGCACTGTAGGCAATATCAGCACCGGTTTCGGAATAGTCATGGTCAGAATAGCTGGACTCTTTCCCCGCTCCTGCTTCCACAACCACCCGGTGCCCATGCCCGATAAGCGTTGCAACAGAAGAAGGAACAAGGGCTACCCGGTTTTCCTGCATGGTGATTTCCTTCGGAATACCAATATAGAGTTTGTTAGGCTTGTTGCTGACCTGCAGCATCTCAGCTTGTGGCACAAACTGCTGTTCCGTAAACTCTTTAGGAATGGGTATCTTCTTCTTTTGCTTATCGCTCATAAAAGGCTTGGCTTTCCTGAGAGACGGATCCACTTGTTTCCGTCAAACTACTTATAGCTTACAAAAATATAATTTTCCGGCTGGAATCGGACCCAATCTCAAGCTTTATTCGGAAAGTATCCTCCGGGAGCAGATGCTCAATCAGGCCAGGCCACTCGATCAGGCAGCGCCGGCCGCTGTCCAGGTATTCTTCAATTCCGATATCGAGGGCTTCCTCCGCGTCATTCAAGCGGTAGAGGTCCATGTGGTAGAAGGTTTCCCCCTCCCGGTCCTCGTATTCATTGACCAGGGAGAAAGTAGGGCTGCTTACGGTTTCCTCCGAGCCCAGTTTACGGCACAGGGCTTTGATCAGTGTCGTTTTGCCCGCGCCAATCTCACCGGTAAAAGTCCAGATGGTTTGTTCCGGGGCAGCTGCCTTCAGTAGCCTTTCGGCAATTTGTCCAACCTCCTCCAATGCGTACACAATCGTATTTGACATAAAGCAGTTCAACCATTTACTTGGTGAATTGAGCAGGCAGCGGCGGCAGGGTGCGCTCCGCTGCTATGTGAAAACAGCAGCAGCCGGATGGAGGTTTAATCATTTTAAGCCAAAAGGGCTTGCAATTTTAACAGGTGTCTTTTTTCCCCTTTATCGTCAGGCAAAAGGCTCAGGTGCCTTGTATTCATTGTTTTTTTCGTAAAACTTGCCCAATCAAATTTTATCCTTTTTGAAAAAATATGCCTATTATTATGGTCATATAGCGGGCAAAACCTTAGATTTGAATCCCGACTTATGGTTCAAATTCTAAGTCTTTGATAATTAAGCCGCCTCAATCTTGGTTGCCTGCAAAATCCAGCGGGCATAAGAGGAAGGCTTGGTTTTTCAAGGGCACGGAACCTGAATGCCAGAGAGATTATAATTAGCTGACTATCTATATGAGCCGAAAAATCCGTATGGGAATGGTAGGTGGTGGCCGCGGTGCTTTTATCGGTGCCGTGCATAGAATGGCTGCTACCCTGGATGGTGAGATTGAACTGGTATGCGGAGCTTTCAGCAGCGACCCGGAAAAGTCCAAAGCTTCCGGTGCTGACCTTTATCTCCCTCCTGAACGGGTGTATGGCAGCTTCGGGGAAATGATCCTGAAGGAAAAAGCCCTGCCCGAAGGCGAGCGTATGGATTTTGTGTCCATCGTAACGCCTAACCATGTGCACTTCCCACCGGCAAAGATGGCGCTGGAGAACGGCTTTTCTGTGGTATGCGACAAACCTCTTTCCTTTAATACTGATGAAGCGCTGGAACTGCAACAACTCGTTGCATCCACTGGGCTACTATTTGCTTTGACCCACAATTATACCGGGTACCCTATGGTCAAACAGGCGCGGGCGATGGTCCGCAATGGTGATTTTGGGGCTATCCGCAAAGTCATTGTCGCCTATCCGCAGGGTTGGCTTTCCACCCGCCTGGAAGCGACCCACCAAAAACAAGCCTCCTGGCGCACTGATCCTAAGCGTTCCGGTGCAGCAGGGGCAATGGGCGATATTGGCACTCATGCCGAGAACCTGGCAGAGTACATTACCGGGCTCCGGATCACTAAACTGTGCGCAGACCTCCACACTTTCGTGGAAGGGCGGCAGCTCGATGACGATGGTAGCGTGCTGCTCCGCTTTGATAACGGCGCCCGGGGAATCCTTTACGCGACTCAGGTTGCAGCCGGAGAAGAAAATGCGCTGCACATTAGGGTATACGGAGAGAAAGGCGGCATGGAATGGCACCAAATGTACCCCAACGACCTGAAAGTGCGCTGGCTGGACAAGCCCGAAGAACTGCTCCGTACCGGCGTGGGGGACCTTTATCCTGCTGCTCAGTCTGCGGCCCGTATCCCCGCAGGGCACCCCGAAGGCTACCTGGAGGCTTTTGCAAACATTTACCGGAACTTTGCCCATTGCCTGCGCGCCAGGCTTTCCGGGCAGAAACCGGATCCAGCATACGAAGATTTCCCAACCGTTGAAGATGGGGTCCGCGGCATGAAGTTTATTGACCGGGTCATCGAATCTTCTGCGAGCGATCAAAAATGGCTGCCGGTTTAATACCTGCTCCGGTTGCTACGATTAAAAACCGATTATATCATAAGGTGTAAATCACCTGAAGCATAAAAAGCACAAACTTTAGTATGAAAAAACGCTACACTTTCTTCTTTCTGCTGGGATTGATGAGTTTAACCCTAAACGCGCAGGTTACGTGTGATGAACCAGGAGTTTTGTTAATGGATGACCTTTCTGCCTACGCTACCGGCGATATAACTTTCCAGTCAGACGACTGGGATACCTGGCCGGGTGCAACAGCCGGAGCAGAAGTATCCACCGAGCAAGCCAATACAGGCAGTAATTCGATCAAAATTGATGGCAATATCGACGGGCAGGATGCCCTGTTGCTGCTTGGCGGCCAGGAAAGCGGGCACTATGTCCTGTCCTGGTCGATGTTCGTGTACGACAGCACGAGTGCCTATTTCAACCTGCAGCACGAGGCCCCAACCGCGACAGAGGGGTTCTGGGCGTTTGATGTATCCTTCGAAGATGGGAAAGGCACACTTGAAAAGTACGATGGCAGTGATGATGCTTCCTTTGCTTACCCTTCCGGTACGTGGTTCCCGGTGTATCTTTTCATAGACATAGACAGCGACTACGCCCGCCTCGTCGTTAATGAAAGAACAGTAGACACCTGGCCATTCAGCAGCGGCAGTGCCGTATCAAGCCAGATGCACAGCATCAATTTTTACCCTCAGAGTACGGGGCATTCTTACTACATCGACGATATCAGCCTGCTGGAAATTCCGGCAGCGGAAGCCGGGCAGTACTGCTACACGGCTGAAGTCCTGGAAGAACCTGGGTTTTATGCAGTTCCCGATCTTGCCTGCTACGGTGGCAGTTACGATCAGGGCGGCAACGGGAGTGGCTTCAGAGCCTATTGGTATACCTACACCCCGGCAACGGACGGAATTTTGTCAGTATCCAGTTGTGGCGGCGGTGTGGACACCCGTCTTTGGATTTTTAAAGGCGCCGATTGTGAAAACCTCGGTATTGTTGGGGTAAACGATGACCGCTGCGACACGGGTAACGATAATGATTATGCCTCCTACAGAGAGGCGGTCGTTACAGCGGGTGAGACCTACTACATCATGTTTGATGACGCCTGGGAAACGGATGGGTTTGGCTTTGAGCTGGCCCTGGTGGAAGAAGCCCCTGCAGTAGGGCAATTCTGCGAATCTGCGGAAGATATCGAGCCGGGTGAACACGAAGTGGGCGCCATCGACGGCGAGTCAGCGGTGGCTGGGCCAAACATCAACAACACCTCAGGTTCCACGACCAACTATGCACAGTCCAAATGGTATCAGTTTACGCCTGACGGAGATGGCTACATGAGCATCTCTGCCTGTGACTTTGCAGCAAGTGATACCCACTTTTTTGTATACACCGGTGACTGCTCCACCTTTGAGGGGCTTAACCTGGTAGCTCAGAACGACAATGGTTGTGGCGAGGGCTTGCTGACTTCCAGCCTGGACAGCATTGAGGTCACTGCAGGTGTAACCTACTACATCGAGTGGATTGACCGCTGGATGGACGGGCCCAGCGACGAGCTTTACATCTGGGAATTGGGCTTCGATGCTTTCGTGGGCGTGGAACAGGATGAAGCCCTTCAGCAAAGCTTTACCGTTTTCCCCAACCCGGCATCGGAGGTACTAAACGTCCGCCTGGAGCAGGGGCAGTTCAAGGAGCGCACCCAAGTTACGTTGATGAACCTGCTGGGGCAGCCACTCGCTGAAAGGCAATTGGACGGTGGAGAAGCTCAGCTTCAACTGCCCGTTCATAACCTCCCTGCAGGTACCTATCAGCTGCGCGTAATTATGGGCGGCCGGCAGGCGACGCAAACGGTGCTAATCAAATGATAACCCAGGGGTGCCAGGGGGATATACATGGCCTCAGCGCCCTTAAAGATAAACCGCGGAGAATGCAGGCTGCTAACCTGCCTTCCCGCTGTTCAACCGATTGTTAACTTTTATTCCATTCACTCAATTCAATACGTTTCGTATGAAAAAAACTTACATGAACAAGCTGCTTGCACTGGTAGCAGTCATGGCTTTTGCGATGACCTCTGTGCAGGCACAATCGTTT